>CAZASC010000176.1:0-6610 GCA_964487695.1 uncultured Victivallales bacterium
AGATTGCGCAAGGAGCAATGAGAATGTACCCTCCGGGCGGTAATTGTTTTTCTTTCGTTGAGGATGTGGCTGATGGCATGATCCTGGCATTCGATCTGGGCAGAAAAGGCGAACGGTATATTCTGGGCGGACACAATCTCACATACGGGGATTATTTTGGCCGTATTGCCGGATTGTTTGGAGTTAAACCTCCCGGCATTCGCCTGTCGCCATTAGCGTTGCCTTTCCTTGGCGGACTTGCTGACTTGCTGTTTGGTAAATTGGGGTGGGATGCCGGGAAGCTTGCAGCGTTGTTCGGGTTCTATTCGTCGGCAAAAGCCGAACGTGAACTGGGGTATCGGATTTCGCCGATGGATACGATCATCGAAAGTCTTCGTCCATTGGGCGATCCACATGCGGAATGCGCATAATTACAAGAATCTGTAATACGAGCAATAACATGAAACGCGATCGAACAATCGAGGTTGACGGAGATAATGCTGTGATGGCATCCCAGCATTCAGAATCGTCGACCTGGTTCACTCGCCTCCTCTCTCCTCAGATCGTGCTGATGTTCATCCTTTTGCTGGGTGCGAGTATCAGAATTTGGGGAATCTGGGATAGGAACTTCAACGACTCCGATGTCAGCTCCTCGTGGAACGCTGCTGAGTTCTGTCATTTGGCATGGAAGTGGTTGCTGACAGATGCCCATAAAACAGTTTCATTGTCTGATTTTAATAAACATTGCATGGGTGATCTCTGTCAAAATGACGACAACGCCAAACCCATGTATATGATGCTCAAAGCGCTGGTCATCGCCATAACGGGCCAGCGTTCCATCACCACATTTTCGCTGATAGATATTGCCTTTGCCGTTGGGGCTATGGCGTTAATGCTAAGATGGTGCTGCCGTGAGCTTGGATTGCGTGTCGCAGTTCTGGCCGGATGCCTGTGGCTCGTAGGCGGATCGCAATTCATAGATACTGGTCGCGGTTATGATTATTCCACTGCCACGTTCTTCTTCACTGCGACGATGTATTTTCTTGTGTCGCGGCGGCCTGACGGACTGTATCGGACAATGCTCATGGCAGGGGCATCTTTATCGTTCACTCTTTTGTTTCATATTAAACTGGTTCTTCCATTCCTGCCGTTCGTTGCCGTTATTGTAGTGCTGTGGAAGAACCCAAATGGGATCAAAGGCAAGATCCGTGAAGTGGCGTGTTTCGGGGTTGGTCTTCTCGTTCCTGTGCTTCTCATGTTCGTTTACTATCGCGGCTTTGCGCGGTTAACCGGGGTTGAATGGCTATACGCTCTGCCGCGACACTTGAGTGAAGGCAAAATTGATGGTGGTCCTCTTTTTAATCGCATCAATCCGGTACATCTCGCCAACGACTGGTTTGTCATGAGTTATGTCAATGGCGGAGCTTTTATTCTGGTTGTGATTCTTGGCGTATTGATAGCCACATGCCTGCACGTCAAGCGCGACCGTTTCACTTTATGGATGTTTAACGATCAATTGTTCGCAATTACAGCCTGGGTTCTCTACGGCGGACTGTTTTGGGGTTGCTACTACTATAAATGTCCGAGAGACAGAATGCTGGAGATCAGCGCGTGGCCAGTCCTTGCAGCTGTGGGGGTGCATTATTCTGCTAATTGGGTGAGCCGGAACGTTTTGAAGGGACGCTTTTTGACGGGACTCCAGACTGTTCTCGTTCTCGCCATTGTCGCCAATCAATGGGTGCACACTGCGCCGATGCTAAGGATGGGCAGTGGCATCCATAGAGCCATGGATATCATAAGTCGCGAAGGCAAGACTGCCACGGGCGAAGGCGACTTTGCTGTCTGGCCTTGCACCATGAAGATCAAAACCCCCTTGCGTGTGTGGGAGTCCTGCAAGGCCGAAGCGCCACAATTGTCGCAATGGGAATGCTATGATGATTTCCTTGAGACCAACGGATTTGACTATGTGTACGTTGATAACTGCCGCATACTATCCTTCATTATAACATATCCCGGCGCCGGAAATCCTCTTATGCTGGACACTTATAATCGTCTGGCAGCATCTGTGATACCTGTCTGGCGGTTTGACTACGGAGCTCCTTTATATGCCAACTTTGAACACGACCGCACAGATTGGACCAAACAATGGATAACATGGGAAACATGGAAAGGCCTTCACAAGGAAACAACTCCATTGGACTGCCTTGTGATGAATATCAATTACTTTGACGTTTATCGGGCAGCCGATGTGATACGTGCCAACCGCCAAAGTCGTATTCAACTTCTTGCGCAATTGATGGCCATGCAGCGAAAGAATCCTTCTGAGTTCAATCAGGTGGCCCCACGATTCTATAATTTCATCCAGTATAATTCGACCAATCAGGTCATTATGCGGCAGGCTCAGGCCATTTCGAGCAGATTTTAGTCCTTGCACAATCCCTGCGGAATCATCATCATATCATGCAATGAATAATGCGATTGTAGCGTGGTGCAGGTGAGAATCTTTTATCGTTTGACATGATCAATACTTCCTTCCACTCGCCTTCGTCAGGGAGCCCGCGTTCTACGAGGGGAGGAATGGCGGAGGTACCCGACGAAGGCGGGTTGCCTGATATGCTACGGCGTAGTTCCGCTGAAGAGCCCCGCCCTTTGGGCGGGGAGCGTCACTTGGATAAGACCATTCAGGAGAGCGGTTAATGCTTCTTATCAATCCTGTAGGGGAAAAATTCGGCGGTTTTTTGTCCAGATACGTTCCTATCGGTATTCCAATGGGACTCGGTTATCTGGCGGGATACCTGCAGGCCCGTGGCGTCAAAGTCAAAATTGTGGACGAGGAACTTCTTGCGGTCAATGAGCGCACTCTTTCCGATCTTGTTCAGGGACTTGAGCGGCCATACATTTTCGGCTTGAGCATTCTGACTCCCAGGGCAGGGCGCGCCTATCAACTCATTCGAATGCTCAAAACTCTGCATCCTGATTGTATTGTGATAACCGGAGGCAATCATCCAACCTCCTGCCCTGAAGAATCTCTTCTTAACGGCGCCGACATTGTTGTTCGAGGCGAAGGCGAAGAGGTCTTGTGGAATCTCTATAGGGAGATTCGAGGAGGAGGCGATCTTTCCCGGATTCATGGAATTACGTATCGCAAAAAGGACGGATCTATTTCGAAGAATCCGGACGCTTCTTTAATCCGCGATATCGACGAGGTTCCGCTTTTCCCGTTCGAACTTTTTGAGAACCCGAGATACGATAAAGGCTGTATCGTTTCTTCGCGGGGTTGTCCTTACCGCTGCAACTATTGTCAGATCCGTATGATGACCGGCACCGCCTACCGGGTCCATAGTCCGGAGCGGATATTGGCCGAGCTTGACCTGCTGATCAATAAGTATGGGCAGAAGCGAATTGTTTTTTACGATGATAATTTCTGTTTTCAAAAAAAGCGGGTCAAGCAGGTGGCCGCGGCCATTATTGCGGCGGGACTTCAAAAGAAGTGCTCTTTCAGTCTTCAAACCAGGGCCGACAATTTTTACAGTGACATCGTTCCTATCATGGCAGAGGCCGGATTCAAGCACGTCGGATTTGGAATGGAAACTGGCCTCGATCATCTGTACAAGATCATCAATAAAGGCGAGACGGTTCAACAGCATATAGATGCAATCGCTTTGGCCCATCGGCACGGCATGACTACGGCTCTATTCATGATATTCGGCCTTCCGACAGAAACGCATGAAGACAGGGAGAAGATATTCAATATGTGCCGGTCCATGCACCCAAAGGATATTAAGTTCAACAACCTTATTCCTTATCCAGGCACTCCAATGTATGAAACGCTGAAGGGAAGTTCCCGCATGCATATCGCGGAGGGTTGGTCGAACTTCAACAGCACTCTGTCAGTTACCAGGAGCATATTCGACAAGACGCCGCTTCCTTACGTTCCAGAGACGATGTCCGAGTTCGAACTAAAACGGGATATCATGTTGTACAGCCTGAGGGCGTATTTCAACTGGCAGACGATAGCATCCATTCTTGGCGGATCACGCAAGGGCGCAGTCTGGATTACCCTGCCGCGAAGGTGGTATCTCAACCCGCTGGAGATATTTCACGTCGGGAGGGTGGCTGCGGCCCTTTTAATGAATCTTCTTATAGCATGGCTGCCGCTAAAATGGACTGAACCGGTCATGACTTGTCTGAATCCTAATCTCAAAGAAAGACAGCGTGTGCCGAATGCTCCCAGAGAAGTAAAGATCATGGGATGGGCCGACGGCGCCAAAAGTCAGCTGGTCATCGATAGAAGTGAACATCCGGACAGGCGGAGTTCGTGATGTATATCAAGGCGCTACGGCCCGACTCCATGATCGTGAGGCAATGATCCATGCAGAAGATAAGAACTCCGATAAAATGTATTTTTGTAAACGCTGCGGCCAAGACAATATACGACAAACATCCCGTCTACTATCTCGCTGCTTATCTTAAAAGCAAAGGTGTAATTGTCGGATATGTGCAGGGCAGCAATCACACCAAACTCGTCAGCGAAATCGAAGCCATAGCACCGGATCTGGTTTTGTATTCCGCATTTTCCACCGATCTTGACGGATATGTCAGCTTCGACCGAATGTTGAAAGAACGCGTGCGGGTAAAATCCGTTATCGGTGGGCCTGGGCCGACATTCGACCAGGAATTCCTCGCGAAAAGCACGATTGACGCGCTGTGTGTTGGGGAAGGCGAATATGCGCTTGAACAGTTCATTGATTCCGGATTGACATCGGGAAACAATCTTCTCTTTCACGGCCAAACCGATCTGACGCTCAACCCGCTTATCGCGGATCTGGATTCGCTGCCCTTTCCTCACAGGGATATTGTCTATGAAAAAGATCCAGTGCTGAGGGATGTAAACTTCAAACTATTCCTCACGGGACGAGGTTGCCCTTATAGCTGCACGTACTGCTATAACAACTTGTACAATCGCGTGTTCCGGGAACAGGGTAAGGTCCTGCGGCAGAAGAGCGTCAACTACGTAATCGCGGAAATGAATGAATGTCGGAAGAAATATCCCTACGAAGTTGCGGTTTTTCAGGATGACACTTTTATTCACAACAAGGTCTGGCTGCGTGAATTCTGCGAGCGATTGCCGAAAGAGGTTGGTGTTGGTTTTCTCTGCAATGTCAGGGCCAATCTTGTAGATGAGGCGACGGTGTTAATGCTGAAGGAGGGTGGCTGCTATGGTGTCAGCTGGAGCATCGAATCTGGCTGTGAGACATTGAGGAACCAGGTTCTGAAAAGACGCATGTCCGAAGATCAGATGCTTCAGGCTGCCGAGTTGTTGAACCGGCATGGGTTAAAGCATCGTATCGGCAATATTTTCGGTATTCCAGGTGAGACATGGGAAGACATGCTCTCGACGCTGGAGCTTAATATAAAATCCAAGCCAATGCTCGCGATCGGGAATATCTTTGTTCCATTCAAGGGACTCGAATTGACACAATACGCGCTGGATCACAAGTTTCTGCGTCCTGATTATCTCTCCAGATTGCCCAAGAACTATTCGACAGGCAGCGTCATGGAAATTAGCGAAGAACTCAATCTGAAGATGCAGAAACTGGCGCTTCTGTTTCCGGTGCTCGTCTGTTTTCCGTTTCTTTACACGGTAAAATGGTTGCGAAGAGTCATTTTCTCTCTACCTCGCGCGATTTGCAAAGCGTTGGGAACACTGGTGTACGGTGTCCGAATGTGGCAGCTGTACAGGGTGAGCAGCAAGCCTGTGACAGCGGCCCGGTTGTTCCTGAGGGAAATGGGTGGGCGATAAATTGTGCCCGACTTATGCCTTCTTCCGATTCCATGAATGCGAGCAAGTCAAAACAGAATCCAGAGGAGATTGACGTTGTTGTGCTGTGCGGCGGACTTGGTACGAGGCTGAGAAGTGTTGTTGCCAATAATCCCAAACCAATGGCTGATGTGAACGGGCAGCCTTTCCTTGCCCACATCATGGATTATCTCACCGGAGCTGGCTTCGTTCACTTTGTCCTCGGGTGCGGTTACAAGGCCGAAGCAGTCAGATCATACTTTGAAATTTGGGAAAAGAAAGTCTCAATCGAATATTCACTTGAGAAGATTCCTCTCGGAACCGGCGGCGCGGTTAAGAACGCCCTTCCTTTTTTGCGGAGTAATCCCGTGCTGGTACTGAACGGCGACTCGTTCTGCCGTGTTGACTATGATGGCCTGCTTGCGACCCATGCGCAAACTTCGGCCAGCATAACGATGGCCGTTTCACGGATGGCATCCCGTGCCGATTACGGCCAGATTGAACTTGGCGACAGCGATAGGGTGTTGGGATTTCGGGAGAAAGGGATGAATACCGAAGGGGGGTGGATCAACGCCGGTGTCTACGTGTTTGACAAACGGGTCATCGAGCAGATGCCGGACAGCATTCCTCTCTCTCTGGAAAAGGACGTTTTTCCAGCATGGATCGGTGGAGACTTCCGCGCTTTCCGAACGGAGGAGCCCGTATATGATATCGGTACTCCAGAGAGGTATGAATTGGCCAGAAAAACTTTTGCGGCAAGCCGGAAAGGTGAATAAATCCGTAAACGTCGCTTCAAGCCGTTGCGATCAGACAGGAGTCTGGATGATGGCG
>CAZASC010000177.1:0-5453 GCA_964487695.1 uncultured Victivallales bacterium
ACATGCGGCGCGGCCAGAAGGCTTGTGACGATCGGATAAGTTACCTGGTCTTCAATGATGTCAGGAGGCTGACCGGCCCAGCTCGTATGGACAATGACTTGGACATCGGAAATGTCTGGCAGTGCATCGAGCGGTATATGCTGCAAAGACCATATACCGGCCAGTGTCATCATCAATACAGACGCGAAAACTAAGAATCGATTTCGTGCGCAAAGCTCGATGATCCGAGAGATCATCTTACATTCCGCCCGAGGCGTTGACACTGAACTTCTTCATGGCGACGATCTGGCCGTGGGTCCTTGCCAAGATAGTAACTTGCCAGGTTCCGCCACAAGGCAGTTGACCTTTGCCCTCATAAGCTCCGCCGGATTTATCGTTCAGAGTCGTCGATTCGTTCATGGCAGCCATACCCATCTCGGGCATGGCTGCCATATTGAATTTGACTATAACCTCAGCGCCCGCAATAGCCGCGCCGTCGATTCCGCTGAGTTTGACGTGGAATGTATTTGTGCCTTTGTGTGGAGGATTAGGATTGCTCGAAAACGCGATATTGACGGATTGTTTTGCCGTGCCGGATGGAGACGAACTGACGTCTTGCATTGGCATGGCTCCTGCCGCCGCCTGCATCTGGCTCTCGGAATCTATCAGAAAATTGGCAGAGGTCACGATTGTTTGATGCTCTTGGAGTCCCTTCATGATGACAAACTTATCGCCAACCTGAGGACCAAGCACTACCTCCTTCGGCTCGATTCGTCCTTCCCCTTTATCCAGAAACACTAGCTGTTTCAAACCGGTTTGAAGTACAGATGAAGCAGGGACGACCAAGCGGCGTCCCATGGCAGATTTCAGGTCGACGTTGACAAACATACCCGGCTTCAACAACAAGCCAGTGTTATCGACCGAGAGCCGCACCGGCACCGTCCGTGTCGTTGGATCGACCTGCGGCAAGACCTCTTCTACTCTTCCATGAAATGTTCTTTGCGGATAAGCATCAACAGTAATTGCCGTTTCATCTCCTGACTTGAGGCGGCCAACGTCGCATTGGAAAACTTGGGCATTGACCCATACGCGCGATAAGTCAACGATTGTATATAGACGCGTTCCCGGTTCGGCATACATATTCGGCAAGGCATTTCGCTCGGTAATATAACCAGAAGAGGGAGACTGAATCGTTAGCTCGGTAAGTACCTTGCCACTCGTCTTTAACTGCGCAATCTCACTTTCGGGAATATCCCACTGCGTTAATCTGCGCTCGGCCGCGGTCGAAAGAGACCTTGCTCCGGCGGCTACTTCACGAATAGAACTGCTACTCAGAGCACGCTGATTGTCGTTCGCAAGCAGATAGTCCTGTTGTGTAGAGACCAGTTCAGGGCTATAGATGGTAAAGAGCGGCTGTCCTTTTCGAACATATTGATAAGTCGCGTTCGCAAAAACTTTACGTATCGAGCCGGAAAATCTCACTTGGACATATGAGACAAGGCTGTCGTTGATTGCTACGCTCCCGGTAGCGCGGAGATCGTCGCTTAGATCCTGATATTCCGCCGTTCCAGACGTCATGCCGATGTTTCGCATTTGTTCACTGGTCAGCTGTATCGGAGAGAGAGGTGCATCCATTCGCTGCGATGTTATATTCGTACTTTCCGCAGCGGAAACGGGAGATATGGCAAGGGGTGGCGTGGAAAAGAAGGACAGCACCGATTTTGAGCGCGTATTGCTAAGAGATAAAACCAGTACAACCGTTGTCAGAGTCGCCCATACCAATGCGGCGGCAAGAATATTCCTTTGCACAGTCACTGTCATCGAATTTTCCTCCCGGTCAACGTTTCGATGCGCACCAGTGCGGTCTCATGATCGAGAAGCACTTGCTGGTAATCGCTTTCCAGCGCCAGAATATCGAGCAGCGCGGAGAGCACTGGTTCAAGTTCCTGCTTATCGGATTGATAGGCGGACTCTTCAGATCGAAAGATTGCTTCTGCCTGTGGTATCAGCCCTTGCTGAAATTCATTGAGCAGTTCCTCAGTGCTTGTGAGTGCAACATACTGTTCCTGTAGCTCTGCCAGCTTCTGCTGCGCATCGAAGTCCATTTCGTGTTTCGCTTGATTGGACTGTTCGGTAGCTTGCGCGATTTCACCGGCAACACGGGTATGATTCGGCAAGCGCATACTTGCAGAGATCAAATGACGGTCCCGATAACCCTCTCCCGTAAGCTGGAAAGCATAGCCGACAGTAAAGTCCGGCTTGGTGTCGCGCCTTGCAGACGCCAGTTGTGCCTTTTGTTTTTCCACCGTACTGGCATCCGCCAATAGCGTTGGGTTGCTGGCACGTAACTGGCTTTGCAGCTCTTCTTGATCAAACGCAAAAGGAGTTGCCACTAAGGGATCGGGATAAATATCAGAAGATTCCTGGGTCCGATGCAAGAGTTGTTTCAGGCGCGCCTGGTCTTGCCACAGCGTCTCGTTGTGCATTGTGTCTTGACGGAGAATCTTCGTGCGTTCCATTTGAGCCTTGATAATTGCCGACTGACTTCCACGTCCGAGCCCATATTTGGAAAGTGCATCTTGAATCAGTGACTGTAACAATGAGTCGGTTCGCTTAAGATATGAAATCGCAGCTGTGGAGTAGGAAATTTCCAAGTAAAGTAACTTTACCTGCTCGGCCACCGAAGATCGCACTATCGTTGCATTGGCGGCTTGCGTCTGCATCTCTCGTTTCGCTACTTCCCCTCTAAGTTTGAGTTTCCCTGGAAACGGCAACTCTTGCGAAATCCCCAAACCGATATATGCGAACTCGCTGTTGCTAAATCCTGCAAGGGGCTTGGGACTGCCGACATTGAATGAGTCAATTGAAAATTGCGGGCCGGGGAGGGCATTGACCTGCTGCAAAGTGTGTGCTGAAGCTCTCGATACATCGTCCGCCGCTGCGATTTGACTGTTATTTGCCTCTGCCTCAGTCAGCAGAATCGACAGCGGTGTTGGGATCGGAGTAACGTGTTGTCCTGACAATGGTCTGCACATCGCAAAAGCAGCGACGTACATCAGTAGGTTGAGCTTCACGAAGCGCTCCTGAAAAATCCATCCAAAGTGCTATTATGCAGAACCCAACTCAAATCCCCATCCCCCATAAGATTGAACCGCTGCATCATTCGCAAGGTTGATGTATAGCTAAAGCTTTCGGCCCACGACAAAGACGTCTTAACAAACTAAGATCTGAGTTTCACCGTGAATAGCAACGATGGCCTATTCTATTCCAACATTTGGGAAATCAATGTCACGTTCACAACTCGCGAATATAATCGCTATCGGCAAGCTACTGCTTTCTGCATTGATATTCCTTCCGTGCGTTATGGGGGCCCAAGCAGGAGCTGATATTGTTTCGCCTCATATAGAACTTGGCATTATCGTCACTTCTACAGAGGCTGAAGCAAAGAGCGTGCTAGGCCGACTGAATGCTGGCTGGGATTTTGGCGTATTAGCCAAGGAAAAATCAATCGATGTTACAGCAATTGATGGTGGGTATTTCGGAAGATTTACCGTGTCACAGTTGCAACCGGAAATAGAAACTGCGGTTGCAGGGTTAAAGGTTGGGCAGCTGAGTTCCATCATTCATACTTCCGCAGGATTCACTATTCTTAAAGTTCTTCCTGTAGCTCCACCGACTGAGGATCTGACCACAGAACATCTGGCTGCCATGGTGGCTTCAGACACTATTCATTTGGGCGTATCACTCGCCGGACTGGGTGAGGCCGATGCACTGTTGTTTAAGATCCCAAAACCCAATGGATGGGATCGAGACCTGAAGACAAGCTGCTCGGTGCGAAATCAATCCTACGATTTGGGCCTAGAGCGACTTAGGGAGATTCTTGACGGGGCCAAAGCCGGGAGTTCAGATACCTATAGTGTGGCCGACATTATCCGGACACGTATTTATGTTGGGCAACTCTATGCGTATGCCGGCAAGATGGACGAGGCGATCAATGAGCTTAAGATCGCGTACCAGATGGCTCAAACAAGTGCGCCTAAAGTCGTGCCACAACTTGAGGAATATATCGGGGTCGCATATTTACACTATGCCGAAATGGAAAACGGTGTCTATCGGGATTCCAGTGATCTTGACATTTTTCCGCCTTTAAATCACAAAGCAAGTTACCAAAAACAAGACAAATCTAAAACTGCAATTCAATACTTCACAAAATATCTGGAGCGGAATCCAAACGATCTCGAGGTGAAATGGCTTCTGAACCTTTCCTACATGACGCTTGGTGAATATCCCGCGGGTGTTCCTGCTGCATACTTGATTCCCGAAACCGGTTTTCAGTCCAAAGAGGATATTGGGCGATTTGTCGATGTGGCGGATGCCGCGGGTCTGAAGGTAGTTCGCGAAGCTGGCGGAGCGATTGCAGACGACTTTGAAAACAACGGGCTGCTCGATATTGTCGTATCGAGTATGGATGTCTGTGCCCCACTCAAATATTTTCATAACAACGGGGACGGAACTTTTACCGACCGGTCCGTCGAAGCTGGACTCTCGACCCAGCTTGGCGCCTTGAACATCGTTCAGGCCGACTATAACAACGATGGCTGTATGGACATCCTCATATTGCGAGGAGGGTGGGAATACCCACAGCGAAAATCTCTTATGCGCAATAACTGCAACGGCACGTTTACCGACGTGACGGACGCAAGCGGACTAGGAGTTACAGTTACCTCTACGAATTCGGCAGTATGGGTCGATATTGATAATGACGGATTACTGGACCTTTTTATAGGAAACGAGAATTCACCAAGTCAGCTGTTTCACAACAAGGGCGATGGAACTTTCGAAGAAATATCGCATTCTGCGGGTATCGATCAGACAGCTTTTACCAAGGGAGTTACAGCGGCTGACTATGATCAGGACGGCTTTGTTGATTTTTATGTATCGAATACGAACGGAGCAAATTATCTCTACCACAATAACGGGAACCTGACTTTTACCGAGATCGGGCGGCAGGCTGGCGTTCAAGCTCCGCTGATGAGTTTTGCGACGTGGTTTTTCGACTATGACAACGACGGCTGGCCCGACCTTTTTGTTACTTCCTACCTGATGTCAGTTTCGGAGTCCGTAAAATCTTACATTGGCGTCGCGCCAAAGGCCGAAACACTTAAGCTCTACCGGAACAAACATGATGGGACATTTGAAGACGTCACTGCAAAGGTCGGCTTGGATAAGGTATTAATGCCGATGGGAGCGAATTTTGGCGATGTTAATAATGACGGGTTTCTCGATATCTATCTGGGCATGGGAACACCGTCTTATGCAGCATTGATGCCGCATACCTTGCTGTTGAACAAAAACGGAAAGTCATTTGTCGACATCACTGCTTCTTCGGGGACTGGGGAATTGCACAAAGGTCATGCGATTGTCTTTGCTGATCTCGATCGAAGTGGAAATGAAGCAATTCTTGCGGAGACTGG
>CAZASC010000177.1:5463-6554 GCA_964487695.1 uncultured Victivallales bacterium
TCTAGTCGGCGTAAAGAGTAACCGCTCCGGTGTCGGAACGCGCATTAAGATCACCGTGGCCGACGACGGCCAGGAACCTCGCGCAATTTATCGCACTGAAGGAGAAACAAGTTCTTTCGGCGCTAATCCATTGGAGCTTCATATTGGGCTTGGACACAATGCACACATCCAGGCGATTGATTTATGGTGGCCTGCGTCCAAGACAAGCCAGCATTTCGAGAACATCGACAAGAACCAATTCATTGAGATCAAGGAGTTCGCGAAAGAAGTCGGTAAGCTGACGCGACCTGCTTTCAATCTCGGAGTGCGCACGACAAAAGCCGCTAATTTGAACGTAAACCTACCGCAAACCACTGCTGATTCGAATATGCCCGCAGCGACCCTAGACACGAAGAAGAAAGCGACGGAATCCATGAAAGAACAGGCGATCTCGCCTATTATGGCGTCTAGCAGATGACGATTACCGTCAAGCAACGCGACAAACTGTTCGCTGCCAGACAACTTAATGGTTTCCGGAGTTTTCTACCGAAGCTCAGAGCGAGGCGAATGGCGTGATTGACTTGCCTTCTGATAGAAGATCGCTCTCTTCATCAAGCGCCCAGGAGTTTCTTCCAATGCAAACTGGGTCTCAGGAAGATTCGTCTGCATTTGGTAACCGCATCGAACGCACAAGCAAAATAGTGTCTCCGTACTATCTAGGTCTTTCCACTGCGGCATCCTATTATGGCCTGTCAACGCAGCAATACAATGAGATATTTTTGCTTACGACAGCGCATGTGCAAAAGTATCAACCCAATGAAGATCGAATTCGAATTGTTCACCAAGCTAGTAATAAATTCTTCGGCTATCAGGTAGTTAATATGCTTGGGCGCAATGTAATGATTTCAGATTGCGAGAAAACGGCTATTGATTGTATCGATTACTTGACACTGATAGGTGACGCAAAAGAAGCAGGCAATATTCTGACAACTGCCTCCCAGAGATTTGACTGGATCAAGACAGTAGGCTATCTCGAACAGATAGGATCAATGAGCCTTGTACGCAGATTTGGCTGGTTTGTGGCCTATTATGAGGTTGAAATTCCACCTTAT
>CAZASC010000178.1:0-6552 GCA_964487695.1 uncultured Victivallales bacterium
GCACCCAGGAGCGCAAGGACTACAACGACGCAGCCGACATGAACAAGCCGCAGTAAGCGAAACGTTACAAGCTTAGGATACCGGCTGGATCTGTGCGTATTTCATTGCGACACACGGCTGTACAATCTACTTCAACACTGTACTGTACATTTATTGCCACCGACTTTCAGCACGTTAAGAAGGTGCGCAATGTTTCAGGCTTCTTTGACGAAGAATTTCAGCCATGCCATGAGACCTTTTTCGCCGACGGCGTCGTAGTGGCTTTTGTCTGTGCAGATTTCTTTTGCGATGCTCACGAGCGGAGTATAACCGGATTTGCCTTCGTGCACGCTCTTCCTGCCGAATATCCCGCCCTTCTCGCCGCTTGTGGACGAGAGGACGACAATCGGAATGCCGGAGTCCTTGCCTTTGGTCTCGTATTCTTTCTTGAGCTTATCAATAACCTGCCAGCCGTCCATCACCGGCATGTTTAGATCCAGCACAATCAGCAGAGGATCGCGAAGATATTTGGCCCGGATCTGCTGAAGTTTCTCGAGCGCTTCAACGCCATTACCAGCTTCGACAACTATTATGGACGAATCGAATTCCCGGACATCGCGCGCCACTTTCATGCGAATGGCTTTCTCGTCGTCAACAAGCAGCACCGTATTGCTGCCCGGATCGAGGTTCCGTTTGATGGTCTCCAGAAACTGATTATAGTTGTCATCCGCCGCAGTCGAGATTTCGTGCCGTTTCTCTGTCATGAGCGTTCTCCTGTTCGTCAAATCACGATAGTGAATCTGGTGCCATTCGTTCCAGTCGCGCATTCTATCGTTCCACCATGCACATCAACAATCTTTTTCGCGATTGTGAGACCAAGCCCTGTGCCACCCTCTTTTTTCGTCTTGAAAGCCACGAACAGGTTGGCGGCTATTTCCGGAGGCATTCCGGGACCGTTGTCGCTTATGGCGACCATCAGCCGGCCATTGCGTGAGAAAGACGATATGCGTATTTCCGGGTCCGGCGTCTTGCGCTCGACCAGCGCCTCCACGCCGTTCTTGCACAGGTTGAAAAACGCCATCTTCAGTTGGGCCGCATCCAGATTTCGCTCCCCTATACCCGGCGCGAAATCCTGTATAACACTGAAATTTCGCGATCCCATTTCTGCTGCCAGGGCTTTGACGGACGCAGCCGTCTCGCTCAATATCTCATTGATGTCCACCGGTGCGAAGTTCGGACTGTAGATCTTCGTGAATTGCAGGTACGTCCTGGCGAGGTTTGCGCCTTCCTTCATCGCCGTCTCGGTGAGTTCGAAATCCTGTTTGACGGCTTCGTCATCAAGGATGTTTCCATCCTTACGCCGGATATCTTCCTTAAGATAATTCAGCCACGACTGCCCCGCTATCAACTTGTTCTTCAACTCGTGAATCGCCTGGTACGAAGTCTGCCGCAACCCGATTACTTCCATGCTGAATGCGACGATCGGCAGCACCCAGAATATGCCTTTCAAACGAACAATGAAGTGTTCGTTGTTTTCGAAGGCCTTCAGTGAGAATTCCCGCGCACCTTGCCTGACATCTATCTCAGGAAAGACATTCGTCTCAAAAAGAAGCTGCAGCGCGCCGGCATTCCTTGCGGCATGCTCCTCTCCGGCAGCCCGGTGGATGGATCGGATGGGAATGCTCAACAGGTACTTGGTCTCGCGCTGTATTTTTGCGTCAACGCCATCGAAGTGCCTCTTGTCCGCTGGCGCATAAGTGTAGATGACCTTGCTCTCGTTCACGGTCACGCCGGCAATGCTGTCAAAGGGAACATGGACGCCGATAAGTTCCGGGACGTCGGAGAAAAGAAACTGCAGATGCACCCCTTCCTCGCCGAGAATCGAACCACCGGTCGCACCAGCCAGCTCGATGCATGTTCCGAGGCAGGCTTTCAGCAGTTCTTCGGGTGTGCTTCCGAGACTGAGTTCGACGATGCGGCGAAGATGGTCTTCCATACGAATTCAGCTATTTTTTCAATAGATCGCGAATCTCCGCGAGAAGCTTGACCTCACGAGGCTCCTCTGGCGGCGGCGGAACCGCTTTGTCGGCCTCTTCCTGCCGTTTAAGACGGTTTATACCTTTCATCATGATGAATATCGCGAATGCGACAATGACAAAATCGACAACAGAATTGATGAATACGCCGTAACTGAGGACGACCGCTCCGGCGGCTTTCGCGTCAGCCAGTGTCTTGAATTGGGTCGTCTGCCCACCAAATCCGAGAACCACGAACTTGTTGGAAAAATCAATGCTGCCGGTGAGCACGCTCGTTACAGGCATGATAACATCCGATACGAGGGAGCTGACTATTTTCCCGAATGCCGCTCCAATCACTATACCGACGGCCATATCCATCGCGCTGCCGCGCACCGTAAATTCCTTGAATTCTTTTATAATGCCCATCTCGAATCTCCTCTTGGACGATTTCCCGCATTATTGCGCACGAACAGACCGCAAGCAATTGGAATGAGACGTTATTGTCGGGGCAATGATCGTCCCGGCATCATGATGCTCGAGCATGTTCAATAGTGGCGGGAACAGGCGCCCTTATTTGATCGCACGCTGAATGTCGTTTATTTCTTCGGTTCTGCTGCGGGTGCCGACGCTGACGCCGGAACCGCATTTGTGCCGGAAGATGCCCCTGATTTGCCAAGCAACTCGGTGACTCTCTTCTCGAAGATCTTTCTGGCAAGATTGTTCATGCCTTCTACTTCTTTGGCCCGAGCATCATCCTTCTTTTTCTGATCGTCCGACTCTTTCAACTTGTCTTGTTTATCTTTGATGGCTTTCTTGGCCGCATCTTCTTTCGCCGAGAGTTTCTCGTCCAATGCCTTTTTTCTGTCCGTGGCTTTGGATAGATCCGTGGTTTTTTGCGCAACCTTGTACTTCTTGCGAGAAATAGCCTCGTGTGGAAATGCCTTGTTCTTCGAACCTGAAGACTGCCAATCCTGTTCAGCGAGCTTCAGCGCTTCCTTGAAAACCGCTGTTTCGGCATCAACACTGTTGGTAAGCGTGTCGTATTCCTGCGTTGTCATCACCAGATTCGAGACTTGTCCGTCATAACCGTTGTATTCAACAACGTAGTAGGTGTCCGCTGTCTTGGCATCTTTGGTTTGCTCGGCTCCTTTGGATGGAGTAGCGGCTGCTTTCGGTTGATTCGCGCCAAGGCATGAAACCAGGAACAAACACCATGTCGCTGCGGTCATTGCTGTCAACTTCTTCATGATTCCTCCATTAGTACAGTACTTGGAAAACCGCCATATCAGGCGCGCTCTACTGTGATTTCATCGTCAATTTCATCCCTGAGCGCGCTTTCAATTCCCTGTTTCAAAGTCATTGCAGCATGAGGACAACCGCCGCATGCCCCCTTAAGTTTCAGCTTAACGTTTTTCCCCTTGATCTCAACGATTTCGAGATCGCCGCCGTCAGCTTGAAGCATTCCGCGCATTTCCTCAAGTTTCGCTCGTATTTTTTCTTCCATCAGGTACTCCTGTTAGGATGACTGTATTAAGATTATTGCCGTCATATTCTATCAGATTGCCCATCCCATGCACAAGTGGATTCCATCGAAAAGCGCCAGACTTTTCGCCTTCGTTTCGCAAACGCGTTTCAATGAGCCGGCGGGCATCGCTGAAGAGGATTGACGGGCATTGACTTGAGACGGAGCAAGATATTAGCCCGCATTTCTCACGAGTTTGTGAGAAATGCGCCCTCCGGGCTTCGACGCGCCCCGTAAAAATGGGGCTTGCTCAGGGCTGCTCTTTCGGCGCGTCGAAGGGCTAACCTTGAGCAAGGTGCGCAAGCACCGCGCCGAAACCCACGCAGCAATTCATTGCGGCGCAGGCGGATTTCTCACGGCTTTACATGGCCGGTGAGAAATCCGGGTTAGCCTCCCTTTGCATGTATATGCAGATTACTGATTCGATCGGATGTAAGAAGGCTGACGAGTGCGACCGGAAAACGAAATATTTGTTCGCTTCGTGCCGATGGAGCATGGTAAGAACGACTGAGCGGAGCATCTGCTTTTTGTGACGAAACGACTTCATCTCGATATTCGCGGAAGGGTCCATGGCGTGGGCTACAGGATGTACGCGCAGGATGAAGCCGGGCGGCTGGGTTTGACCGGCTGGGTTCGCAACAGGTATGACGGTTCTGTCGAGGCCGTTGCCGAAGGGGACGAGTCAATGTTGCTGGAATTCGAAAAATGGTGCCACCGAGGCCCTCCTTCCGCGCATGTGACAAGCGTGGAGGCCGCATACTCGAAGCCAACCAGCGAGTTCGATTCTTTTTCTGTCACATATTGAGCGATCCTTGTAGGCAATCTGATCGTCAAATTCGATCTCATCAAGGCAAGCAGGCAGCAGTCTCAAATTGATGACGCCTCAAATGCCTTGTACTACAGGGCTTTCGTGCCGGCTTTCACCACGGAGATGGAACGCGCCAAGGCACATCAATATCCGCTCGCGCTCGTTCTAATGGCTGTTGACGCGTTCCGAAAGTACCTTGACATGTACGGCATGCAGGAAGCGCATGCCCTCCTTGCAAAAGTGGTTGAAATCGCGACTAGGCATATCACCGACATGGATATCCTGGCGCGGTTCAGCGCGGATGAGTTCATTCTCTGCCTTTCAGGGGCGAAAGGCGCTGAAGCAACCGCAAAGCTGGAGAAGATCCGCTAGGAACGCTATTGCAGTCTAGCCCGCAACCGGTAGAAACAATTTTTCGCAGTATCGCTATTGTTGGTGTAGACCACAATTCTGTCGACGTCGGCAATGTTCGTTGCGTCGGGAAGAGCCTGCCATGTTCCATGCGTCAAATCCGTTATGGTTTCCACCCAGTAACAGCGCTGGGTTTCCGCCGAATAGCCGGTTCCGGCGGCTTTGAGAGCGGGATATGTCACAACCACGTTGCCGTTGGAGAAGCCGATGGCAACCTTGAAACAACTATCGCGGTTTGTGGGGCATGTGCCGGCCAGATATTCCTGCCAGGCCGTCATTCCATCGCCATCGGTATCGCTCCCGGCGACACTGGAGGAATTCGATATCCCTGGATAGTATTGGTCAACCCAGGCCAACGGCGGAACACCGATCAACGGCACGGAATTGCTCACGTTGAATACGGCAAGCGCTCCTTCGGGTGTGCGGGTGTAGAGTCGGCCGTTTGCCAGCGTCGGGCACGGCCATATGTTTGCGGTGCCGTTGACGATGCCATTTGCCCGATACAGTTCCTGATAGCCTGAAGGTGTGGCAGGCACAACAACCAGGTCACTTTCATAGTCAACGTAATTGGTGGTCACGCTATCTACGATGACCAGCTCATCATTGGCCAGCATAAGTGCGGTTAGCATGTTGAATTGTACACCACCAGCTCCGTCCGCGCTGTTCCACATCTTGTTGCCGGTCGCGAAATCGAGACATTCCAGCCCCTGTCCATCCACACAGTAGATATAGCCATTGTAAAGAATACTGCAGTTGTCAATGTCCTGCATGGAGGGATTCGACCAGACGACATTGGTCAGTTGCCCACTGCCAGGGCTGACGGCCTCGCACTTAAAGCCCCCGCCGATTCCGCCGTCTCCTCCGCATGCCCAGATCAGCCCGTTGCCGATAATGGGATCCTGGGTTCCGGAATAGCTGTTATATTCTCCCATACCGAAGTTCCAGAGCACGTTTCCATTTGCCGGATCCACGCCGGACACGACGCCCATGCCGTTGAAGATGACAACCGTGCGCTGAGCGCCAACTGTCAGAGCAAACGGCGATGCATACCCGGCGAAGCCAGAACTGGTCCAATTCGTGCGGCCACTGGACTTGTCAACGGCGATTCCGGTGCCGCCGGCATTGAGAACCACATTACTGCCTTCCACAAGCGGTGAGCCGGCAAATCCGTACAAGGGATGGCCGACATTGACCACAGTGCTCCAGTTTGTGTCACCAGTGACTTTGTCGAAGCACTTGAGCTGTCCGTCCACGCTATATATGTAGATTTCATTTCCGTCCACTGTCGGTGTCGAGAGAGTTCCGGTCCCGTAAATACCGGCTGTGCATGGATATGTTCGCAACCACAATGGAGTCGGATTTCCGCCTGCCGTCGTTTCGCTGAAACAATAGACGTAAACGAGGCCATTCGACCATCCCGTTGTATAAACCCGGCCTTCGCTCACAACGATCTGGGAATAGCCCAGTCCGACTTGAGTCTGCCATATTCCCGCGGGCGGCCAGCTCGTAATCGTATCCGTCGTACGGCCATCCTTGTTGGCTCCGCGGTAGCAGGGCCAATCGGCGCTGGATGCCAGCCGCGCGCCCGGCATTAGGAGCGTCACCAGCATCGCTATAACGGCTATGACAGGTTCTGGTTGTGACCTGTAGCGTACGGGTCTCTGTCTTAAGATCATTCCGCCAAAATCTCCTAAATCAACAACCGCTTGAATCACATCCGTCCTCATTGCTTCCATCCGGCAAATATTATCGCATATTTATCATACTTTGTCAAAACAGCACTCGGCCCGGTAGTGCTCCTTTTGTGGGTCATG
>CAZASC010000179.1:0-6542 GCA_964487695.1 uncultured Victivallales bacterium
CACATAGCGGCGCTGGCCTTCGGCATAGATGGTGTCGAAGGCCAGCGAGGATTTGCCCGACCCGGAAACACCGGTCACCACGGTCAGCAGGTTGTGCGGAATGGCGAGCGACACGTTCTTGAGGTTGTGGACTCGCGCTCCACGGATGAGTATGGATTCTTCCAATGAACTCCTCGGGGGATGTTTCGGGAGAGGAGGGTTGACCCCGCCTGCTGATTTGATTATCCCAGATGCGTCAACGGGCAGCGGGCCGGTTATTGGTTATTGGTAGTTGGTTGTCGGTGGCTGGTGGCATGTAGAAAAGCACATGTTCGATGTGGCGAGACTGGTTCAGCCGCTTCAGGCGATCGGAGAACGCTTCGACTTGGTTTTTTGAAAAAACGAAGCCATCTTGACCCGGGTCGTAGGGGATGCCTTTGCGGTTATGGAGTTCCAGGAGGGCGGCGGCGTCTTTGAGGTCGCGGCGCTGGCACTCGGCGTGGCCGGCTTGGATGTCGCGTAGCGTGCCCAGGGTTTTTTGAAACTGGCGGGAGAGCCGCGTGTAGTGCAGGCCGAGGGTGGCGAGGGCGCGGTGCGCGTCGACGATATCAAACTCGATGCCAGCTTGCTCGGTGGGTGGATTGGCGGCGCGGTGGAGGAGGGCGGCTTCGAGCGCGGGGATGCGGTTGAGGCGCCAGGCGGTGTCGGCGAGTTCCTGGACGAGTTGGGTTTCGGTGGGGGTGGCGGGTTGGTATTCGTCGAAGAAGCTGCGGCGATGGGCGTCGAACGCTGCCTGGTCTTCGGAAGGGAGGACGGCGGAGGCGGCCGTCAAACCGTGGCGCAGCGCATTCAGCGAGGAACGCTGCTTGCCGGATTCGGTGCGTGGTCCGGTGGAGCGGCGCGAGTTGGCGCGGTTCGCGGCGGCGCGATCCACGGAAGTGGGATGGAGGGACGTGATTGGTGTAGCTGACATTTAGGGACCTCGGAGCTGGAATAACACGTAGCGCGGCCGGCGGCAGGGCGGGATCGGCTTAGGCTGCTGATAAAGCGGCGAAGATAGCCGGGCGGAGGCGGGTGACTCGGGATCGGGCGGATACTTAAACGCTGGGCGACTGCTTGCGGGAAACTGGGAGGCTTGGTCAATCAACGACAGGGCGACTTTCGGCTGATGTCGGTTCGCTTCGTATTTGTTTCGGATGGCCGATCCTGCCACCTGCTCCAATTTGGCCTCGCACATACGGGTTGCTGCAATGTGGGAGTAGTGGGATAATCCCGAAATGCACTCGACCAGCACGGCACCTGTTGCCGCCATCGGCACGTCGGCATTCTACCGGGATCCTTATCCTACGTACCGGGCGCTTCTCGATTCGGGGACCCGCGCCGTACGCCTGGCCCCCAACTATGTCGCGGTCACCCACTATGAGGACTGCCTTGATGTTCTGCGCGATCCGCGCCTTTCTTCCGCCATGCGGACGAAGAACAGATTGGCCCATCTCACGGACGAGCAGCGGCAGACAGCGATTTCGTCTCCGGGCACTCTGGAGGCAATGATGCTCTTCATGGATTCGCCACAGCACACACGGGTGCGCCAATTACTCCGGCGTTTCTTTTCTCCGGAATCGCTTGCGAGCCTCCGCCCGCGAATTGCCGCGCTTCTCCAAGACCTCCTCGACGCACTGCCTGTCGGGGTCGAGATCGACTTCATGAGTTCCCTTGCGCACCCGTTGCCAGCCCTAGTTATTGGTGAGATTCTCGGAGTGCCTAGCAGCCATTGGAAGCAGCTCATGAATTGGTCGGACACTTTCATCGAATACCTCGCCACCTTGCGAGCGCCTATAGAGCTGGTGCTTAAAGCGGAGCGGGTAATCACTGAAATGGGAAGCTTTTTGGAGGAGCTTGCCCAGCAGAGACGGTCCCAACCCGGCGATGACGTGATCAGTTTCATGCTGGCCAGCGAGCAAGATGGTGAAAGGCTCTCGCATCAGGAGTTCCTCTCGCAGGCGATGTTGTTACTTCTCGCCGGCCATGAAACCACGCGGAATTTGATTGGGAACGGGCTTGTTACGCTGCTTCGGAACCCGGAGGCGATGGCCCAGTTGCGCAGCGATCCAAGCATCGTCCGCAGTGCAGTCGAGGAATTCCTGCGCTACGAGGGTCCCATCCAAGGCGTCTCGCGAGTCGTCCTTGAGGAGATGGAACTATTTGGCGAGAGGCTTCAGCCCGGGCACGCGGTCTACACACTACTAGGCTGTGCCAATCGTGATTCCCGCCAGTTCCCCGAACCCGATCGACTCGACCTCAGGCGCAAAAACAACGCCCATCTGGGCTTCGGCGCTGGCGCCCACGCTTGTCTCGGCCTACATCTTGCTCGACTGGAAGGGCAAATAGCGTTTCCAGCGCTCCTAACCCGCTTTCCGCATATTGAACTGTGCGGTGATGACCTGGAGTGGAGCCAGGTACTCGCTCTGCGCGGTCTGAAGCGTTTGAAAGTCGTACTTCATGACGAGGCCAGCAGCCGTTAAATATCCGACACTCATGAGTCTGATGCCCTGATCGGATCGTGGTCAGCTGACACCAATCGGAAATTAGGCAGGGCGTGGTCAAGTTGACCTATCACGGCCATGGCTGGAGACCAGCTATACAGCCTCCCAGGGATTGACCGTCGCCGCGCCATACGCCAGCGCGGTTGCCGCGATCAATGAATCAATTGCGGGCAATGGCCTTCCCGTCCGAGCTGCTTGCGCCAGAGGCGAAGCCCAACGAGCCGCTACCAGCCGGTCTACGGGAAGTACGCGCCCGGAGAACCACGCTTCGAGATCCCGTGCTAGGCGCTCTTCGAGCTTGGCGCGGCGTTTACCTTCTGGAAGGAGTTCGATTCGCATTCGAAGAGAACGTTCGTATTGATGAGAAATCCGGTCATCGAAGATCAACGGGGCGCGGATAGTCGGAAAGGCCTGCTTGCCTGGCCACAAGCTCCTGAAGGTATTCGTCCAGCGAAACGCCTCGGGTTTCGGCTAGCGTATGAACTCCCGGATGTAGCCGTTTACCAGCTCCGGCTTCTCATGGATCACCCAGTGCGACCCGTCGGGGATGCGCTTCACGGTCAGGTTCGGCACAAATTTATCCATGCCATCCAGGTTACCCGTCAAAAGCGCGGTGTCTTTTTCGCCCCAGATCACGAGCGTGGGAACCTTCACCAACAGACTACCGGGGTCGGGTGCCGGCTCGACCGCAGCGCCGGGCGCGGGAGGTCCGAGATTTGCTGCCCGATAGTAATTCAATCCGCCGGTGAGCGCGCCGGGCTGCGACCACGCTGCGATGTACGCCTGCTTGTCGGCCTCCGTGAACACTCCGGTCTTCAACCCATCGCCCAGAACGCCATCCACCAGCCCCGCATAATTATTCGCCGACAACAGCTGTTCGGCTTGCGGGCTGCGAAACATCAGCATGTACTGGCTGGCCTGCTGCTGCGCGGGATTGTTGGCCAGCTCGCGCGCCAGAATCGCGGGATGCGGGCAGTTGACGATCACCAGCTTCTCCAAGTACTCGGGATGCGCGATGGCAAAGCTCCACGCCACGCCGCCGCCCCAGTCGTGACCCACCAGAATGAATTTCTTATAGCCCAGATGCTCGGCCAGCGCGCGGACATCTTCTACCAGGTCCTTCATCTGGTAGCGATCCACGCCTTCCGGCTTCGCGGAAAGGTTGTAGCCGCGCATGTCCGGCGCCACGGCGCGATGATCCTTGGCGAACTCGGGCAACTGCGCCTTCCACTCGTACCAGAATTCCGGAAATCCGTGCAGGAAGATGATCAGTGGTCCTTGGCCTTCGGTGACGTAGTGGAGACGCACTCCATTCACTTCGGCGTATTCGTCTTTCCAGCGAGGTTTCTTCTCCCCGTTTCCTGGCGCAGCGAGCGCGCAACATGCGATAAAAAGAAGACCAAGCGCGATATGGGAAGGCATTCCACAACGCTAAGCCGGGCGGAGCGACAAGTCAACTTGCGCGTGGAAAAAAAACTCCAGAAGCCCCGGAGAAGACTGGCGGCTTCTGGAGTAACCCGAAAACAGGTGGGTCAGACAGCCTGTCGCAGCGCGAGGGCGGATTTGGCGAGGTTTCCGCTCCGCTTGGTTTCGCGCATACGTTCCGTGGCGGACGCGATGGCATCGGCCAGCGGTTGATCTTGAACCTGCACGCCGCCCCAGCTGAACAGAATGGAGCAGGCCCCGATGCCGCGCAGTTGATAGTCCCACAGGCGCTCGGAAACGTAATTCAAACGGCGCTGCGAATTCGCGCCCTGTTCGCCACGGCACACCATCACGAATTCGTCGTAGGCGGTGCGGCAGGCGAAATCCTGTTCTCGCAGTAAGCCGGAAATGTAGTTCGCCACCGACTGCATCAAGCCCTGGCTGTGCCACATGCTGCTATCCGCGTCGTTGATACCGATGGAAATGACGAGTCCGGTGAAAGGGGCGTCGCTCTGGAGCATCTCTTCCAGCACCGGCGGTTGGATCATTCCGACAGGCTGCGATGGCGAGCGGATTTGCTGCACGTCGTTCTGGATCATGCGGCTGGTTGCTTCGATGCTGTTCGAGGGCGAAAGCAAATTCTGTTTGGGCTGGCTCCCGATGAGGCTTTCCCACAGCGCCGCGTCGATCGTAAAGGCGGGCAGGGTGACCTCGTGAAGTTGAAATTCCGCGGCAGTTGGTGGCGCGATTTCGACGGTCACGGTCTCGCGCGCCATGCGGGGCTCCACGGGCGGGCGGGATGGCGTGGCGATACCAACCAGCGGCTCCAAAGGGCGCTCCAGGGCCAGCTTCTTAGCCGGCGCATAATCGAGCGGCGGGAAGTCGTACACGCCGGTTGAGCGTTGATAGCGCTCCGTGTTCTGGATGTAGATGCGTTGTGGCTGCAGGCGCTGCTTTCGACGGTAATCGAAGAAGACCGCCACGGCCGCCGCGGTGAGGATGACTACCACGGTAAGAGTCATTTGGAGGTCGGTGAATTCCATGACGACTCGATTGTAGAGTTGAGCCGAAAGGCTCGAAATAGACAGGCGGGTTCAAATTCGGAGGTACGGGCGCGGCGAAAAGATGGGCCGGAAGTACTAAGACGTTGGGTGAATGCGCGGTTCAGAGCCGCGACCGCGCGGGAGCCGTTACGGCAGCGGCCAGCGCTTGGGCTGCGTTTTGCGGCTGGGCTGAGGGCCCGGCCCGTCGCTCGATTGCGCGCGCGGCATCGAATTGCGGAAGTCGATCTCCGCCGTACTGAACTGCAAATTCCGGTCGAGCACCATCTCCATGGTGGTTCCTTTGGCGAGGATCGCGTCCGGACCGCGCGTGAGCAGCACTCCGATCAACCCGGCGGTGGCTCCGGCGGCTGCACCGAGGCCCGCTCCCATACCGGTATGACCAGCCGCCGCGCCAGCCAGTCCGCCAACGGTAGCTCCGATGCCCGTGGCCTCACCCACCGTTTTCACGTCGTCGGTTTTGTCGCCTTCGCTTTTGATCTTGCCCTCGGCCTTGTCCAATGTCTCCGGCGCGCGCCCATCCAGGCTGCCCACGCGAGCGCGGAAGTCGCGCGTCACGCCGTTCGGCAAGGTGAGCGAATCGAACCGGACGTACAACTCGCCGCGCCCTTTCACCCGGCCCGGGCGCTTCACTTCGGTGACCGTCCCGGCCACGTAGCTTCCGGGAGGAATCACCACATGTCCATTGACGAGAATCGGAAACACGCTTTCCAGATACACCCGCTCGCCGCTCACAGCGGTCTTGGTGCTGACGCTGTTGATCATGCTCAAGGGGATGTGCGTACCCACTCCGACCACGAATTCATCGGGGTTGGCGGGCTCAGCTCGCTGCACCGGAGACGCGGCTGGAGCGGCGGACGCTGGAGCCGGCGCTGGATCTTGCGCACTCAGAGAGAGCGAAGCCAGGAGCGCTAGTAGGGCGGAGCGAAGGTACATCGTGGGTTCCCCCTCTCCAGTTTAAACGCGGGCCGCCATCAGCGGGTTTCCGCCACCCGGCGCGCTGCCTTGCTCGCTTTCTTCTCCTTGCTCAATTTCACCTGAGGCTTGGGCGCCACCAGTTGCAGCGGACCAGACGCCAGAAAGAACACGAGCAACGCCGCCGGCCATAATTGCAGCAAAATGCGCTCGAACGACGTGGCGATTTCCAGGCCGAGATTGTCCAAATACAAGATATCGGCGAACAATTGTGTTGCAAGCGTCAAGCCCAACGCGAGAACCGCCGTGGTGAGCGCCGCGCGGTCGCGCGCATCCACGCGAAATCGAACCAGATACCAATACAGCGCGAGCACCAGGGCAATCGGGATCAGGAAGCGGCCGAAGTTAAACACGATCACCACCAGACCTTCTATCGTGACGATCCATCGCGCTGGATCAACCAAATTCTTCAGGACCGTGGATGCCGGCACCGACAGCGCGTCGCCCAACCCTCCCACGCGCAGCTTGAAGTAAATAACAATTGCCAGCGGCACCGCTAAACCTGGGATGAAGCGAAGCAACTCGGGGCCAAGAGCTCTCCGCTCGCCGAACTTCAGCA
>CAZASC010000180.1:0-6474 GCA_964487695.1 uncultured Victivallales bacterium
AGAAGATGTGGATCACCAACTGCGGCATCGCCGGTCTCTACACCGTCTTCGCCAAGATCGACGGCGAGAAATTCTCTGCATTCCTCATCGAGCGCGACACGCCCGGCCTCACCGTGGGCGCCGAGGAACACAAGCTCGGTATTCGCGGCTCATCCACATGTCCGCTCGTTCTTCAGGATTGCAAGGTGCCCGTCGAGAACCTGCTCGGCGAAGCCGGCAAAGGTCATCACATCGCCTTCAACGTGCTCAACGTGGGTCGTTTCAAGCTGGGCGTGGCCTGCGTTGGCGGCGCGCGCCATGCGTTGGCGCACATGATTCGCTACGCCAAAGAGCGCGTCGCCTTCGGCAAACCCATCGCCGAGTTCGGCCTCATCCAGCGCAAAATCTCTGCCTCCGTCACCAGCCTTTACGCCGCCGAAAGCATGGCTTACCGCACCGTTGGCATGATCGACGCCGCTCTGGCCCAGCTCAATTCCGATTCCAATCCCTCCCAGCCGCACTCCCCGCGTGAGACTCAGCGCCGCATTGAGGAGTATGCCGTCGAGTGCTCCATCCTCAAGGTCTACGGTTCTGAAATGCTGAGCCAGGTCGCCGACAACCTGGTCGCGACCATGGGCGGATACGGCTATGTCGAAGAGTACCCGGCGGAGCGCTTCTATCGCGATGCCCGCATCAACGAAATCTTCGAGGGTACTAACGAAATCAACCGCCTCATCATCACGGGTTGGCTCATGAAGCGTGCGCTCAACGGCCAGCTTCCGCTCCTCTCGGCCATCAAAAAGCTCATGGACGAAGTAACCCAGCCGCCGTCCTTTGATACCGGTTCCAACACAGACGAGTTGCTGGCGCGCGAGTCGGACATCCTTGCGTCGGTGAAAAGGATTGCTCTCTTTGCCGCCGGCGTTGCCAGCCAGCGCTTCATGACCGCTCTTCAGGATCAGCAGGAAGTGATGGCCGATCTCGCCGACATCATCGTGCAGGTCTACGCATTCGAATCGGCGCTGTTGAGAGCCCGGAAGCTGGCTGCCTCCGGCCGTAACTCAGCCGAAGCAGCCTCCGCGCAAGTCGCCGCGAACATGGCTAGTCTGCTCGCCGACGAATCCATCAGCATGGCCGAGCAGGCAGCGCGCCGCGTGTTGGCGGCCTGCGCTGAGGGTGACCTTCTCCGTACGCAATTGGCAATTCTGCGCCGGCTGGTGCGCTTCACTCCTGCCGATGTCGTGGCCCTCAGCCGCAACGTGGCCCGTCATTGCATCCAACTCGAGCGCTATCCGCTCTGATCCATCGTCTTAAATAAATGACGAATCCTCCATCGGGGCAGCGCTTGCGCTGCCCCGATGGAGGATCTTATCGAACCCGATGTGCGGTTTTCGCCGCGGCGCCTCTTAGTGCTTCACGATTACGTTCAGGCCGATGGTCAGAGGAACGGCCTGGTTGTCCAAGGTGGCCGGGCTGAAGCGGAGCTTGCTCACCGCTCTAACCACACGAGCATCCAGGTCGGCGTTCACCGTCTTGATCACTTGGATATCGCGTGCGTGGCCTTGTTCGTCAACGTTCACCTTCAGCCCAACTTCGGCATCAGGCGGAGTCATGGCATCAAATGCATCGGTGGCAATTGCGAGACTGGTGGACTTCAGAAGCACCGGCGCGGTAACGCCGGTGCTTACGCGGTAAGCCTGGGTTGAGACAGCAGCGTCCGTCGCGGAGCTGGCGCCTGCCGATGCGGTGAAGAGCATGGGGGAGAGCAGAAGACTAGCTGCGAAAATACGGCGCATAAAAATCCTCCAATGGTCATATGTGACCAGCACCACTATAACCTGCAGCAAATACGATTGTCAAAGCATTTTTCCAGCGCCTATATTTATCAGCAATTTGTACAGACGAGATCCGTTGATTCATTAATCAGATTAGAACGTTGCAGAAAACACCCTGGAAAGATAGACCGGCGCAGAGCATCGCTCTGCGCCGGTTTATCTTCGCGAACCAATGCCCCTGCCAATCAGTTTTGCGAGTTCATGATTCTGTCAAGTGCATTGATCCGGCACTGGTAGTTTCTTGATCTGGTAAGGTTGAGCCGAATCGCGAGCGGGCAAAGGAGGGCAGCAACTCCCACAACCACGTGCCCCGCGAAGTTCGCCGGATAGGGAAGCGCGACCCCAGCTGCGAGCCCGAAGACAAGTAAGCCAGGAAACAGCGCTACAAGCCGGGACCAAAGCCAGATGCCACGATGAAACTCTCTCTGGCGCGCCAATTCCCCGCGGTAGAACTTAATCGAGTCGGTTGTCCCCAGGCCTGCAGCGTCCGCGTGAGCCAGCTTTCGTCCACGCCGGTCAAGCCAGATCTGGGCAATCAGAAACGCCATTCCCAGAATCACAAGCAGCGATCCAACTCGCACCATCAACTGCGGAAAAACAATCAGCATATAAGCAAACACGGCAATTTCCAGCAAGCAGACGCCATAGACAGTTACGTCCCGAATGAGCAGTTGTCTCCCCAGGCGCTTCATCCTCACGCGCAATTCTGCGGGCGTCATAACGAAGGGCGCGGAAGGCTGCTCTTGCCATACGTTGCAGACATCGTCGTGAGAGTTATCGTTGGTCATGGGTCCCCCCTTTGCGGAAGCGGTCGGCAAGTATTGCCTTGATGCGATGAATTTTGGTAGCCGTGTAGCTCGAAGAGACTCCGCTAACTTCACCAATAGCGGCCGCGTCCATTCCTTCCAGGTAAAGCAGAATGATTTGCCGATCCAGCGGATTCAGATGCTGAATCAGTGCATATAGCTGCTCCAGCATCTGTGCACGCTCGATAGAATGATTGCCATCGTCTTTCGCCGCAATGCCGCCCTGTTCTTCAATCTCTTCGAGGCTGATCAAAGCGCGTGATTTGTTCCTGCGCCCGCGCATCACGTGCGAGATGGCTGCATTGTGCGCCACACGATAAACCCACGTCCGCATCGAGCATCGCCCGTCGAAGCTCTCAAAGCTGCGCCATAGCGCGAGATGAATCTCCTGCAGCAGGTCGCGCCTGTCTTCCACACTCAACTCATAGGCACGCGCCAGGCGATCAAGCGCGGGACCATACGCGGTCGCCGCCTCTCTGTACATCTCATCCTGTGTGTCGCTTGTGCTTGCCATCGGTAGAAATTCTCTTGCTTAAGGTAGTCGTTGTGCATGAGAGTTTCTTACACGATGGCCGCGAAATTGTCATTGCCCACCCTTCGACGACTCTTTCAGCAGAATCGTCGAAGGCATGGACATGGCGCTACCAGGAGCTTCGGCCGCGGAAGCCTTAGAACTTCGTCCCATTGTTGTAGTCGGCGGAGACGGCAGTATAGACGCCGGTCAGGCAGCCAGGATCATTGAAAATCAGTCCTAACTCGCGGTTGTCATCGAGTGAGTCTGTCGAGAAGTTTTCGCTGCCCACAAAAAGGCTCGCCTGAGCAGTCCCGTAGTCGGCCAGCACCGTCTTCGCATGAATGTAGTAGCCGGTCTTTGAGCTGTAAATTGCTATCACTGCGCCGGCGGCCTTGAGTGAATTCAGCACGGAAGAGTATTTCCCGCCAAGGTTCTCCTGCACCAGCGTCACGGCAACGCCTCGCCGCAACGCCGCTTCGACCAAGGTCTGTATCGCAGTGTCGGCAAACTCCTCTTGCGAAATGAGCAGCGACTTGGTCGCGCCTTCAATCAGTGTGGTCAGCGCACTGCGCGAGTTCGTAGGGCTCCAGACAAGGTTGCCGCCTGTGGGTGGCGTGATCGCGGCATTGCTGAAATCGGCGTTGAATGTCGTTTCGATCGCCGCGACGTCGGCCGAATTATTCGTGATCACAGCGAAGTCGCGCGTCGTCGCATAGTCTTCAGGTGTAAGGTTGAGCGTCATAATCGCCGAGGTTGCCGAGTCAATGGTGATGGTCTTCTGATGGGTGCAGGCGTACGTCGGATTGGCCCAGTGGACGGCCACCTTTCCCGCAGTCAGCGTGTTGTATGCGGTCGTATTGTTGGCCTTCTCGTTGTTCTGATCCAGAATCACCCGCACGGCAATACCGCTGGCAGCGGCTTTGGTTAGCATTGTTGTGACCTGCGTGTCGGAAAGTTCGTACATCGTCATGTCGATGGACTTCTTCGCCGACGAGAGAAGGTCATAGATCGGCTGCAATCCGTTGTCCGGCTCGGTTAGCAGCGTATAAGTCACAGCCCCGGGAGTCGGTGCAGGAGCAGGGGATGGCGTAGGTGCCGGCGTCGGAGTTGGTTTGGGAGTCGGTGCCGGGTTGGGGGTGGGGTGAGTCTTCTTATGTTCGGATTCGATTGTTGGCGGATGGTCGGTCTTGGGGGACATGGTTTTCTCCTTCGTAGAATGCTGATGGGGTTCAGATTCAGGTGGGCTCACGCCGAACTCAGCGGAGATCATAACTCCACTTCCGCTCCGTCGATGGAGCGATTTTTGTAAAGTTGCAATAAATTGTCCGATTCGCGACGGCCGTTTGGCAATTGTTGGTCTCAAGGTCTGTAGCGGCAAAGAAAACGACCCGCGTCTCATCATGAGGCGCGGGCCGTTTTGCGGATATAACTTAGTTGAGTTACGCCTTTGCAGTGGTCAATGCGCCCAGGTCTGCAGCCAGTTTCTCGGTCGAGAAGGCTTCAATGAAGTCGCCTTCCTTCAGATCGCTGAACCCCGCCAGTCCGATGCCGCACTCCATGCCGTTGGTCACCTCGCGGGCGTCGTCCTTGAACCGTTTCAGTGAATTGATCTTGCCCTTGAAGACCTGTTCCTCTCCGCGCATCACCTTGATCTCCGCGTCGCGGCGGATCACTCCGTCAAGGACACGGCAACCGGCAATCGTGCCCACCTTCGGAATCTTGAAGATGTTGAGCACTTCGGCGCGGCCCGAATAGTTCTCCTTGAACGTAGGATCGAGAAGACCCAGCATGGCCAAGCGAATTTCGTCCTGCAACTCGTAGATGATCGAGTGCAGGCGAATCTCAATACCTTCCTGTTGTGCCAGCTCCGCAGCCTTGCGCTCCGGACGGACGTTGAAGCCGATGATGATGGTGTTCGAGGCCGTTGCGAGCAGAACATCGCTCTCCGTAATCGAACCGACGCCGGAGTGGATGACCTTGATGCGCACCTTCTCCGTCGACATCTTCACCAGCGAGTCGGCCAACACTTCCACCGATCCCGTCACGTCACCCTTGATGATCAGCGGCAGGTCCTTCACGCCAGCGGTGCGAATCTGTTCCGCCAAGCCTTCAAGAGAAACGCGCGAGCTCTTGGCCAACTGCGCCTCGCGCTCCTTCATCTTGCGGTATTGCGCAATGCCCTTGGCCTTGTCGCGATCGGCCACAACCAGGAACGTGTCGCCGGAGTCTGGCATGGATTCGAGGCCCAGCACTTCAACCGGAGTCGAAGGGCCGGCTTCTTCCAACGCGCGTCCGCGGTCGTCAAACATCGCGCGAACCTTGCCGAATGTATTGCCCACAATGTAGCTGTCGTTCAACCGCAGCGTTCCGTCCTGCACCAGCACGGTTGCCACAGCGCCGCGCCCGCGATCGAGCTTGGCCTCGATCACCGAGCCCACCGCCTTGCGTCCCGGCGTAGCCTTTGGCGCGCGAATGTCGGAGACTAGGCAGATCATCTCCAGCAGCGCATCGAGGTTCTCGCGCTTCTTGGCGGAGACGTTCACGAAGACAGTGCCCTCCTGCCCCGCGCCCGCCCACTCTTCGGGAATCAGCCCACGATCCGCAAGCTGCTTCTTCACACGATCAGGGTTAGCCTCAGGCTTGTCGATCTTGTTCACAGCCACAATGATGGGCACGTTGGCGGCCTTAGCGTGGTCAATGGCTTCCAGCGTCTGAGGCATCACGCCGTCGTCCGCGGCCACCACAATTACCACGATGTCCGTAACCTTGGCGCCACGCGCTCTCATGCGTGTGAAGGCTTCGTGGCCCGGTGTATCAAGGAAGACGATCTCGCGCCCAAAAGCCGGCGATCCTTCCTTGGCGAAACGAACCTTGTAAGCGCCGATGTGCTGCGTGATACCGCCAGCCTCGCCCGCCGCCACGTCCGTCTTGCGGATGGCGTCCAGCAGCGAAGTCTTGCCGTGATCGACGTGGCCCATGACCGTGACCACAGGCGAACGGGAGACCTCAAGCTCGCCGGTATTTTCGGCTTCCAGAACCTCCTCAATCGCCTGGTTCGCAATCTCCTCTTCATAGCTGATCACAGTAGCTGCTGCGCCAAACTTGGCGGACACATCCTTGATCATCTCAGCATCGAGGGACTGGTTGACCGTGACAAAGATTCCGCTCATCAGCAGCGTAGCAATCAGGTCCTTGGCGCGCACGTCGAGCTTCTCCGCCAGGTCCTTCACGCTGATGCCTTCCGTAACGGTAATCTCGCGCGTAATGGGTAGCGGTTCCCCGCCATATTGCACCCCGCCATAGCGTGGCGGCGGCACAAAGCCCTTCATCGGGCCTTCCT
>CAZASC010000181.1:0-6435 GCA_964487695.1 uncultured Victivallales bacterium
AAGGAGATAGGAGATGACAATGAATCGACGTGAGTTCATAGCGGCTTCGGTGGCAAGCGCCGCCTTGTTGCAACAAGGGATGATGGCCTTGGCCGAATCGTCAGGAAGCCTCAAAGTCTCAATCGATGCGTCGAAGTGCGGTGAGCCGATTAATCCGCTGATCTTCGGGGGGTACATGGAGCCGGCTACCACTCAGGTGTGGGCCGAAATGCTGACCGACAGAAAGTTTGCCAACCCGGTGACGGATGCGGCGCCAGCGCCGTCCAATTCCCCCTTCCGCCGCTTTATGGGTGAGCCATTTAAGCCGGTGGGGCCGGCCGGAACTGTCGAGATGGATACGGTGCGGCCATTTGTGGGCAAGCACAGCCCGCGCGTCAAGCTCCAGGGCTCTGAGCCGTGCGGCATTCGGCAATCCAAATTGCGCCTGGGCAAAGGCAAGTCATATGTGGGCCGGATTTATCTTGCCGGCGATCCCGGCGCTCGCGTTGTGGTCCGCCTGATTTGGGGAACAGGCGCAGGTGACTCTCAAAGCATTCAGATTCCGCCACTCTCGCATGAGTACAAAAAGTTTCCGTTAAAGTTCATTCCGACGGCCGACACAGTGGATGCAAGCCTCGAGATCCTGGGAACTGGCAGCGGCGCATTTCACATCGGGACTGCTTCGCTGATGCCCGCCGGCAATGTGGAGGGATTCCACGCCGGGATGATCCGCCTCTTCAAAGAAGAAGGCTTCAAAATGTTCAAGTGGCCCGGCGGTAACTTTGTCTCCGCATACGACTGGCGTGACGGCCTTGGCGATCGGGATAAGCGACCGCCGCGCCAGCAGGTGATGTGGTCCGATCGCGTCGAGTCGAACGACGTTGGCCTTCATGAGTTCATGGCCCTCTGCTGTCTGGTCGGAGCCGAACCCGATTTAGCCATCGACAGCGGCTTCGGCTCGGCGCGTGAAGCAGCCGAAGAAGTTGAATACTGCAATGGCTCCATCGAGACGCGCATGGGTAAAATGCGCGCTGAGAATGGCCATCCTCAGCCCTTCAATGTCCGTCTGTGGACCATCGGCAACGAGATGTACGGCGACTGGCAATTCGGCTACATGGCCCTCGACCAGTATTGGGTCAAGCATAATTTCATCGTCGAAGCCATGAAGAAAGTGGACCCGAATATTAAGGTGACCGTCTCCGGGGCGAGCATCTGCGAGAAGTCGGTGGGCGGCGCGGAAAAAAGAAACAATTTCTTCCCCGACCCCTGGGAGGCGCCGATGCTTGCCAAACTCCCCTACGAGTTCGGCTCGCAGAATGACTGGGACGGGTGGCTGCTGGAGAAGTGCGCCGGCAACATCGACTTTCTCTCCGAGCATACCTACGCCTATCCCGACCTGGCTTTCGACGCTGACAAGCAGCTCTTCGTGGATGTTCACGACCCGCTGCAATTCAAGGCGAGGCGTCTGGCCAATCGCATCGGCGAAGCCTTCGAAGCCTGGGATAAGTACGTGGAGAAGATGCCGTGGTTGAAAGACAAAGGCATCAAATTCATCTTCGATGAATGGGGCAATCGTCTCTTTTCAGCCTCCGGGAATAACAACGGCGCCAGTTTCTTTCGCCAAACCGGAATGTTGATGCCGCTCTCATACGCGCTTTGCCTGCATGAGATCTTCCGCCACTCCGGCATGGTGGGGGCTAGTTGCGCGACCGGAGGGCTGCGCATGTTGACCGACAACACCGGGGAGGCCGTAGGCCTTGCGGCTGAGGGTGTGGTGATGAAGCTCTTGCAGACTCACTTTCTCAACGCTCTTCCCATTGCGGTGGACGGAGATTCGCCCCAGCAACTGGTGCCCGGCACGCCGTTTGTTGACAGGGGCACAAAGCCCACCGGCAGCCCAACCTATCCGCTGGATATTCTGGCGGCCTTCTCCAGTGATCGCAAGAAGCTCCTCATCTCGGTGGTGAACCCCACGGAAGAGGAGCATAGCTTCTCTGCGATGATCGGTGGCGTCAAACTGCGCGGACAGGGAAAGCTATACCAGATTGCGCCGCCCAGCGTGAATTCAACCAATGAAGCGGGCAAGGAACCTGCGGTCAAAATTGTTGAAGCTGCGCAAGAGATGCTTCCGGAAATAGCAAAGGTTCCGCCCGTAAGCGTCAGCCTCTACGAATTTGAGATTGCTTAAGTTTTTTCTGACAGGGAGCGCCTACCTCGATTTTCTCTTGGCTAAGTCGTTAAGAAAATAAATCGTGAAGTAGCTGGTAACGTCGGTTTGATTCAGCTTTCCTGTCAGCCGGGCGGAGTTGGTGTGCTCGTTGAATTGCACTGCGTCACATCCAACCTGGTTTAACAATTCAAGCAAAAGGCGTAATCCTTTGCGCGAGTCTACGCGAAGGTCACGCGCTCCCTTTGCATCCATGGAAGAAATGACTTCTTTCGCTTTGAGGTCTCTCGCATCAGCGATGGATGAAATCGAATGATGCGAGAAATCCATGCTCAGAAGCACCAGCACCTTTTTGTCTTTCAAAACCTGAGAAAGTACGTCACGCAGTTCATCCAAACGAGAATCCCGAGCACTCACATCAATCAGGATAGGCACAACCTTACTGCGAGGGAAATAGTACTTCAGAAAAGGAATAAGTATGCCCACGGAATGTTCGCCAGAAAAAGCTTCAGGATCTTCGGGCAATTGAATAGCTATACTTATCCTCTGGACCAAACGCGCATCCGTCGGAAGAATGCCGAAAGGCGTTTTCCACGGCAGTGAGGAGAGGCTTATGTCGGCCAGGCCTTGATGAAAGTGATTAGGCCCGAGCAGAATAATTGTCTCGGGCGAAGATTGGCTTCGCAATCCCTCAAAGAATCGAACCATCAACCCGTTCGCAAGGAAATGATGAGTTACAATCCCCGCGCGGATGTTTTGACCTAAAGGCGCTGTTGGGAAGGGTTGTCCCTCACACTTCTTGATGGCATCGATGTAGGGTCGCGGATTGTCGCTCCAATTGGAGTAGTGCAGTTCACGCGCCCATCCAAATGGCGAGGCCGGCAGCAAGCCAAATACAATGATTAAGATAATCCGGCGCATCAGTTTGTGACACCGGGGTTCTTCATAAACTTTGCATACCAGCCTGGAGGTTCGATGTTGTTCTGCTTTCTGCCCGAAGAATCCTTTGTGTAGATGATCTTCTTCCATTCAGAATCAGCCCAACGTTTCTGCGACGGAAATTCATACCACGAATAGACATATCCGACGGTCAGGCGCGTCCCCCCATAGGCATCCTTCACTACGACGATGATCCGCTGAGGCGTACCTGTCGCGACTTCTAAAACTCTGCCCTCAGCAGAGTCCGTGGCAACATCGGCAATCAATGCCATCTGCAGATCGGAAGGATCCTTTATCTCGTCAACCCCGCGAGGTAAAAGCAAGGGCCGGTCAAACTCTGCTCCCAGATTCTGAATCCATTTGTAATCATCCGCTGAAATCAATTCTCCCGAGACTTCTTTTTGTGCAATGGCTTCCGCCCGGCGAGCCAAATTGCGAAACGTGGTAAATTTATCAAGATATTCGTCCGTGATGAAACCCGAGCCTTTTAATCGCCCCAACATCTGATCGATGGACTGCCCCAAACGCTGGAAGAAGATCGGATTCGGCTCGACATATCCTTTGGGAGCTGGCAGGTTGTATGGAGGGATTTCAAATTCGTCGCCTTCACCCATTTCGGCGGCTGATTGCTCCGCATAGAGAATGGTGTCGTGCTTCAGTTCAGTCCAACTGGCCGCGCCGGCGTTCAGGTTCTTATATTGCCATGGTTGCCCCATCGCGAACAATTGCTTGCTGGTTGTTGGTATGAACAACGAATTCAAGGTGTCTAGCCATTCATCATAAAAGGTCATATGACTGCTGAGGTGTTGTTGCGTAACGCCCTCAAGCTTGCTGGCCTGTGAATCGTAGTTGTCCCACCTATTCTGCTGCTGCACTTGCCGCTGTTCTTGGGTAGCGGCCTTTGACCCCAGAAGCATCATTACGTCGAGGGTGGAGGGAAGGTTACGCGGATTCTGATCGCTGCCAACGTTCGGCGAGGACATCTGGTTCAGAAAAAAGGCGTCCAGCGTGAATCGCTGGCCCAGGAACTTGAAGCCGCGAACCTTCTTCAACCTGTCTTGCTGATTGAGCCCAAGTCCTGTCTGCACTGAAACAATTTGAGGTGATGGAAGATCGTTCTCTACAGCGCGACTGAACGCCTCAAGATTGTCATCGAGCTTTATCGCGACCTGATTCGCATTCGGCGCCTCATTACCGAAGACCTTCTTATTTACAGAACGATACCCGGCAAGCGTGTACTTATCTTGAGCGCCGACTACGTAGCCGAGTGATTGATCGAGGGATTCAAACGCGTGTGTCTCCTGGGACTTCTCCAGGATACCAGGAATAAGAATCGCCGCCAGCGTCATCTTACGGTCCGAAAGTAAAAAATTCCTGCGGCCAAACCACATCATTCCGCGGAAGTATCGTTGAAGTGTTTCATCCTTTTCGTAGTGCCCGCGAACTTTGTATTGCGTAAAGTCTTCGTCGCCAAATTTACTGGATAAATAGTCCGGGAGATTACCTCCCGCATCTTGAATTCGAGATACAAACACTCCGGCGTCCTTGCGCACCATTTCCGAAACCGCAAAGTCCGGATTAAAGAGTTTTGCGGCAACGGAAAAGTAAAGCAGGTCATACAAGAGCGCCTCGCGAATGGCGGCGGGCGTGGTGGGAGGAAGAATCCTGACTTCGTTTTCCGTGGTCTTGGCAAGTTTGGAAGCAAGTACTTTGACGGACGGCGAATATTTATTCTCTTCCACATCCTGTAGCATTCGGTCGAAGATCAAGTGATAGGAGTGTAGAAACAAATCGGACGTGATGAAATATTGGCGGCCCGCGCGTCTGTCTTGATATGAGTCGGCCATGTCGTCCACTGAAATGTCTTCCAGAGACGGTATGTTTTCAACATAAAAGCCATTTTGGGAGAGTTTCTGGCGATCTGCCTCAATGAGCGATATATTAGAGTCCCTGATTTGCCGGGGAATTTCCTGAGCATCGACAGTGGACTGATTCGTTGTGGCTGGCGTAAGTGCCTGCAAGTCCTTTGACTGAATGAAGCCGTAGCGCGGTATTTCTTCGATGTTAAAACGGGCCTTGATCCATTGTTCGTTTCGGAAATTCAGTTGTCCGACAGCGTCAACCACTTCGCCTTGCAAGATGCTCAGTACCGCGGGACTCGCTGGATCGGGCACTACGCGAATGGCCGTGTTATCGTTGTGTGCCATATACCGCGGGGTCTCCACGGGAGATATAGCAGGTTCAAGCCAGAGTTTTTGGGCATCTACGTAGCCGCTCACATCCTTCTTGCCGATTTTTGCGTGGACCGCGATTACGTCCGGGTGCGCTGGGTCGTATGTTCCATGAACGGCTTCACCATAAAAGAAATAGTTGGGCGCCAAGTTGTCGCGTGCTTGTAACTCGCGGTAGGTCAGGTTCTCTTCTGGAAGTCTTTTATCAGGCGCCTCGCGGAGAAACGCCACCTGATAGGTTACGATATAACTCCTTACATGGCCCGCGGATTCCGCTGTGCCGCCGGCAGACAGCGTTCCGATGAAGTTCGTAGTTGTATCCGCTATGTCTGGAAGTTGGTTGTTCTGCCACGCATACTGTGGCGCAGGCGATGTGCTTGCTGAGGAAGAAGCGCCTGAGCCGGTGGCGGAGGCATGCATCGACTTTCTCTTTGAGACGAAGTAGCCGCCAGCGGCAGCCAAAACAAGGGCTATTCCGGCAAACACAATAATGTAATGGACTCGTTTCATGAAGCACCTCTAACGTTGAGCAAAATGGTAATTTCATCATATTCCCAAAAAACCAGATTTAAACTCCACCCCCCGGGGAGCAATCGCCGAAACTGGTCGCTTGTAAAGACAGTGGAGTGCGACACTAACTAAAAAAATCCGTTTACAGCCTGGGGTCGGCCGCTTCGCTTTCGAGCGCCAATACACCAAAGACGCACTCATGTGTGCGTCGTAAAGGCTCTTTGCGGACGAATCGCTCCAGCGCTTCAATACAGAAAGCATCATTGACACAGGAGCGCTGAGTCTCTCCAGTTCCATTTCGCGTGCTAATGGAAGTGTCGAAATCGCGATCAGAGAAGTGCCGATAACTTGCGGACTATGGCTCCAAACGGAGACGGCTCTCCATTTCCATTACGCTCGGACAATCTTCAATTTTGCGGGGAATTTCGCTCAGTATTGGCGGTAATCATCGTGTAATCCATTGATTCTAAAGGTTATGGCGGGAGGGAGGGATTACTATCGACAGATAAATCATTGCAGAGTAAAGAGATAAGAAATCGCATCAGCAAAATACCCCCAAAAGTACCCCCTTCGAAAATTGACTGGGGCTTATCACCCCATTGAGGCATC
>CAZASC010000182.1:0-6432 GCA_964487695.1 uncultured Victivallales bacterium
AGCGGATGTTCGCTGCTCTGTTCCAGTGAAGCGGCGAGACGCAGGAAATCGTTCGCATCGAAACCACCGGTGGGCAGCACATCCACGAGCTTGGGTTTGCCCTCCGTAAGCGTGCCAGTTTTGTCCACGACGAGCGTGGTGACTTTCTCAAGGCGTTCGAGCGCCTCGGCATTCTTTACGAGCACGCCTTCCTGTGCGCCGCGTCCGACGCCGACCATGATGGACATTGGCGTGGCCAGGCCGAGGGCACAAGGACAAGCGATAATCAGGACGGCGACGGCGTTGATGATGGCGTGCGCGAGCTTCGGCTCCGGCCCAAGCCACATCCAGAGAACGAAGGTGAAAACCGAAATAGCAAGCACCACCGGCACGAAGATGCCTGCAACCTTGTCGGCGAGGCCTTGCACGGGAGCGCGGCTTCGCTGGGCTTCGGCAACCATGTTCACGATCTGCCCGAGCAACGTGTCGCTTCCGACCCGCTCGGCGCGCATGACGAAACTGCCGGAATCATTGACCGTGCCGCCTGTCACCTTGTCGCCGACGGCCTTCTCCACCGGGAGCGGTTCGCCGGTGATCATGGACTCTTCCACGCTGGAGTGACCTTCTACCACCACGCCATCAACTGGCACCTTGTCGCCGGGAACGACGCGCAACGAGTCGCCAATTTTCACCTGGTCCAACGGGACTTCATGATCGCCCTCCGATGCGACTAGTCGCGCCGTGGGTGGCGCAAGATTAAGCAACACTTTTATGGCGCTTCCCGTTCTACTGCGGGCGCGGAGTTCAAGCACCTGTCCGAGGAGTACCAGCACCACAATCACCGCGGCGGACTCAAAGTAGATGCCGACCTTTCCCTCGTGCTGCATCGTATGGGGGAATAGGTCTGGCGCGAGCATTGCCACGGCGCTGAAGAGGAAGGCCGCACCCACGGCGATGGCGATCAGAGTGAACATGTTCAAGTGACGCGTCACGACAGAGCGCCAGCCACGTTTGAAGAACGGCCAACCCGCCCACAGCACGACGGGAGTTGAGAAAACAAATTGAATCCAGCGTGACGTGTCACCCATCGCCCAGGTTTCGTGACGCAGCGAGGGAATCAGGTGCGTCATCGCGAGCAGAAAGACTGGCAGGGCGAGCGCCCCGCCAATCCAGAATCTCCGCGTCATATCGGCGAGTTCGGGATTTCCTTCCTCGACAGGTGACGAAATTTGCGGTTCCAGCGCCATGCCGCACTTGGGACAATCGCCGGGATGTTTCTGATGCACTTCAGGGTGCATCGGGCAGGTGTAGATGGCTTTACCATGCGGTTTTTCTGCGTCCTTTTCGATGACGTTTCTATTTAGAAACATCTGTCGGCAATGCTCACTGCAAAAGTAGAATATCTCTTCTTCGCGCTCGGCATGCAGCGCCGTCGCCTCGTCCACTGTCATGCCGCAAATTGGATCAATGGCCATACCAATCCGCATAACTGCCTCTTCTTCAAACCTTCATGCGCCAGCAATTTTCAACACCTTCAACACTTCATCTATTCTTCTACTGGCTTTCGTCCTTGATCCGCTCTCCAATGCCTCGACCACGCAGTGATTCATGTGCTTTCGCAGTATCCCGCTTCTCACAGCCTTCAGCGCCGATTCCACCGCCAGTATCTGTGTGATGATTTCGACGCAATATTCTCCCTTTGCGATCATCCGCTGGATTCCCCGTATCTGCCCCTCTATACGCGCCAGCCTGGCGAGATTCTCGTCATGCCGCGTCTTTTGTTTGTTTGCAATTCTCTTCATGTTTGATTCTCCTAGCCGAGGATATACCCCATGGGGGTATATCGCAAGCGGTATTTTCACTGAGTTATGGATAGAGGTGGAGCAGCAACTGGAAGGCTCGCATAGATCTCAACCAAGCGCGTGATGCGGCTTGAAGTGATCGAGCTCGATGCCGTGCTTATGAATTCGTACTTCCATCATGCGTTTGGTCAGCCCGAGTTTTCTGGCGGCCGCAGTCATGTTGCCGGCGCACGATTTAAGCGCGTCAGTGATCATCTCCCTCTCTACATGGCTCACGACGATACCGAGGTTCCAGAGCGGCTGTCCGTTGCCGTCGTCGTCTGGCTGTGCGCTCAAGGACAGATGGTGAATGTGAATTGAATCGTCGTCTGAAGCCAGAATCGCCCTCTCAATGCATTCCTCGAGTTCACGAACGTTGCCCGGCCAGCTATGGCTCACGAGCAAATCCATGGCAGGCTCAGAAACGTTCCTGGCCGTTTTTCCATACGTTTGGGCGTGCTTGGCCAGAAAGTGTACGACCAACGCTGGAATGTCGGACTTGCGCTCGCGCAACGGCGGTATTTGTATGGGAAAGACAGTGAGCCGATACCATAAATCCTCTCTAAACGCCTGGTTACGGACGAGATGTTCCATCGGGTGTTGTGTGGCGGCAAGAAAGCGTATGTCCACATTGAGGGCCCTGCTGCTTCCCAACCGCTCAATTTCATGCTCCTGCAAGACCCGCAGAAGCTTGATCTGGACGGAAGGACTTAAAGAGGCGATCTCATCAAGAAAAACCGTGCCGCCGCGGGCCGTTTCCAGCCAGCCTTTTCTGCCGTTGACCGCACCGGGAATTGCGCCCCGCTCATGACCGAAAAGTTCCTGCTCCAAAAGATTCGCGGACATTTCGCAGCAGCGGAGCTTGATAAATGCCCGATCACGGCGGTTGCTCTCCTGATGGATGAGCTCGGCCACCAGATTCCGTCCGGAACCCTTCTCACCGCAAATCAACACGGGAGCATCGCTGGGCGCCACTTGTCGTATCTGTTGCAGCACGCGGCATACGGCATTCGACGTGCCTATCAAAATGCTCTTGCCTGTCGAATTCATGGTTCATCATACCCGGATCGGCAATACGAGGAACGGATATCCCATCTGGTAGAGCCGCCGTTGCATCGCAAAAACTGCGTAGTTATGCAACGTCCGGTCTATCCACCGGTCATCAGGGAATACCAGTTGACCACCAACGAAAACTGCATTTGGAAATTCTCTCGCTATCTCAGGCGCCAGCTCCCCGATCACCGTTACGACATCCACGCCTATTTTCGAGATGCTCTCGGAAAAGAAACCTTTCCTTCGCATGTATTGGACATACTGATCAGTTTCGCCGCCGATCGCCTTCTTCAAGTTGTCGATTTCTGTTGTGCCCTTAAAATTACCTGCGTCCACGACGCCAACTTGCACAAAAAGGTAGTTCTTGAAAACGCCGGGGAACATCCTGATCAGACCGAACAACGTGTGTAATCCGACTCCATTGAAGCCGCTTACAAGCAATACGGCGGTCTTTGCTGTTTTATCGAAAACGGGTTCTTTCATCCGTGCGATCGCGGTATTTTCATCATGCGGCATCACGACTTGCTCGGTAACGGTCACCAGTTCATCCAGACGTTGCAGACGGCCATGGGTCCTGCGATAGTGACGGCGGATGCGCACGGCTACGGCGATCAGTAATCCGGTGGCCAGCAGGGTCACCCAGCCGCCCTCAAAAAATTTGACAAAACACAGGGAAATCAGAATGAAAACGGTCAAGCCGAAACCGGTGCCATTGATCAGAAGCTTTCCGCGCCAGTCGCTGACGGTCTTGCGGTTCTGCCACCAATGCCGCACCATCCCGAGTTGAGACAATGAGAAGGTGATGAACACGTTGATGCTGTACAGCACCACAAGAACAGTAACCTGCCCGCGCGTCAGGAACGTCACCACCAGCGCTACAACACCCATCAGCACTATGCCGTTCTGTTTCACGAATCGGTCGCTGAGTGAGGCGAAACGCGTCGGGACCCACCGATCAAGCGCCATGCTGGCCAGCACGCTTGGTCCATCCAGAAAACCTGTTTGCGCCGCGATGAACAGCAAAGCAGCTTCAGAGGCAAGAGTGATCAGCACGAATATGAACCCGAGCGGCGCAGGCCACGATTGTGCCATGCTCTCGAACACGACGGCGTTTAATGTCTTTCCATCCTGTGGCGTGGCATGAAAAAACAGGTAGGCGATAAATAAACCAACCACCGTTACGCTCAGCGAGATGCCCATGTACAGCATCGTACGCTTGCCCGTCCGGACGCGCGGCTCGCGCAGTAGCGGTACGGCGTTGCTGACCGCCTCGATACCGGTGAACGTGCCTGCACCCATGCTGTAAGCTCGCAGTATAAGGACAAGCATTCCAAGCCAGCCCAGTTCGTGACGGGCGCCATGGACCTCTTTCACCAGATTCACAGCCAGCTCCGGCGTCGCAAATGCGTGGCTCACAACAACGTAGAGGATGGCAAACAAATGCGTGAAAATGAACGCCAGGAAGACGGGAAGGAAGATCATCACCGATTCCTTGACACCGCGAAGATTGATCAAAGTCAGGCATGCCACGCCAATCAAAGCAACGGCCAGCTTCGCATGCTGCCAACCCGGCGGAAGAAGACTGAAGGCTGCGTCCGCTCCGCTTGCCACCGAGATGGCGATGGTCAGGATATAATCAACGACCAGGGCGCATCCGGAGACCAGGCCAGCGCCCGGCGAAAGCAGCTTGCTCGCCACGAGGTAACCGCCGCCGCCCGTGGGAAAAAGTTCGATAATCTGGGAGTAGCTTGCGCAAATGATCGTGATCGTGAGTACGGTGAGCAACGCAACGAACAAACTCAAATATGTGTGTGTGCCGAGCGCAAGGAACGCCGTCTCGGGTCCGTAGCAGGAAGAAGACAAGCCGTCCGCGCCCAACCCAACCCAGGCGAGAAGCGCCACCAAAGACACTTTGTGAAACAGCCCTCGATCATCGAGATCGCGGGACTTACCGATCACTATGTCTTTCAATCTGCGAAACATGCTTTTGGAGTCTGTGGTTGGCATGCCTTTTCAATTCCTGATCCGCCCACTGTTATGATGCTAAAATCAGTGACGCGGGTTATATCACCCGCGTCACTGCTGTTTACATGATGCCTGCAATCGGCAGCACAACTAGAAATTTATATCCAATTGAGTGGTCCACTTCGTGTCACCATTGAGCCCTTTATCGTTGAACCAAACCGGGCCAACCAGCATGCTGATGTCCTTGGTGAAGTAGTAGTAGATGCCCGCTCCGCCACCGCCGATGGCATTCTTTCCGCTCGCGTAGTCCGCGCCGAGTTGCACCTTGTCCTTGTACAGATAGCGGTCGTACGCGACCATGAAGCCATCGTTGTCCTTCTTACCCGAACTAGACACGAGTACGCTGCTGTTTCCGACATAGTAGCCGGCATGAACTCTCCCAAGATTGCACGGCAGAGTCTTGCCGACTATGAAATCAACGATATCGTAATCTGTCACTCCGCTCTTAAACCCGACATTAAATATACCCACATTCAGCGCAGGCGATCCCTTGCAGATCGAATCCTCCGGCGTACCAAGCTTGGCGTTCAAATAGTAGGGGTAGTCGGATGGATACAGCGCATCAATTCCAACTTCCATCTGAATCTTGTCGAACGGCAGAACTCCAACCGTGATTCCAATGTCAGTCGGGAATGCGCCCTGATCGCCGGATGACGCCTTCTTGTCAATGGTGTAGTAGTTGTCTATTCCAAGGTGCCAGCTATTGTAGCCCTGCACGTCAGAAACGCACGGCGTCCAATATTCCGTGGACGGAGTCGCCTTCACGACTCCAGCCGAGGCCGTCAAAATTGCACACGTCACACCGGTCAACACCATCTTTGTCCTGTTCATTTTCCGTATCTCCTTCTTTCTTTTGTTACTGTTTTCAATATCCATCCAGCTTCCACTCCAAGTCTTGCTCATTTTTCCGTCTATGTATCTCCATCTCCTTTCGACACTGACTTATGTTCGACTATCGAACCTCTGGCACTTCGAATAGCGGAGACATAACGCATTGACTGTGCCAAGAGCCGTAAGTTTCGCCGACAAACCACATATAAGTACCTGCAATAAGCGCAGTTGTTCAGGAAATCTTCCGATAGAGCAAAGATTGTTCGAGGATCGACGACGATAAATCCTCTTTGTCTAATCGTTGCGTATGCTACATCTTTGTAGCAGACATAAGCCTAACTTACAATCATGTAAGTCTATTTCTTCGATCTTTGGGCAATCTCATGGCTATATCAGCAAGCCCGAGTCACAGTTCGGCAGGGCGTATGCCATTCCTTTCAAGAAGATACCAGCGGATTGGCACAACTGTTGCTAGGTAACACAAGAAATCCGGATCGAGCGGATCCGGCGCGGAAACAAACGAAGAGAGTTGAAAGCCGACGCGGACGTTTGCGTTGTCGCTGGCGTCACATCGGCGCATAATATGGAGGAGTAAACTGTGAGCGGAATACAAGACGTGAGAGCGAAGAAAGACGAATTTACAGATGAAGCCAATTTTTATGGAGAGAACGTATTTAGTTTGAAAGTGATGAAGAATTACCTG
>CAZASC010000183.1:0-6428 GCA_964487695.1 uncultured Victivallales bacterium
TTTTGCTCGGCGCATTCTTCTTCGGCGGCCTTTGGTGGACGGTACGGAAAGGTGTTTCATCCAAACAACCGGCGCTTTGGTTCTTCGGCAGCATGCTGTTGCGGACAGGTATCATCATTGCCGGGTTTTATTTTGTCGGGTGCGGTAATTGGGAGCGGCTAGTGGCATGTCTGCTCGGATTTGTCCTCGCGCGTCTCATCGTGACGTGGCTTACCGGGCCGCCTGTCGAATACCAAAAACCCCAAACGATGGAGGCTGGCCATGCACCTTAGTCCCGATGAGATGATTCTCTGGCAACACGGTTTTCTGAAACTCAACGGCACCATTGTGTTCACATGGGGATTGATGCTCGTGCTCGCCGTAGGTTCAAAACTCATCACGCGTAAACTCTCCATGGATCTAAAACGCTCCCCCTGGCAGAACCTTCTGGAAATGGTCGTCACCACCATCGAAACACAAATTAAGGAAGTTGGCCTGCAACATCCGGAGAAGTATCTCGGTTTTCTGGGCACACTCTTCCTGTTCGTCGCCCTGGCCGCCCTCTGCACGATCATCCCCGGATTTGAACCGCCGACGGCCTCACTCTCGACAACTGCGGCACTGGCGCTGTGTGTGTTTGTGGCCGTACCACTTTTCGGCATCGAGGAACAAGGACTGGGTGGTTATCTCAAGTCTTACATGAAGCCGACGATCATCATGCTTCCGTTTAATATTATCAGTGAACTTTCCCGCACGCTGGCACTGGCTGTCCGCCTGTTCGGCAATATGATGAGCGGAGCGATGATTATCGGCATCCTGCTGACCATCACGCCTTTCATCTTTCCGATTGTCATGACGCTCCTGGGGCTGCTCACTGGAATGGTGCAGGCCTATATCTTCTTCATTCTGGCCACGGTTTATATCGCGGCTGCCACGCGAGTTCGTAAGCCCAAGCCTGAATCTGAGGCAACGCAATGAAACATAGAATGCAAAAACAAAAGGAGGAACTATGGATAGCATGACAACTATCGCGGTGGCATCAATTGTCACTGCCGGCATCACCACCGGTTTCGGAACTATGGGACCTGCGCTCGGCGAAGGAAAGGCGGTTGCAACGGCGCTGAGTTCGCTGGCGCAGCAGCCGGATGCCTCCGCCACCATCACCAGGACCCTGTTTGTCGGCTTGGCAATGATCGAGTCCACAGCCATCTACTGCTTCGTGATCTCGATGATCCTAATCTTTGCCAACCCGTTCTGGAACCACGTCATCGCCGAAGTGACAAAAGCGGCAGGAAAGTGAATCTATGCTGATAGACTGGTTCACCATCGGTGCACAAGCGCTCAACTTCCTCATTCTCGTGTGGTTGTTGAAGCATTTTCTCTATAAACCCATTCTCAATGCCATTGATGCTCGGGAAAAGCTGATCGCCGCGGAACTCGCGGACGCTGCCGCGAAAAAGGCCGAAGCCAAAAAAGAGCAGGACGAGTTCCAGCACAAGAACGAGGAGTTCGACCAACAGCGTGCCGCACTCTTGAGCAAGGCTACGGACGAGGCGAATACCGAACGTCAGCGGCTCCTCGACGAAGCGCGGAAGGCGGCCGATGCCCTTATTGCCAAGCGACAGGAAACGCTGAGAAATGACGCCCACAACCTGAATCATGCCATCAGTCGTCGGACACAGGAGGAGGTCTTTGCCATCGCGCGAAAGGTTCTGACGGATCTTGCAACGACAAGTCTGGAAGAACGCGTGGGCGACGTGTTCACTCGCCGCCTGCACACGATGGACGACAAGGCAAAAGCGAGCTTCGCCGAAGCCCTGAAGACAACGTCTGAGCCAGCCATCGTGCGGAGCGCGTTTGACATGCCAGCGGAGCAGCGCACGGCGATACAAAACGCGGTCAACGAGACCTTCTCGGTCAAAGTTCAGGTCCGGTTCGAAACCGCGCCTGACCTGATCAGCGGAATCGAACTAATCACGAATGGACAAAAGGTGGCTTGGAGCATCGCGGAATATCTGGCATCGCTGGAAAAGGGTGTGGATGAACTTCTCAAAGAGAAGGAAAAGCGTGAAGCAAAAGCCAATACAGCGTCCGATATGACGCCGAAGATCGCCAAACGCGCTTATGAACTGTACGAGCAGCAAGGCCGCAAGAGTGATTCGGCAAATCAGAACTGGAGTCAGGCGGAGAGGGAGATTCGCAACCCTGAAGTCAAACCCGAACCGAAACCAGTGATCCCATCAGAATCGGAATCGAAGCCCGACCCGAAAATCAAGTCCGAGTCCAGGCCTAAAGCTGAGGTTGAACCCAAACCTGAAGAATCAGAGTCCAAAGCAAAGAGTAAATGAACATGGAACTTGAAAGCCTCCAAAACGTCTTCGACAGCGCGTTTGCTGTAATACGTCAGGTGCGAGAAAACTTCACGCCGCAACTGAAGCCACGGGAGGTCGGCACGATCATTAGCGTAGCCACAGGCATCGCCAAGGTCTCCGGGCTTCGTGGTGTGGGGTTTGAGGAGTTGGTGAAATTTCCCGGCGATGTCCTTGGCATCGCGTTCAACGTGGACGAAGACGAAATCGGCGTAGTATTGCTCGGCGAATACTGGCATCTGCACGCAGGCGATGAAGTCCAGCGCACCGGCTGTGTCATGGATGTAGCCGTAGGCGAAGGATTGCTGGGACGCGTCATAGACCCGCTCGGTCAGCCTCTCGATGGCAATGGGCCAGTGGCATCAAGCGAGCGCTTGCCAATTGAACGTGCCGCCTCGCCTATCATGGATCGGGCGCCGGTCACCGTGCCGCTCCAGACTGGCCTTATGGTTATTGATGCTCTCATTCCCATAGGGCGCGGCCAGCGCGAGTTGATTCTCGGCGACCGGCAGACGGGCAAAACCGCCATTGCTATCGATACCATCTTGAATCAACGCGGAAAGAATGTGCTCTGCGTCTATTGTGCCATTGGGCAACGCGCTTCCGCCGTTGCGAAGGCCGTGGCCATTTTACGGGAGAAGGGCGCGATGGATCACACCGTCGTTGTCGTGACCGAGGGCAACGATCCGCCAGGTCTGGCCTATATCGCTCCTTACGCCGCAACCAGTATCGCCGAGTATTTCATGCAAGCGGGTCGCGATGTATTGATAGTTTACGACGATTTCACCCATCATGCCAGGGCCTATCGCGAGCTTTCCCTGCTGCTTCGCCGGCCACCCGGTCGTGAAGCCTTCCCTGGCGATATTTTCTATATTCATTCGCGACTGCTCGAACGGGCGACGCATCTGCGCAAGGAACATGGCGGTGGTTCTCTCACCGCTCTGCCAATCATCGAGACCGAAGCGCAGAACATGTCTGCCTACATTCCGACCAACCTCATTTCCATCACGGACGGGCAGATATACCTCTCGCCCTCGCTGTTCGAATTGGGCGTACTGCCCGCGGTCGATGTCGGAAAGTCCGTTTCGCGCGTCGGCGGAAAGGCGCAACGCGCGGCCTACCGCGCTGTGGCAGGCGACCTCAAACTCGGCTACGCGCAGTTCGAGGAGCTCGAGACATTTGCCCGGTTCGGTGCCCGCCTGGATGAAGAAACCCGCAAGATCATCGAACATGGACAGCGAATCCGAGCCTGCCTGAAGCAGCCGGAAGCCGCCCCGGTGTCTGTGCCCGCACAAATCACCGTTCTGCTGGCGTTGACCGCTAAACTCTTCGACCCGGTGCCAATGGATCGGATGAAAGACGCAGGGCACGCCGTGCATGAGGCAGCCGCGAAAATCCCAGCCGAGGTGTGTGCGCGATTCGAAACATCGGACAAGTTGAGCGATGAAGATAGCAAAACGATTATCGAAATAGCCCGCCAGGCGCTCTTACCTTTCCAGCCCAAACCCGTAGCCAAGGCCGAACCAAAGACTGAACCCGCAGACAAGCCGGCGACTCCACCTGCAGCTAAAGCGAAAACTGAGCCCAAACACGACGGCGAATCTAAGCCGAAACCCAAATCGACAAATGAGCCTGAGCCCAAACCTGAACCCGAGACTAAAGCGATGACTCCGACGGAGCCTGAGCCAGAAGGCGCTTCCACGACGAAACCAACGGCAGACGCGAAGGAAAAGTCATGAGCGATACAATGGAGAGCCTGCGCCGAAAGATCGCCAGCGCCGGAGATCTTCAATCAGTTGTTCGTACGATGAAAGCCCTGGCCGCATCGAGTATCGGACAATACGAGAAATCGGTGCGTGCGTTGGCCGATTACTATCGGACCGTGGAACTGGGGTTGGGCGCATGTTTTCGAAAAAGCAGGCAAGCGGCACTGATGATGGGACCGAAAAGACAAACCGATGCGGGTGCGATTGGCGCCGTCGTGTTCGGCTCCGACCAGGGATTGGTCGGTCAGTTTAATGACGTGGTGGCAGATTATGCGATCAAGACTCTCGCAACTTTGCCCGGTAAATCCCAAGTCTGGGCGGTCGGTGAGCGTGTTCATGCACGCCTGGCGGACGCGGGCCTGCTGCTGATGGGACTTTTCCCCGTGCCGAATTCTGTTCAGGCCATCACCCCGCTTGTCGGGCAGATTCAAATTGAGAGCGAAGCACATCGGGCAAAGGGCGAGTATGTGCATCTCTACGTCTTCCATAACCGCCCACAGTCAGGGGCGCTCTACGAACCGGTCAGCCAGCGGTTGTTGCCGCTCGACGCGGAATGGCAACAAGGGCTTGCCAAAGTCAGCTGGCCAACTGGCAACCTGACCGAGGTCATAGGCGGCGGCACCGCGACTTTGCGCGCACTCATCCGCGAATATCTTTTCATCTCGCTCTTCCGGGCATGCGCAGAATCCCTGGCGAGCGAGAACGCGAGCCGCCTGGCGGCAATGGAACGCGCCGATAAAAATATCGACGAATTACTGGAGAATCTCCACGGCACATTCCACCGACTGCGCCAGAGTGGCATCGATGAGGAATTGTTCGACGTCATTTCCGGCTTCGAGGCACTGACAAAGCATTAGTATCGAAAGAAAGGATCGAGAGGCAACTACTAGAGGCATTATGAACTGTACGATCAGCGAGGACATCAGAATGATCGAGTATTTCAGGACTGGCGACAGGCAGAGGGTAAGGTTCGGAAGAATGGACTTCGTAAGTAAACAGACGCTGGCAATACGGCTGGGAATACTGAAAGGACGAACATGAAAATCAATGCAAAGGATTTCCGCGTACCGCCCGGAAATAAGCTTAGGCTGGATGAGTGGTCGACAAAAGTGAAGCCCTTCTGCAAATCGAGAAAGCGGTATCAAAAACTGCTGGCAGAGCACGTTGAGGCGTTAAGCGCATTGCAATGCCTTCACTACGCATCCAACCGCTATGCGTTATTGCTGATCTTTCAGGGGATGGATACTGCCGGCAAGGATGGAGCCATCCGGCACGTCATGTCAGGGGTTAATCCGCAGGGCTGCGAGGTGTTCAGTTTCAAACAGCCGAGCGCAGAGGAACTGAAGCACGACTTTCTCTGGCGCACGACGTGCCGGCTTCCTGAATTAGGGCGAATTGGCATTTTTAATCGTTCCTACTATGAGGAAGTGCTCGTCGTCCGTGTGCATCCGGAGATTCTCCGCAGCCAGGGCCTTCCGGCTGACTTACTTGACAAGAAGACGATTTGGAAGGAGCGCTATCGCTCCATAGCAAACCTGGAGGAGCATCTGTATCGCAACGGTACCCGTGTCATCAAGATATTCCTTCACCTGTCAAAAAAGGAACAGCGAAAGCGTTTCCTCGAACGCATTGATGAACCGGAAAAAAACTGGAAATTCAGTCTCTCGGACGCCAACGAGCGAAAATACTGGAAACAGTACATGGATGCGTATGAGGATTGTCTGAGCGCTACAAGCACTCATCATGCGCCATGGTATGTTGTTCCTGCAGACGACAAGGATAATGCCAGGATGATTGTTTCCCAAATCGTTCTTGATGCGCTTAGTGATCTTAAGATGTCATATCCAAAGACCACCGCAAAGCGGCGGCGGGAATTGAAATCCATATCCAAATCGCTGTGACAGCGAAATGGAGAGAATCGTGATGAACACAAGAAAGCAGACACTTATTGGTTAGGCGTGTGTGCTGACGTTGGCGGCAGGTACCCCTGAGAATGTGTGTTTGAATGCCTTGGAGACAAGCTCGTTTACAATGAGCCAGCAGGGGATGGTCGTACCCATTGAGTCATGTCTCGGCATGCAACAAGTACGTTGGCTTGCCCTTCTTCGAAAAGAAGCCTGGCTGTATATTCGATGGGAAAGACCGTACCATCTTTCTTTCGATGAAGGCGGATCGGAACGCGGTAGGGTTCGCCGTGTCTTTTTACAATCTCTTTCAGGGAGAGGACTGATTCTTGAACCTCCGCCGACAAGTCCGTATTCTTCTTCGTGAGAAACTCATCGCGTGTGTATCCATACAGTGTCACCGCCATATC
>CAZASC010000184.1:0-6421 GCA_964487695.1 uncultured Victivallales bacterium
CGGTGCCAGGTTACACCGGTGGTCTTCTTGCAAGCGGCGGGGTTATCGCAAGCACCAACGCACCTCAGGGTGTCCCGCTCATGTTCTATCGGGCAAGAGTGATATTGCAGTAAAATGGGGCAGTAACGAGCGGTGAAAGCCGAGCGGTCAGGCTTTATTAGGCCTGCATGGCGCGGTGCTATTGCGGATGACCAAGGTAGGTGGGCATGAGTATCCTGCTTTGGACTGTCTCTCCATGCATGCGAAGCCAGAGCATCTCCATTGCTTGCAGGCCGATTTCTCTTTGGGGTTGGGCGATCGTGGTCAGGTTGAATTCAGGCAGCGCGGCAACCCATAGATTGTCAAAACCAGTTACTGACAGGTCTTCAGGAATCCGCAGCCCGGCTTGCTGTGCAACATGCTTCACCTGGATGGCATCCAGATCCGAAAAGGCGACAATGCCCGTCGGACGTTTCCGGGCTTTAAGCGCCTGGAAGAGGTCTTCTTCTGACGTGCACGATATGGGGTGTGGCAATTTGTTTTCCATGGCAACTGCCTGGCATCCCTCGTAGCGCTGATTCTGGACCCCGGCAAAACAAAATGCGAGCTGGCGATGGCCCAGGCCAACGAGGTGTTCTGTTGCCATTCTTCCTCCTTCTTTGTTGTCGAGGATAATGTTGGGAATGGTCCGCTGGAAGCTGGTGTTGGAACACACCACCATTGGGGTTCCTCTTTGGCTGCATTCCATCATGATTCGGACAGATTGCGCATTCCAGTTGGAAACCAGAATCCCATCAACGGCTTTCTCCCTGAAAAGGTGTAGAAGTCGTTGTTCTGTTTCGTACGAGCCATCCGTGATGCCAACCAGAACTCCGTAACCTTTCGTTGTGGCTTGCTCGGCTACTCCCTTCAGAATCTCAATGAATAGCGAAGCGGTGGTCTCCGAGAGAAGATACCCCACGCAACGAGTCTTGCTGGATTGCAGGGCTCGTCCAAGATTGCTGGGCGTGTATCCAAGCTGCGCGGAGATTCTCCGTACCTTCTTTCTGGTCAAAGCGGCCACGCGGGGGTCGTCTTTCATGGCGAGGCTTACGGTGGCAATGGATACATTCGCTTTCTTAGCGACATCGCGGATTGTCAGTGTCATGGCATGTCTTCCATATGAAGTAAGTGTTTTATCATCGCCAATATAATATGCCCCGTGCCGTTAGACAAGGCAAACAGGTGATGCTTCAGTTACCGGGTGGCAAGGCAGGACTGCCCGTCTACGCGAGTGCGCTACGCCGTGGTACGCCGGCAAGTCACATCGTAGCCAGAGGGGCGAAGACGGAACAACCAGCCTCGAATTCTTTCGTCGTTCTAATGGCGCGGTGTGTGCAGCGCCCGTGCACTACCACAAATCCATCGCTCTTTCTTGCCACCCAGTAACTGACGGATTACGCAAACAGCTCTCCGGATCATAGCGTCTTGGAGTCCGTCAAGTAAATGCCTTTCAGCGGTTTCCCATTGGCATCGGTTACAGAGAAGTAGAAGCCCCACTCGTCAACGTTCTGCGATATTCCCAGCAGTAGCGTGTTCCACCCTCTCTTGAGGGTGGCGGGTACAATTTCCTGCCCAGGCGCAGGATGCCGCTGGGCATCCTTCTGATCCACTATCGCGCCATTAAGCGATGCTTTGATGCCGTCGTCGCTGCCGAAATTCAGTGTTGCGCTGACATCGCCGTCCGAATGGATATAGATAACGGCGTAGGCTATTACGAAGTCGTGTGTCTTGAACTTTGGAATGAAATCGAAATACCCGTTCGGGCGGGCAACGCCTCGCTGCCAAGTGGTTTTCCCGTCAACGCCCTCATAGCTTCGGGAGAAATCAATTTCCTGTTCAGGCGGATGAGGCGTGCTGAAGCCCGATCCGTCGAACTTAAAAGCCCACGGTCCGATGTAACGGCAGGGGACCAAAACGCAATCGAGCGTCTTTCTGGCGACAGTCTTGCTTCCAGCGTTCACCACGCACGTGATGGTTTGCGTTGTGCCGATGGCCTTGACATTTTGAAGCGGCATAAGGACAGATTGCATCGACGCTGGCGCTAGCGTGAGTGTCTTTGTTTGTCCTGCTTGAGTGCCGTCGACGGAAAGCGACACATTGAGTGTCAGCGGAGTGTCGCTGACGTTGCGCAACGCCGCGTCCATTGCCAGGCCCGTTGTATTGGTGGTCAAAGATAGATACATCCCCACAGGTGAATCCAACTCGAAGGAGGCTTTCTCTGTGCGAATCGTCTTGTCCTTGTCAGTGAAATCGGCGGTCACAGGGAGGATACCTGGCTCAGCCGTTTCGGATGGAGAGAGTGTGAACTGCAACGTCTTGTTTTCGCCGGTTTTCATTGCTGCCAACTCCGCGCTGGCCGGCGCCACTGTCCAGCCTTTAGGTGCGTGCACGACTACTGTCGAAGAGAACCCGGCACCGTCATTTTGTGCGGCATGCACCAGGACTTTGACCGGCTGCGCCTTTTTGATTTCCTTGGGCTGTATCGTCACAAGAGTGGCGGCAGCTGGCGATGCCCCGTATATTTCGATTTCCTTCAGACATGCAAACTCTTCTCCGGCTTGCCCACCTGCTTCCCTGTATCTTTTGTCCGGCCCGCCGCCCTGTGTCGCATGGTTGATCAGCAATCGGATCGTCTTTGTCATAACAGGCGCAAAATCGTGCCTGAAAATGTAACGATTACTGAAGAAAGTATCCACGGTTGAAAGGTAGGGTGCGGAATACACGCCAAGCGTGCGCGTCGGTTCCTTCACATGTTCGATGGTCACCCACTTGCCGTTGGAATCGTACTGCAACTCATAATCGAGCAGTGTGCCCCAGCGCTGCCAGCATGGGCAGGCGTAAATAACAACGTGCGAGACTGCCTGCTCTTCCGGAAGAGCGAAGTCTATTGATACAGGGCCATCCCTCAAGTCGGCCTCCCATGGGTCGCCAGTATTTTGTTGTGTCCAATACCAGCTTTCAAACTCGCCATTGACAAGCTTGCTTGTCGGGTTTGGAACTTTCGGGTCGTCGGGGTTGAGCACGCCGCCTGACGATGTAACAACGGTTTTCGGGTTGCGGGCAAGATTTTCGCCCCAGACCAGGGGTACTACGTCAATTTCCTGCTTATCTGCGAGTTCCACGTAGACAGGCAGTTCTGGGACGGACAAAGTGACGCGTCCGTTCGTGACGGGCACATCTTTTTCAACGCCGAAAGCCGAAACGGTGCGCAGCTTGTCGCCTCCGCGCACGGCGAGTTCGATTTTACCGTCTGTGCTTCCGGCGCTCATGAATGCGGCGACGTTCTTTCCGGGGCCGGAAAAGAGGGTGCCCAGGTACATGTTGTTGCCGGCTGGCCCAAAGTCATATGTCTGATTAAAAACTGTGCCGTAGAGTTCCTCGGAGTAAACACGCATGAGAGCCGCGGCTGGTTCAAGGCTGTTGTCGTCGTTCTCCCACCAGCAGGGCACATCCCAGAAGCCGTGGCTGCGATCGTACCAGAGATGATTGTGTTCCTTGGTAATACCGTATTGCTCGAATACCATCATCATCAGCATTGTCCCTTGCCCCTGACCGCGAGGTGCGTAGATACCATAACAAACGGAGCCACATCCCTGCTCGGTCTGCCACTTCTCTATGTGCTCCAGTCCGTACTTTGCCAGCATCGCCTGCAGGGCGTTCAGCGACTTGCGGGCCAGGGAAAGGTCGCCGTCTATGGCGTTGTAAGCGTGGAAAGAAAAGCCGTCTATGTATTTATAGCCGCCGGCATTCATGAAGACGTCGTCCCAATTCAGCATTCCAGTGCGAATGTCAACCAGCCCAGGACCTATGACTTTCAGTTTCGGATCAACAGCCTTCACGGTTTCGTAAAAACGCTTCATCTCGTTAGTTGCAAACGGCATTGGTGCACTGTCGTTGGGTTCGTTGCGCGGTTCATAATATGTGATATCGTTCTTAAAGTGTTCCACAAAAGACTGCAATTGCGCGTAGTCCTTTATACCTTCCGGGAAAGCCGCTAGAAGAACGCGCTTGCGCAGCGGGTCGAAAGGCAGGTAGTACTGCTTGTCCAATGCCACATCGGCATCCACATACTTGACCATGTCTTTTATCGGATTTTTGACCGCATGACGCTGGGGGCCGATGCCGCAAATGCCGCGTGTTATCTCATCCATGGAACCGACTGAGCCACCGGCGGTCTCGGGGGGCGGCAGAGCCGGGAAATTGGTGTTCTGGCGGAAAATTACAAAGGTTGTCGTGCCGATGCAGTCACCCCAAGCCTCGCGCACATCCGTGCCGTAGCAGTAAAGTTTATACCAGCCCGGAGTCTTGACGTTCACTGTTATGAACTCATTCGTGGCTTTCTTCAGTACATCGTTAGTTGCGTCAATGGATCTTCCAGCTTCAGTGGTCAGCTCTTTGCCGCCATGGTTCACCGAAAGCGCAGACAAGCCGCAGCCAGGGCCCTTGTCAACAAGGTTGCCCCAGTAATCCCGCACCTCGTAACTGATCACGGTGCTTCGCACACCAAAAAAGTCTATTTTGCGGAATTTGAAGGTTATTGGTTCGCCAACGAAGAAAATATTACTGCGATTTGTCGAATAGGGTTGAACTGTGTCTGTGGCCGGATGCCACGAATAGCCGCCTATTCTTTTCGGCTCGGGATGGGTGTTAGCCAGTTCCCCTGGTGAGGACGAAGGGTTTTTATGAACGGCAATTGTGGCGCGCTTGACAGTATTGGTTCCAGCTGCTGGTTCATCTGCGCGTCCCGTTTGAATAAAGATCAAACACAACGTCAATGCGCCCAGCAATGATGTTCTAACGGAGCCTGCGGTAACCATGAATGTACCTCCTCTTCCTCGATGATGATAAGAGTTGCTGATTTTCGAGAGATATACGCCATCCGGCGCACACAACTTGAATATCACGGCCTGATCTCAGCAAGAAATCAGCCAATTGTCAATTGATTTGAAACGTTTAATAAGCGATTATTCTTGTGCCTACTCGATGTTGACGGCTGTTTGTTATGACTTGCAAATTCAATGGTTCTTTAGTACAATTTCTTACAAGGTTGGGTAAGGTGAATCATTCAGATAGTGGGCTACGTCAAATTTGGCGTGGCTTTTGACCGACTAAAGACGCAGTCTTAGGAGGACGAAATGAATGTGAACGTCCCGGGAATATATCCAGTGTCGCCGAGTCCGGCATCTTCATTCCGCTTTTATATCGCAAGGTGTGCTGCTGCATTACTTGCCGTAGCTTCCTTGATACCCCAAATGTCGCTAGGCGCCGACTGGCCGCAATATCGCGGGCTCAACCGGGATGGCAATTCTGCGGAGACCGGATGGCTGCAAAATTGGCCGCCGACAGAAGTGTGGCGACAGACAATAGGGATTGGATATAGCTCTGTTGCCGTAAGCGATGGGCGTGTCTATACCTTGGGTTCAACTTCCCAGAATAGCGATATGGTTTATTGTTTCGACGCTTATGTTGGAACGCCGATCTGGAGCTTTTCTTATCCGGATGGTCCCGGCAAGGATAAGACGCCGGAGACGACTACGACGCCTACGGTTGATACGAACGGCTGTGTTTACACGATGGGGCATGAGGGACAAATATTTTGTTTCAATAAAGTTACCGGCGCGGTTTTGTGGAGCACGAATTCCGCGAACAATTGGGAAAGTGAGTGGTGTGATGCCGGTTCACCCATCGTGTACAACAACATGTTGATATGCAATTGTGGCGGCGGCTGGGCGCTGGACAAGACTACCGGGGCAAGCATGTGGGGCAATGCAGGAACATCGGGTTTTGGTTCGCCGAAAATATATATCTACAATTCACAGCCGATACTCCTGATGCCAACTCTCAGCTTTCCACATGGAGGCGGATACGATTCAAGCGCTTGTGGAATTAACGTTTTGACAGGGGCGTGGCTTGCCGGTTGGGATTTCGGCGCGCGTTATGGTGAGGATCCGGAGTTTTACGGCACGAACGAATTCTTCTGCGGTGGCACTCTTTATCAGATGACGAATACAGGGTTGACGCCGCTCTGGGGTAACAACATGAATACGGCTTATGCTGCCTGCCTCGTCTATGGCAATTATGTTTATGGCTTCGGCGGTGGCGGCCAACATTTCACCTGCCAGTCTCTTGCCAATGGGGCCATAATGTGGGATGTGAATCCTAACATTGGGGATGCCGAGGGTGCAATGATGGCTTCCGACGGGAAAATCATCTGCCTCGACGGTAGTGAAAGACTGTTCGCCTGGAATGCAAATCCAACAAACTACGATATTGGTGGACGCGCTCCGTACCAGATGTCGTTTGAGCCGTACGGCGGAAGCAGTCCCTCAGGGCCGCGTGCCATTCCTGCACTGGCTAATGGACTGCTATATTGTCGCGACTACGGGTCATTCAGTTCGAC
>CAZASC010000185.1:0-6397 GCA_964487695.1 uncultured Victivallales bacterium
GAGTAGTTCGCACGTGAGTTGTCCGCTACATGTTCCACCACGATTGCTTTCTCGACAGCGCGCTGTAAGTTCATGGGCTGTGCTTGGAGCACAGCACTTCGCGTATTCGCGTGTAATCCATGAAGAAACAGGAAGATTTTGTCTTCCTCCAGTGGCTCTACGGTCAACTGGAGAAGTTTTTCATGAAACTCACGGACATACGTGTCAAAGGAACCCGTTTGTCGTAGCTGGTACAGCTGTTCCCTTGTGAATATCTCTTGGTTCGCTGGGAGGAACCGTTCACGTAACGTCTCCTGAATCTTGGTCCAGGTCGTGATTCCAAGGCTTTCCACGTATTGGGCTGCGAGTCCGCGTAGCGCATTCCGTGACCAATTCCCACACATTTCATCATCATCGACGTACGCAGTCGTAAACATGAGATTGAGTCGTTTTATCCACGTGTTCACGTTCTCCGTTCCATCGAACGTAGGGAGGTCGAGTTTGAAAGGTAGTCGTGGTTGAAAGGGAGGCGTCGCTGCTGTAGTCGCAGTCGCCAGCATCGTCGGGAGTCCATCGCACATCTGACGTATCACGTTATTCACGGCCGTCTGCAGGGCTTGGTCCCTTGCTGCGTTCTGCGTAGCAATGCCATTGATGGCTTCCGTCACGAGCTTCGTAGTACCGGTGTACATCTCCTGGATCATGCTCGCATTCAGGTTCTTGAATTCCGCCACAATTGCTTCCATTTTTATTGCTGGACGTGACTCACGAATTATTCACGAAATTCTGGTATTCTGGCACGAGAAAAATCGTGAGAGGCACGAAAGTCTTCCACCGTCTCCGGGTTAAAGAGGATCGTCAGGTATCGCCACTAAGTTCACCAATTCCTCTGCTACCACGTTGTGATGATCCTGATAATGATGCTCGACTATCTGGCAGAGTATGAGGTCGCAGGGTAGGAGGTATGGGGAGCCCGGAGGGGAGGTCTCGGAAGTTTGGTAAAATCACACATGATCAAGAACCTAGTTGTAACCGTTTCACTAAGTACACCTAACCGCTCTTTGTAAGTTACACGTTACATGACATATCATAACATTCTCCCGCCCTTAAAGAAAAGTCAGGGGGGTGGGGTTGTCGTGTAACTGCCGTGATTCCATAACCGACTGGGCGGTTACTTTTTCTTCGTGAGTTCCACACTTCATAAGTCGTCTCGTGCTAACGCGTAGGCGAGGGTGTGTCTACGGCCGCCAGTTCTACACACACACAACTAAAAACAAGACGTGAGTAAGGCGTGATTTCGACGTGAGTTCTTGTTCATTCTTGTTGACCATGAGGAGTTCAGTATCGACCACGACCGCGTCTATAGTTCTGGTATCGAGGCTGATAACCATGATATCCACCGGACGTATCTTCGTCAGGGTATTCATGTTCCCGTTCACGATCATCGCGTTCTCGCGGAGGCATTCGTTCATGATAGTTCACTGGATCAGTCCTGATAGGCCAACCACGAGAATTTGTTTGGGAACGTGTTCGTGACCAGGCTTCATCGTCAGATCGTGATGAGGGTCGTCCACGGAAGGGAGTTCCTTCGCGCTGACGTGAGGGTGGTCGGGAAGGTGGTCGTGACTGTTTCTCTTGCATTTCTTCTTCATCATCCCACACGATATCCATTGGATCATCCTGATCTACTCGTGAGTTAAATCGTGTTCGAGCTGTAGATCGTGAGCGTCGCGCTTGTCCCGGGTTATCGGGATCCGTGCGGACCATGAGGGCACGATCACGAATTCCACTGATGTCTAACGTCGTGGAAGTTGTCGTCACTTCACGTTCATGAACTGACTTCTTTGAGCATGAGGTACGAGGATGGCGTGACGCAGCCGCGATGTAATCTTGGTACGCGTAATTCCTGAGGATCCACAGGTTTACATTTTCATGCCAACGCGTAATGCAGGCGTGAAGGTTAATGGCATGATTCGTGACATAGTTCATAGCAATCGCAACTAACCATGTGATCAACGTGTTATCGCACATGCGGAAGATGTTGGCGTCATGAGGATCATCCTCTATCTTCACCTCTGTCATGAGAAATTCGAATCCTGTGTAGAGTTTCATGAACACTTCATGGAGCAACACAAAAGGACGAAAGTACTGTTTACGATCATGAAGCATGTGACGTAGTTTTTCTTGCGCCACGGCGTAGCAACGTAACGCGAAATCATGAATAAGTCCTTTTAGTTCACGAGGATCCGTGACAGTTGTATTCGCGAATTTCTTGAAGTCTCTTTCTAAATCCGCTTCCATGTTCGCATGAGGACCACTCGCGAATAACATCTGGTATTCACCAGCCTTCACGAAATAGCATTCCATGGTTGGTCGTGAGGAGTCAACACGGTTATAGAGACGTGATTGGAATACGTACTCAGGGGGAGTCATCATGACTTCTTCGTCTTTCATCATGACTAGGTCGATGGCTGATAACGTGATGGGCGCATCGTACACGAAAGTATCCACGGGTTTCCATGATGGTGGTCGTGATGCAGTCACAGCTGTCGTTGTAGCTGGTTTCGCATGAGTCCTCACGGAGGTAGCATGAGAGGACACCGTGACCACTGACTTCGCAGGTTGCATGAGATCCGTGAAAACGCTTTCAGTGTCGCCAAGGAGTTCACGTGTGTCATGAGACGGAGAAGTAGACGGCATGAAATCCTGAGGTCCATGAGGGGGTGGACTATGCGGGGTATCCACTCCAGAGACTTCATGAGGAGAGTCTTGATTTGACTTGCTCATGATTTTGAATTTTTCAGAGTAGACGTGAAAGTAAAGTCGTGAAGCTTGAAATTCATATGACGTGAGGTAGTCGTGTCGAAGGTGTAAGTTATGGTCAAAAGTGATAATTTTGAAGAGTCATGATTTCCACTAAAAACTATCCAGAATTATTCTCCAGGAATCACATGATTGATTCTTGATCCATTCGATCGATTTTGACGTGATTGAATCTTGACCATTATTGACGTACTCAGGCAGTTCCAACCAGGCTATCCTCGCAGGATGCCGGTTCTGAGGCTGCTGAAGAAGTAGACGTCACTGTGGCTGTAGACGTGACATTCATGTGATACGGTTTCAAGTACTCAGCATGAAAGATAGGATGTGCTCGCGAGGTTCTTGGGAGTTCGATCAAGTAAGTGTCGAGGTTGACTTGACGAATCACCTTGTAAGGTCCAACGAACCTTGGTTCGAGCTTCGATCCATGTCCATGAGCTCTTGTGGAACGCTTGTCCCAATTGATCATGACTTTATCTCCAGGTTGGTAAGTCGTAGGCTGACGATCACGATTCTCATGTTGTAGTTGCTGATTTCTCCGGTCCTGAAGGATTCTTGAGAACTGATCATACATCTCTTGGATTCGCTTGACAAACTCACGAGTCTCTTCATGAACTTGTATCTGAGCCGTGTCGGGAAGTTCACCCAAGAAGGTGGGGTGGTATCCGTACGTGAGGAGGTAAGGCGTGAATTCGGTGTTCAAGATCGCTGCATTATTCAATGCAATCTCGATCTGAGGAAGAGCATCTTCCCATGTGACACCATGAGCTTGTGCTACACGAAGTAGTTGGTCCACGTTTTGGTTAACACGTTCCGCTTGACCATTTGCTTGAGGTCTGTAGGCAGTAGTCATGTGGTGCCGTATTCCAAGTTTTCGGCAAAGTTCTTGCCACATGTCACTTGTTACGCGTCGATCACGATCTGTCCTTACAATCGCTGGCAGACCATGATACTTCACGATGCCATTGAGGAACAAGGTGGCAAATTCTACTGCAGTCGTGTTCTTCCGGGTGGCCAAAAGATGCGATAGCTTCGTGGCACGATCCGTGACTACAAGAATCGAGTCATTCCGTGAGGTTGTTTCAGGTAGACCCTCGATCCAATCCAACGAGAGGTCTATCCATCGTGACACAGGAATCTCAAGTCGTTGTAGTACTCCATGTTGAGGGTGTCGATCAGGCTTTTCACGCTGACAAATCTCACAGGTACGAATGTACTCCGTGACACGTTCACGTAATCGAGGCATGTCGTAATGGCGTGAAATGAGGTCACACGTTTTCGCAATTCCCCAATGTCCTGAGAACAGGGGGCCATGATGCAACTGGATAATCTCTTGTACTCGGCCCGCAGGAACCACTAGTCGATGGGCGTTCCAGATGCGGCCATGATTATCCATGCGGAATCGTGAGAGAAGGTGTCCTTCACGATCGCAGTATCGAGCTTCAAAGTCTGCATCATGTTCGTAGTCCTCAATCCACGTACTTGCATCCACGGTGCCTTGACCACGTAAAGGAGGTAGGTCATAAGCTGGAGTCTCTGGATCAATCTCTGGATCTGGATCCGGTTCATGAGAAACATCTGGCGTGAGAGGCATGACATTTGTTGTTACCTTCGGAGTAGCTTCATGTAATCGTGACAACGCATCAGCCGCTGTGTTTTGAGGGCCTGGGATGCGCTGAAATTCCAAGTCGTATTCCTGAAGTCGTGACAACCATCGCGTTTGCTTTGGCGTAAGCGTCGTCGTAGCTTTTAGCCATTGCACTGCCGTGTTGTCCGTATGCACGATAACATGACTTCCAAGGAGGTAGTATCGCCAATAGGAGAGGGATACTATCAAGGCGTAGAGTTCGCGTTCATGAGTAGGCCAACGTGACTCTGTAGGGTTCAGGCGTTTGGACATGCAAGACAGAAGTCGCATGCGTCCATGAGCATCTGCTTGACTGACTGTCGCACCGATCGCGTCCAGACTTGCATCCGTATGCAAGTGGAAAGGTAACGTGAAATTCGGGAAGGTCAACTCACTGGCGTGAAGAAGTTTATCACGAATAGAGTCGAAGGCTTCCTGTTGTTCACGAGCCCACTCGTAGGCACGGTTCTTCACGAGAAGATCACTCAGAGGAGTCACGATCTTCGCGTAGTCTTTCACGAATCGGCGGTAAAAACCCGCGAACCCTAGGAATCTCCTTAGGGACGTCAAGTCATGAGGTACTGGCCATGACTTCAGTGCTTCCAGTTTATCGGGCATTGGCTTGATGCCTTGCGCGCTGACATGATATCCGCAGAAGGAAATCTGAGATTGTGCAAAGCTACACTTCTGTGCCTTGCAATACAGATGTTGCTCACGAAAACTCTTGAGCACACGTTGCAGTTGATCTGCATGAGTCGCGAGATCACGAGAGTGTATCACGATGTCGTCCAAGTAAACCTTGACAAAGTTTTCACGTAAGTGGTCTTTCAGGATCTCGTTCATGAGACGTTGGAACGTAGCTGGTGCGTTCGTGAGACCAAACGGAAGTACCTTGAACTGGTACGTTCCGAACTTTGTCGTGAAAGCTGTTCGATAGACATGATCCTTGTGGACACGTAACTGATGATAACCTGAAATCAGGTCGAGCTTCGTAAACCATGATGAGTCGCGCATTGAATCCAATTGCTCATCTATCCGTGGCAACGGATATTTATCTTTTCGTGTTATCTTGTTCAATCCACGATAATCCACGCACAACCTGAGGGTCCCGTCCTTTTTCTTTGCAAACAGGACTCCTGAGGAATAAGGCGAACTACAGGGTTCAATCTGACCCATCTCAAGATATTCACGTAGTTGCCTTTGTAATTCACGTTCCTCAAGGGGAGACATGCGGTAGGGCTTCGCGACTGGCGTTGGTTGACTCTCGTCCACGTCGATCCGATGATCGATCGGGCGTGAAGGAGGTAACATGGCAGGAAGACGTTCTGGAAACACGTCCGTATACTCTCGCAGGACGGTTTCAATTTCGTGAGGCAGTCCCTTAGGAGGCCATTCACGTTCAACAGGTGCGGCAGCTGTCGGAGCTGAATTCGGCGTTACAAAGTCATGATCTACTTCATCATCGTCCACGATTGCCATGAGAAATTCCACAATGTCAGGATCTGAAGTGCTGCTACCACATGACTCTTGAGTCCGGAGTTCAGAGTCATGAAATGTCACATGATGTTCACGATGCTCAGGCTTTGGCTCTGCGTGTACATTGGCAGATGCTGCAGACATCTGTTTCGTGGGGCACATGGCCGTCGTTATGTGGTATACGTCACCACCGTCACGAATGCACATTGTGCCATCACGCCAATTAATCGCAGGGGCATGAGTTTCTAGGAAGGGCATGCCCAGAAGCATCGCGTATTTGGTGTCGAGCAAGTGGAATCTCTCTGAAGTCATGAAGTCACCAACTTTGATGTTCGATGATACTTCACGGTTCACACTGAGTCGCGTACCATCGGCTACCATAACCGAGTACGGTCTCGCTAAAGTCTTCGTGGGAAGGCGTAGTTTCGTCGCCAAATCACGGTTCATGAAGTTCTGGCAAGCTCCTGAGTCAAGGAGTGCTAACATGTCCGTGTC
>CAZASC010000186.1:0-6343 GCA_964487695.1 uncultured Victivallales bacterium
ATGCGCTCCTTGACCAGGTCGGCCACGGGCCCGCCGCCCACCACCAGCGCGGGCTGGGCGTCCTCGCGCCGGGACACCCAGGCGTCTACCCAAAGGACCAGGGCCTGGCTCAGGCAGACCAGGAACACGGAGAGCGGCAAGACCAAACCGAGCATCATTCGGGAGTATTCCAGCCGCGAGTAGACATAGGTGGCCGCCATGGTGGCCACGGTGGAGAGCAGGCAGCCTTTGGCGATCCTGAGAAACCGGTCGGCGCCGCTGATCCAGGGGGCGTCGTAGAGGCGCGCGGCGTACCAGAAGATCATGAGCCACAGCGGGACCACGGCATAGAGGATCTTCCCGTAGAGCGCCCACTCCGGCATGGCCCCGGGTATGGGGAAGGCCAGGACCCAGCGCGCCCAACGGAAGCGCCAGAGATAGGCCAGGCGGTAGGAGGCGGCGACGGCCGCCGCGTCCAGGGCCAAGTGCAGCGTCATGCGCAAGCCGTGGCGCAGCCACAGCGGCAGGCGGGGCAGGCGCGACGGCCGGCAATCGGCGGGCGCGACAACGGCGCACGGCGCGGAAGTCGCCATCCGGGCGATTATATCAATTTTGCCGGCGTGGCCTCGTAAAGCGCGGACATCTCATCGAGCATGCGCTGCACGGAGTACTCGGAGCGCACCAAGGCCCGCCCGCGCTCGCCCAGAGTTTTGCGCAATTCGGGCCGGGCCGCGAGCTCCAAGGTGCGCTCCAGGAGCTCCGCCTCCGTGGCGGCCAGGCAGCCGGTCTCTCCCGGTCGGATCAAGTTGCGGTTGCCCGGGATATCCGAGGCCACGACGGGCAAGCCCTGCGCCAGGGCTTCCAGGACGACGTTGGGCAGGCCTTCCCAGCGGGAATAATGCACCAGGATGTCCGCGGACTTAAGCCGCCGCAGGGCCTCGTCATGCGCAAGCCAGCCGGTGATCTCCAGCCGCGTCTCGAGATGCAGGTCCCGGATCATCCGCGCCACCTGCGGCTGGAGCTCGCCGTCGCCGATCCAAAGGCAGCGGATGCCGGGATCGGCGTCCGCCAGGCTTCGCGCCAGGCGCACGAAGGCTTCGGGATTCCTGGCGAAGCTCATGCGCCCCGCGGCGCAGACCAGAAGGCCGCTGCGCGCCGCCGCGCCCTTGCCGGCCGCGGGCTCCGGAATATCCCCCAGATAGGCGTCCTGGACGATGCGCACATCGGAGGCGCACAGCTCGCGGGCCAGGGCCGCCTCGCTTTGCGAGACGGCCACGATCCGGCCGATCTTCGACACCGAGCGCTCCAGCAAGCGATAAAAGCGGCGGCTCAAAGGTGGGCGGTCCGTTTGCAGGAACGAATAACCCCGGGGCGAGTAATAGATGCGGGGCACGCCGGCCGCCCGGGCCGCGATGCGGGCCAGGAAGCCCGCCTTGGAGGAATGCGCGTGCACGATGTCGGGCCGATAAGCGCGGAATATCCGGTAAAGCCGCCACAAGGCCTGGAAATCCAGGCGCAGGGTGATCTCGCGCACCATCTCCGGCACATGGAAAAAGCGCCCCGCGCCCGAGGCCGACTTTTCGTATTCCCGGGCGGTGCCTCCGGGCCGGACCGAGTAGACCAGGCTCACCGTGAAGCGGCCCTTGTCCAGCCCGTTGCAGATGGCCGCCACCTGGTAGCCGGTGCCGCCCGGCCCGCCGCATTCCACGACCTCCATGACGTGGAGCCTCCTGCGCGCGGCGGCCGGCCTCGCGGCCCGGCCGGTCTCGCCGCGGGCCTGCTGCTCCAGCGCCTTCTGAACATAGTCCGAGAACCGGACTTTGAAATTTTGCCGGCCGAACCGCACGGCGTGCGCGCGGATCGCCGCGGGATCGAAGCCGACCTGCCGCGCCCGATTCATGGCTTCCGCCAGGGCCTCGGCGGTCTGGGCGCCGAAGAAAAGCCCGGTCTTGCCGTCCGCTATGGTTTCCGCCGCGCCGCCTTGTCCGTAGGCGATCACGGGCCGGCCGCAGGCCATGGCCTCCACCGCGGCGATGCCGAAGTCCTCTTCCTGGGGAAAGAGCAGCGCCGCGCAGTTCTGGTAGAGTTCCCGCAGGGCCTCGCCGCTTTGCCGGCCCAGGAATTCCACGGGCGCGCCGCGCGCCTGACTTTTGAGCCGGAGTTCCTCGGTTCCGATGCCGACGACCTTGAGCGGGACGTTGAGCCGGCGGCAAGCTTCGATGGCCAGGTCCACGCGCTTGTACGGGACCAAGGCGTTGACGACCAGATAATAGGGCCGGGATGCGGCCGCCGCGGGCAGGCGGAAGAAATCGGTGTCCGTGGGCGGGAATATCACCTCGGCATCGCGGTCGTAGTACTTCTGTATCCGCCGGCGCACGCATTCGCTGATGGCGATGAACCGGTCCACCCCTCGGCTGGCGGCCCGGTCCCACCACGTCAGATAGGGCCGGATCAATTGGGCGCCCGGCTTGAGCCAGGCCCGGGATGTGTCGATGAAATAGTTGTCGAATTGATCGTAGATATAACGCATCGGGGTGAAGCAATAGCAGATGTGCAACGGCGCCGGCCGCCCATCCCTCTGGCGCGCTATGCGGACGCCTTTGGCCACGCAGTGATTGAAAGATAAGACCAGATCCTGGCCGCGCAGATCGAAGCTTCTGATGGCCAAAGGCATGAGAGGCAGAAAGCTCCGGTAATGGCGGCGTGCGCCGGGCCAGGAATTGAGCCAGGAGACATGGACGGGCTTGCTGTTGAGGAGGGCGGAGAGCTGGGACGGATCGTGGAGCAGGGTGTATATCTCGGCCTCGGGAAAGAGCTCGCAAGCTGCTTCCAGCACGTTCTCGCCGCCGCGCATCCCTGTGAGCCAGTCATGGATGAAGGCTATTTTCATGGATCAGGGTGATCGGCGCTCCGGGCGGGACCCGCGCGCCGCTGCGCGGCCAGGACCTGCGCGATGCGCTCGGCCGCATGGCCGTCGCCGTAAGGGTTGACCGCCGGCTTCATGCGCGCGCAGCGCGCGTCGTCGTCGAGCAGGGCCAAGGTCTCGCGGGTGATCCGCTCCGGGTCGGTGCCGACCAGCAGCGCCGCCCCCGCCGCCACGGCCTCCGGCCGGTCGGTCACGTCGCGCAGCACCAGGACCGGCAGCCCCAGGCTGGGCGCCTCTTCCTGCAGGCCGCCGGAATCCGTCAACAGCAGGCGGCTGCGCCGCATCAGATGGGCCATGGCGGCGTAATCCACGGCCGGCAGCAAAAGGACGCGCTCGACGCCGTCGAGCAGGCGCAGCGCCTGCCGGCGCACGCTCGGATTGGGGTGCACCGAGAGCACGACGGCCACGTCCGGCCGGGCTTGCGCCAGGGCGCGCAGCGCGGTGAAGACCCGCGCCAACGGCTCCCCGAAGCTCTCCCGCCGGTGAGCCGTGACCAGGAGGAGCTTGCGCCCCGGCCCGCCGGGCCGCGCCACGCCTAGACGCTCCAACTGGGCCGCGGTTTCGGCCGGCGCCGGCAAGGAAAGCACCCATTGCAGGGCGTCTACGACCGTGTTGCCGGTCACGAATATGCCCTCAGCCGGGGCCCCCTCCCGCAGCAGGTTCTCCCGGGCGGTCTGCGTGGCGGCCAGATGCAGCGTGGCGAGCGCGTCTATGACCTTGCGGTTGGCCTCCTCCGGGAACGGCCGGCTCAAGTCTCCGGTCCGCACCCCGGCCTCCACGTGCGCCACCGGGACGGCCGCGTAGAACGCGGCCAGGGCGGCCGCGGCGGCCGAGTTGGCGTCGCCCTGGACCACGACCCAGTCCGGACGCTCTTGGGCGAGGATGGGGGGCAAGCCCTCCAGCGTGCGCGCCGCGACTTGGTGCAGGGTCTGGTCCGCTGTCATCAGGTCCAGGTCATGGTCCGGTTTCAAGCCGAAGAGGGCCAGGACTTGGTCCAGCAGGCCGCGGTGCTGCGCGGTGACGCAGATACGGCAGACATCGCCGGGCCGTTTCTTGAGCGCGGCGACCAGGGGCGCGAGTTTGATCGCCTCCGGACGGGTCCCGAAGACGAGCAGAGACTTCATAGCATGGGTATCGTATAAAATTCCCGGACCTTCTCGCTGCCGCCCCGCGAGATTGCGGCATATTTTCCAAAGCTATAAGATATAATCAGGCGCCGACCATGAAAATCGCGATTGTAATTCCATGCTATCGCGTCCGCGCGCATATCCTTGAGGTCCTGGCCGGCATCGGGCCAGAGGCGGCCAGGATATACGTCGTGGACGACCTCTGCCCCGAGCACAGCGGAGAACTCGTCCGGACTGAGTGCCGTGATCCCCGCGTCGAGGTCCTTCGCAACCCGAAGAATCTGGGCGTGGGCGGTGCCACGATCGCGGGGTACCGCCGCGCCCTGGCGGACGGCGCGGACATAGTCGTCAAGCTGGACGGCGACGGCCAGATGGACGCCGCGGCCGTCAGCTGCCTGATCGAACCCATCCGGCGGGGCGCGGCCGACTACTGCAAGGGCAACCGTTTCTATCATCCGGGAGGACTCAAGGACATGCCGCCGGTGCGCTTGCTGGGCAACGCCGTCCTCTCCTTCGTCAACAAGCTGGTCAATGGGTATTGGCAGGTGATGGACCCCACCAACGGATTCACCGCCATCCACGCGGCCGTGCTGCGCCTCCTACCCCTGGACCGGCTGGACAACGGATATTTCTTCGAAAGCGACATGCTTTTCCGCCTGAGTACGGTGCGCGCTGTAGTGACCGACATCCCGATGGCGGTTCGCTATGGCTCCGAAAACAGCGGCCTCAGTGTCTGGGGGAGCCTCCTGGATTTTCCACTCAAGTATGGGATTCGGATATTGAAGCGGATCGCGTACAATTACTACCTGCGTGATTTTAACGCGGGCTCCCTAGCAGCCTGTGGCAAAAGTCCCTACGCATGACGTAAAGCGGTAAAATACCTCAGGCGTAAATCGCGCTGAGGAGAATCCGCCCGATGGCCATGAGCAAACGCAAGCCGGAGTCCCCGGAAACGCTGTGGGTGGAAACAGCGGCCCTGCGCCAATCTCCTGGGCACCCGTTCTACGAAAAGCTCAACGAAATTCTTCAGACGCACGGCTTTGACGCGTTCGTCGAGAATCTGTGCGCGAATTACTACCACGAGAAGATGGGCCGACCGAGCATCGCGCCCGGCGTCTATTTCCGGATGCTGCTGATAGGGTATTTCGAGGGGATCGATTCGGAGCGGGGGATCGCGTGGCGCGTGGCGGATTCGCTGGGATTGAGACGATTCCTGGGCTACGAGTTGAGCGCTTCGACGCCGGATCATTCGAGCGTGAGCCGGACACGGCGGCTGATGGAGATCGAGACACACCAGGAAGTATTCGGTTGGGTTCTGGCGCTGCTGGCCAAAGAGAATTTGCTCAAGGGCAAGACGCTGGGCATCGACGCGACGACGTTGGAGGCCAACGCGGCGCTTCGCAGCATCGTGAGGCGTGACACCGGCGAGAAGTATCACGAATATCTGACGCGGTTGGCGAAGGCGTCCGGGATTGAGACGCCAACGCGGGCTGACCTGACGAAGTTGGATAAGAAGCGGCCAAGGAAGGGATCGAACGAGGACTGGGAGCATCCCGACGATCCGGACGCAAAGATCGGGAAGATGAAAGATGGTCGGACGCATTTGCTGCACAAGGCTGAGCACGCCACGGACATGGAGACGGGCGCGGTGGTCGCGGTGACGCTGGCAGATGGCAATGAAGGCGACACGGAATCCGGGCCGTGGACGCTGATGCGGGCCCAGGAGAATCTGAAGAAGGTCGGCGAAGATGAAGAAGCGAAGCAGGAAATCTGCGAGACAGTGAAAGAGGCGGTGCTGGACAAGGGTTACCACAGCAATGATGTGCTGGTACATTTACAGGAGGAACATATCCGCAGCTACGTTTCAGAGCCGGACCGCGGTCGTCGTCAATGGGAAAGCAAGGCGATCGATCAGGCTGCGGTGTACGCGAACCGGCGACGAATCCACGGCGAGCACGGTAAGACACTCATGCGCAAACGGGGCGAGATCGTGGAGCGGAGCTTTGCGCATTGTTACGAGACGGGAGGTATGCGACGGTTGCATTTGCGGCAGAGGGGCAATATCTTAAAACGACTTCTGGTGCATGTGGCCGGATTCAATTTGGGGCTGGTGATGCGCGATTTGATCGGCAGAGGGACGCCCAGGGGGCTAAGAGCCTTGCTCGGACGCTTTTTTGACTTCATAGCGCGTCACCTGAGAGCTTTATGCAAGCGACTCACCCAATTTTTCGCAGTCACGCCGATTCGGCTACGAAATCCCGCCGACGCCGCTACGTCCGCCAAAATGACGACTTCTGCCACGGGCTGCTAG
>CAZASC010000187.1:0-6322 GCA_964487695.1 uncultured Victivallales bacterium
GCCTGCTGTTGGGCGATGGACATCCCCCACTCCGACACTATTATCCGACACAGTTCCGGAATCACGGGCCACTTATCCTGCTTCGACTTCTGCGGTAAACCACCAGTGCGAAAAATGGCGGTTGCAAGCGCCTTTACGGCGCTGTGAGATGGACCTTGGTGCGGTAGAACTGGTTGGAAAGTGTGGTCTGATTGGTATAGGTGACCTGAGGGCCGATAGTGGCAGGGACATCGGTGGATTCAAGAATGGCGGTCCAAGGGCCGATCACGAGGTTGGTCGTATTTTCGATCGTGTAGAAACGGCTTCCTTCCTGGATGGTTGGCACGATGGTGGGAACCCAGACAATGGTCGTTCCATTGCTCTGCGCAATCCAAACGGTGAACTGGCTGGTTGGGTTGGTAGGGTCGAGTCCGGCAATGTAGGCCTGCCAGACTGGGATGCCGCTGCCGGCGGTGTTGGTTTCGGCCTGGGCAAATGAAAGACCGCCGTTGGTCAGGTTATACTGTGCAAGCCACCAGTTGGGTGTGTTGCTGGGCGAAAGGTCCGCAGCAAAGACATTGGTGATCATGTGTGCCGCCATGACGTTGGTAAAAATGTAGACCTGCACGGCCCCATGGTTTGTGTTGTCAATCATCACGGACGAAAGGTGATAGAAGGCATTGGGTGTATTGGTAAATGCCTTCTTGCCGCCGCCGGCAACTAGAACGGTGCCCGATGGAGAGATGGTGCCGTAGGGACCCGAAAGTGCCGTAATCGTCTGCGTAGGGCCGATGGCCACGCCGCAACCGCTGATGCCAAATGTGTAGGGGCCGGCGCCGTCGTTGCTGACGAGGATCACATTGCCGGACCTCGGGGTATCGTCCCAAGGGGCGAAGAGCAGGTTAAGTGTGGCGCTGGCGCCGATGTCAATGTTGGTGATGCCGCCGGAATCGGTGGAGAACCCAAGCGTGTTGCCGGCCAGTGTGATCCCGTTCAGCAGTAGATTGGCAAAGCCAGTGTTGGTGATGGTCAGACTGTTCGTGTAGGTGATGGCGCCCAGGTTGACATTGCCAAAGGCAGTCCCCTTCGCCTGGGTTGGGGTCAGGTCGTTGTTGGTGATCACGGTGGTATTGCTGCACACCACCATGGCAGGGCCGGTATAGGCCCGGCAGAAGAAAGCAAAATCATCATTAGGCGAAGAGGTATTGGTTACAGGGCCACCGCAGAGCGGGCCGAAATCGGCATTTCCTGCGAACCCACCCTCCATATAAAGATTGTTGTCGGCATCAGCGATACATCCAACGCTTTGGATATCTGAGCTTCCACCACAGGCTCTTGCCATAATGAAATTGCCGGTCCTGGCGGAGAATTTGCTGAAATAGAAACTCAACTTGCCCGCGGTCACAGCGGAGAGGTTGGATGTTCCAGCACCAGGGTTAAAATTGCAAGGCTGGCTAAAGAAGTCACCGGCGACATAGACATATCCGTATGGATCTAATGCGACACCCCATGCTTTATCATCATCCGATCCGCCCCAGCCATTGGCCCACAGGCAAATGCCGTTGGTGTCGTACTTCGCGAGGAACGCATCTGACAAACCATGGCTGGTCAAATGAATCGTATTGGTTCCACCCGGATTGAAGTCAACTGGACCATTTGTTCCGAGCGTGAAATATCCGCCAGCGTAAACATTGCCAAGGTCATCCGCCTTAAGAAAGCAAACCTGATTTGAATTTGTCCCGCCGACATTCAACGCCGTCACCCAATCTCCATTCGTCTTGAACATGCTGATAAAACCATCTGTATAAAACGTCGGGTTAATGATGTTGTGGGCATTCAGGCAGAAAGTTTGGTGCGGCAGGTTGGTATTGGTGTTGAAGTCACATGTGTTATTGGTGCTTCCGAGGAATCCGCCGGTAAAGACATTTCCCAGTCCATCCACAGCCAGGGCACAACAGTCGTCATACCCATTTCCGCCCCATGTGCGCCCCCATTGGTAGACTCCGTCCGAACTCCACTTGCAAAGCCATGCGTTGTATCCCCACGGCACCACACCGACGGGCCATAGGTTGGTGTGCACATCATGTGCAGTCCCAGGAGCTGGATATGGATTCAGGTCCATGTTGGTGGAGTCCCAGTCACCAACCGCATAGACAAACCCCGCTGGATCAAGAGCCACTCTGTATCCATCTGTGCCTTTGGCTCCTCCCCAGTGCCGTACCCACTGAAGAATCCCGTTTGGGTCAAACTTGCACAAAAAGGCGTCCTGATCTCCGATCGCAACAACGTTGGTGTGACCTACAGGCCCGAGACCTGATGGATTGAAATCATTGGTGCCTTGCATGCAACCAACCACATAGGCGTTTCCGTCCGCGTCCGCAGCCACGGCCTGGGCACGAGTGTCGTGATTACTGCTGCCCCAGGTATTGACCCAGATGCAGTTGCCATTGGGGTCGTACTTGCAAAGAATTGCGTTCCAATCCGCACCTGGCAAACACGTCACATTGGTATGGACTCCGCCCGGCAGGTCGAAGCCCACTGTGTTGTTGAATTTGCCGCAAACCAATACGTTGCTGGAAGCGTCCAGCGTGAGGTGAAGTGCCCCATCGTTTCCAGTGACGCCTGCTGTACCCCAGGCGCAAAACAGGTTGGTTGTGCCCCACGAATCGTTGGCCGCCAGCACGACTGCGGCCAGGAGAATGGCGATATGTTTGCAGGAGTCACGCATTAAGCCTTCGCACCTTTCTGGATGTATAAGCAATAAGATGCCGCGTTCTGGATGCCGCGTTCTGGATGCCGCGTTCTGGATGCCACGGATGGACACCACGGGCGCTGACCCACAAGAACCGGTTGGCGGTAGCGCATTCACTTAGGAGAGTCTGCCAAAGATGGCTGAAAAAGTCGAGACGCATATGACACGCGCCAGCGGGATGGCAAGGCTCACCTAAGACTCGAGTCGCAACACGGGCACATCAGGAACACCCTTGTGGACACGGCGGCAAAGGATTGCCGCCCTCCAATTACGAGATCAAGAGTCGCTATATGTCTTCTTGGAGGGCTGCAATTTTTTTGCAGCCGCTGTTCATACCGGTTTCTGACGAGTCCGCGGTGAGACGCATTCGCTTAGCCGGAACGATTCAGTTCAAGCTTGGAGCCGGGACGCCCTCGTCCCGGTGACTACCGGCGCGAGGGCGCGCCGGCTCCAGGCAATAACGACTCACCAAAAGGTGCCTGAAATTGAACTGCAATGCAGTTGCAAATCATGTGGAACAACTTGTCAACCCTAGCGTTGCAACCATTCAGGGTTTTCCATTTTCTTAGCAACTGAATCGTTCCGGCTTAGGCGAGGATTTTCGAGAAACTGGCAGACTTGAAGTACGGACCAGATAAATGGTAAGATCGAATCAATGAAACGGAGAACTACATTTGAACTAACCTTCATGACTTGCATGTTCGCTTTCTCAGCTCTTGTCGCAGCTGACGAGACGCTTGTGATGTTGAAGAACCCCACCAACTCGGCACCAAGAATCACATCGCTCTGGGGCGGCGGAGGTTCCGAACAGATAGTGATGAAATCAGATAGCACTGTCTGGGCCTGGGGCTACAACAGTTTCGGCCAAGTGGGAAATGGAACGACAAACGAAAGTTGTGTCCCTGCACAGGTGCTTGGTCCAGGCGGTGTTGGATATCTTGCCCCTGTCGCTACAATCATGGGAGGGGAACAACATAACTTCGCGCTGAAGCCGGATGGCACCGTCTGGGCTTGGGGAATGAATTTCTTTGGCCAGTTAGGAGACGGTTCCACGAATTGGGGTGTCTTTGGAGATTACTCCGCTACACCCGTGAAAGTCACCAATCTGACTTCTATTGTATCCCTCGGCGGCAGAGGGTATCACAGTCTGGCTCTCAAATCGGACGGCACTGTCTGGGCATGGGGCCACAACCTATACGGACAACTTGGGATCGGAGTGACATCTGCAGGTACAAACGTGCCAGTACAAGTCATCGGGCTGACCAATCCGGCAAGCATAATTGGCGCGGGCTTTTCAAGCTTCGCTCTTATGCCCGATGGAACGGTTCGTGCCTGGGGCGAAGGCACATATGGTCAATGCGGAGATGGAGCAGGCGTCAACCGTTCTCTCCCAGTTCAAGTTGCAGGACTGTCGAATGTTACGGCCATTTCCGGCGGATGGTGGAATATTATGGCTCTCAAGTCGGACGGCACCGTCTGGGCATGGGGTAGCAATGGTTCAGGGGAAGTTGGTGATGGAACAACGATCCAGCGCAATGTACCGGTCCAAGTCACCACCCTGGGCACAAATGCCGTTTCTGTCTGGGCTGGTGACGGAAATTCGATGGCGCTTCTCTCCGACGGTACGGTCTGGAAATGGGGAGCGAATCAGTATGGCGAACAGGGAGACGGTACTTCTGATACCAATGCCCACCCCGTGCCGCAAAAGGTTCCGAGTTTAAGCAATGTGGCGGTAGCCGTCTGCCGCGATTACCACGACATCTGCATAAAACGGGACGGGACGATCTGGGTGTGGGGCGATAATCGGTGGGGTGGTTGCGGAGATTTATACGGAAACAGCGTTCTGATCCCGCGACTGATGCCAGGGCTGGTCTCGAACAACGTCATTCCGTGCAGCGATTCGTTCGAATCCCGCGCCAATGGGTTCAGCATGATCGGCACAAACTCGTGGTACGCCGACACCGCTGCGATGGCCGTTGTCACAACGAACAATTACACGAACACTTACACCGGCACATTTCCGATAGCCGGTCCCCACCAAATGGCTCTCCAAATCAATGGCAGCGCTACAAACCGCTTCTGCCCATCCTTCTATACGAATGTCTGGGTGGATGTGATACTGGAATGTAAGTACTGGACGAATACTGTTCTTCCAACAGCGGACACGGTGACAAATTCGCAGTTCGCACTATGCATCACAACCAACCGTCACCTGGCAGTGTGGAATTGTACAAACGCGCCCACGCGGGGAAATGGTTGGACCGAACTTCTGGACACCGATGTCGGCTCAAACCAGTACTGCCGCATCACAATCAAGGCAGATTATTCCACCAGTGCGCCGTCCTATTACAGCGTCTGGTTGAACGGAATAGCTTCAATAACCCCAAAAGCCAGATATACAACTGCTGATGCCTCCCAACCTTGGTTTTCTGATATTGTCGGTCAAGGGCGCTTTTGCGTGGATGATCTGATGGCAGGAACCAACAAGCCATTTTCCGCCATCCTCGCATCAAGCACTGGTTATGGAACCATCTCACCGACAGGCACGGTTATTGCAAACATCGGGACAATCAACACATTCACAATGACGGCAAGCAACTGGTATCATCTTGCTTCGCTCACGGTTGACGGCGGTAATGCCGGAACGCCGGGTTTCTATACTTTCACCAATATTCTTGCCGACCACACTATTACGGCCAATTACAGCGCCGATCTCGCGGCAAACAATACGCCGAAGTGGTGGCTCTACCAGGAGAACACAAACTGGAGCACGAACTTCGACCTCTCCGCGCTAAGCGATCAGGACGGCGATGGAATGTTCACGTGGCAGGAATACATCGCCGGAACACATCCTACCGACCCGGCCAGCGTGTTCTCGCTGAACATAGCGCCTGGAAACGGGGAGGAGCTGATTACACTCCCAACGAAAACGACAACCGCGCAGTACGAAGGGCTGAAGCGATATTATTCGGTCGAAAGCTGCACGAATCTGACCGGCTTTGCCCTCTGGCAGCCCATTCCAGGATGGACGAACATTCAAGCCCTTGGCCAGACGATCATCTACACCAACATCGCGCCGGCCAGCGACTTATTCTTTCGTGCCAAGGCCTGGCTCGCGCCATGAGGCTCCGTTTGACTTAAGAAGACGAACGCAGATTGATGAGCCAATTACAACCGGACGGCTGCAAACGAACCATCGCGAAGTGACACCAGAAGACACCGATCACAATTTCAATATCCATTTTGTGAAAGGTGAAGATGCGCCCCCAGAAACCGCCGGCTCAGAACTTGCCCTAAATTAACGATTCGTCCTTTAGGATAGACGCACCAAATGCTGAGCATCATTTCCGCCAGTTACCTTAGGTCCAGCCGAAGGCTGGTCCAAGGTGGCAGACCGCAGATTGAATTTCGGGTCCCGCCGCAGGCGCATTCGCGTCAACCTAATACCGCCTTCTTTTGCCTACCTACAACTCTTTGTGAATAGAAAGCCTATCATCGAGACTATTAAAGACCTGTTCCGACAGTTACCCTGAATCCGGCGCATCTGTGATTTGGTGCTACGCAATTGGAGCCCCTTGGCGGGGCCGTCCT
>CAZASC010000188.1:0-6288 GCA_964487695.1 uncultured Victivallales bacterium
GGCTTCGGAAAAGGTAGATTCGCGCATGAGTTCTTTGGCGAGACGCAGCGAATCGACGAGGTTGGGTGAGAGAGTCTGAATCCCCATGCTGGCGGAGTTGATATCGCTCGTGGTATAGATTTGCGCTTTCAGGCGATCGGTTTCATCCTGAATCTGTTGACGATTTTTGTGGAGCGTGCCGCGCATCAGAAGTTGTCCGACCAAACTGGCTGCTGCCTTTTTACCGTGGAGCGCATCCTCATCGCCGAAGTGAATTCTGAAGTTGACGCTCACCGTGCCGCCGCGCGTCTTTTTCGGGTACAAGACGAGCTTCATGCCGTTGGGAAGGTGCGTGCGGATGATGCGAGCTTCGATATTTTGCGGCGTAGGATCGAAGGACTCACCCTCTTGAATAGCTGCGCCACCCTTGTAATCCTTGAAACGCGCAACGGGGTCGGGCGTGACCGGAATTTCGGCGCGATCGAGATTCGTCGTTGGAATGAATTCGCCGAGCGTGCGATTGGAAGATTTCAGATAAGTCTTGGCGACACGTGCAACATCGGCCGGAGTCACTTTGGCGATCTCGTCGCGTGTCAGGAAAAACTCGCGCCAGTCGCCATCGCCGGCATAGCCGCCGAGTGTGAGGGAGAGATACTGAGAATTGGTCAGTGTCAGCTCGATATTTTTAAGCAGGCGGGCCTTGGCGCGATCGACTTCTTCTTGCGTGGGCGGATCGCTGGCGAGACCCTCGACGGCTTTGAGCAGAATCTGCTGCGCGTCGTCGATGGATTGATCGGGCTTGAGGTCGACAACTGCTTCTGCAACTGATGGATCGTGGTCGTCGGTCGCATACATGTAGGTTTCGACCGCCTTCTTTTTGTCGACAAGTTCCTTGTAAAGGCGGCCTGTTTGTGAAGCGCCGAGCACTTCGGCCATCACTTTGATAGGCGCCATGTCGGGATGGAGCGCTGCGGGAATGTGATAGACGGCAAGGATTTCTTGCGTGCTGCCGACACGGCGCAGCGTCACGCTGCGCTCGCCCTCTTGCGTCGGCTCGACCGTGTATGGCTGAGTGAGCGTGCGCTGCGGACGGGGAATTACGCCAAGAGTATCGGCAACCATTTGCAGGGTTTTCGCGGGGTCGATTTGTCCGGCGATGATGAGGTCGGCATTGTCAGGCTGATAGTACTTTTGATAAAAGGTAGCGAGGTTGGCGATGGGTACTCGCTCAACATCGGTGCGGTTTCCAATGACGGTCTTTCCGTAGTTATGGAAGTTATAAGCGGCGGCGAGAACGCGCTCGTGAAGAATATTTTTGGGTGAATTTTCGCCGGCTTCCATTTCATTGCGAACAACCGTCATCTCGGTGTCAAGATCTTTTTTGAGCATTGTCATATTGACCATGCGGTCGGCTTCAAGACCAAGCGACCAGCGCAAATTGTCGTCGGTCGCGCTGAAGCTTTCGAAGTACATCGTCCGGTCGTAATTTGTAGTGCCATTGAAAAAGCCGGCGGCGCGGTCGGTCAGTTCTTTGAAGATTTCACGGCCCGACTTGGTGCTTTTGAAAAGCATGTGCTCAAGGAGGTGAGCCATGCCTGTTTCGCCGTATCCCTCGTTGCGTGAGCCGACAAGATAGACGACACTGACGGTAATCTTGGGTTTGGAGTTATCGGGAAACAACAGAACATGAAGGCCATTTGGAAAGGAGTATTCGGCGATTCCTTCAATGGAAGTAACTTTCTGAACGCCCTGCGGCAAAGTTTGGGCCAGGATCGCGGAGGTCAGGAAGATGGCGAAAGCAGAGATTGCGATAAGTCGTTTCAGAAACATTTTTGCACCTTTCAAAGTTCAGCAACGAATTATATCTTGGAAGACCCGAGTCTGTGAGAAGAAGCTATGGAGATGGACGCAGAGACGAGCGACGGCGCTCGAATGGAGTGATCGAGTTATGCACGAATGCTATTTTTTCTCGCTATATTTGCCGACTTCTCGCTTCGAGTTACATATTATTTTTGAACTAGCAAGACGGCCAAACCGTGCGCGGGAATTGTAACTACTAAATGACCCTTGGTAAGTGAAAGTTTCTCCGGCGCGGGTAGAACGGCGGCGCGTTTGAGCGTGGCGATCTGAGTTTGCGTCAGGCTGCCACGCGGGCGACCCATGGCATCGAAGGCAGCGAGCGCGTTACCATGCGTTTCGTCGACGCGGATCAGCGTGGCATGTGAGTTATGCGGCAGATGGCCGAGTTGTAGATCGAAAGTACGCGAAGGACCGGCAGGAGCGGACTCGGGCGTGTAATCGGGACCAGTTCCTGTGGGCGGCGCATAATTCCACAAAGCGATAGCAAGGCCGCCATCGGGAAGAGCTGTTGCAATAGCGGAATCGGAATTGAGAGTGATGCGGCGCGGGCCGAGTTGATGAAGCGCTGCGAAAGCATTGAAGGAGGCTTTGGGAATGTTATCGGGAGCGATCAATCCATAGCCACCATAGAACGGCGTGCGGGCAACGCCCTGCTCTTCAAAAACGTCGGAAAAGGCCCAGTAATCCAGGCTATCGATGATGCCATCGCAGAGACGAATCGTGTTTGCTAGCCAAGGACCTATGTAGGGCGAGTCAGTAACATTGGGTTCGTTGGCATAACTCGCGTTGTACTCGGAAAAGATCAGTAGCAGATGAGGAAAAGCCGAAGCCGCAATCTGGTCGTGAACCTTTTTGACGGAACGATAGATCATAACATCGCGGGAGATCGTTTCATTGGTTCCGAAAACATCTTTTGCCGTGTCGTTGGCGTAAACATGCGTGGAAACAAAATCGACGGGAACGTCTTCTGCTTTGACGTGCGCAAGAAAATCGGGAACCCATGCGGCCTGTGCAGTTGCTGGGCCACCGACCTGAAGACGCGGCGAAACGGCCTTCAATGCACGGGCGGTGTGGTCGTAGAGTTGCCAGTAACTCGCTTGCTTGGGACGGCCATCCCAGAAATCGAGATTGGGCTCATTCCATACTTCAAATTTCCACTTACTAACTTCTTCGATGCCGTAGCGCGCAACTAAGTGAGCGGCGAAAGCTTCGATCATGTCATCCCATAACTTATAGTCGCTTGGCGGCGAAACGATGGGGTGATACCAAAACGGGTGAAGATCGTTGGGGTCGGCAGCCATGCGGCGAGGCATGAAACTCAACTCGACAAATGGCCGGACATGGTTGGCAAGTAAGCCATCGTAGATCTGGTCGACATAGAAGAAGTTATAAGTCGATAAGTCGCGCGCCGCTTCGGCTGCTTGCCCCGGATTCTTTGTAACTCGGTCGGGATCGTACAAGCCAACCTCATCCATTAAGATTCCGTGGAAGCGAATGGACTCGAAGTTAGTCGCCTGCTTGACGGCGCGCAAGTCGGCGCGATAACTCTCGCGCAAAGAAAGAATGGCGCGGCCCGAGCCAAAAGTCTTTTCCCAAAAATGTGGAAACGGTGTAGTCACGGCCTGGGCGTCGATACGAAGCGATAGAGAGGAGGACTGCGCGTTCGCGCTGGACGCAACAGCGAGAAAAAACAACAACGTCAAGATCGTAACTCTGTCGAGCTTCAACATCGATCTTCCTTTCAGGGCCGATTGATGAAGGATACTCCATATTGGATGCAGGGCAAGCAAGGGGCTATCAAGGTTCCGAGTTTTTCGGAACCAATGAAGTAAGAAAAAATTAAAATTTGCCGAGCGCACTGTGCCGTTTCAGTACAGAAATTTAACAATGGAAATTGGCGTGCGTCATTACCATTTTCTTATGGATTCGCGGGTCGTGCCGGAGGAGAATCACTTCGGCGGCGGAATTCTGCATCGTAACGCTCAGGTTTGTTGTGACAGCGGGGTTCCGACACGAAGATGATTTCGCCAGCTAGGGTCCGCGGCTTGCTAAGCCGAACAATTCTGCGGATTTCGCTGGGGTTCCTTGCTAAAATCTAGGAATCCCCAACGCGATGAAGATCGGGAAGGATTTCAAATGCCCGCTCGGCATCGAGGGATTTTTATTCCCAGATCGCTGCTTCCGAGGCTGGAAGCGCGCGGAGGCGTCAAGGCATGCAACCGACATCGTCTAAACCATTTTCCTATGAGACATTTCCAGTATCCGGGCTGGTCGCTTATTTCTCGATGGAGATCGCGATCAATCCCCTGATGCCAACCTATTCCGGCGGCTTGGGCGTATTGGCCGGCGATACTTTGCGGTCCGTAGCCGACTTGGGCGTACCGCTGGTGGCTTTTTCGCTAGTGCATCGCAAGGGCTATTTTCAACAGCATCTGGACGGCAACGGCGTGCAGCGTGAAGATGTGCAGCCGTGGAATCCAGGAGATTTTTGCACCGAAGAACCGGCGCGCGTGACGGTCTCGATTGAAGATCGCGTCGTCACGATTCGTTGTTGGCGCTACGAACTGGTAGGTCGCTACGGACATATTGTGCCGATCTATTTGTTGGATACCGATCTTGATGAAAATTCGGGATGGGATCGCGGGCTGACCGATCACTTATATGGCGGCGACACGAACTATCGCTTGCAACAGGAGATTGTGCTGGGCATGGGCGGCGTGCGCATGGCCAAGGCGCTCGGCCATCGCGTCAATGAGTATCACATGAATGAAGGCCACGCGGCGCTGCTGACGCTTGGCTTGCTCGAAAGCCAGTTGGGTGGCGGACCACTCGGCGCGGCGACGGAAACCGACATGGAGCAGGTACGCAAGCAGTGCGTGTTTACGACGCACACGCCGGTGCCGGCGGGACACGACCGGTTTTCGACCGAGCAATCGATTCGCATTCTCGGCGGCGACCGGACATCGCGTCTCGAAAAACTCGGTTGCTTTCGCGATGGCATGTTAAACATGACGCTGCTGGCGCTGCGGTTTTCGCGTTACGCAAACGGCGTGGCGATGCAGCACGCAAAAGTTTCGCGGCAGATGTTTCCAGAATTTGCGATTGATTCCATCACCAACGGCGTACATGCGCCGACCTGGGTTTCCGAGCCGTTTCAAGAGATGATGGACGAGCATATTCCAGCCTGGCGGCGCGACACGCTTTATCTGCGTAACTCGATCGACCTACCCGACGAAGCAATCCTCAAAGCTCATGCGCGCACCAAGGCGGCACTGCTCGAAAAAGTTGCGGAGAGCGCAGGAGTCGTTCTGAATCCGAAGATTTTGACGCTGGGATTTGCGCGGCGCGTGGCGACTTACAAGCGCGCGACGTTGCTGTTCAACGATCCGAAGCGGCTGTTGGAGATTGCAAAAAAAGCCGGCGGATTGCAGATTTTGTATGCCGGCAAGGCGCATCCGCAAGACGAACCGGGCAAGGCGTTGATCCAACAAGTCGTCGAAGATGCGGCCAAGTTGTCGAACGACTTGCTGCATATTGTGTATCTGGAAAACTACGATTGGAATCTTGGCGCGCTGCTGACGGCGGGCGTGGATGTGTGGGTGAATACACCGCGGCGACCGTATGAAGCCTCGGGAACAAGCGGCATGAAGGCTGCACTGAACGGCGTTCCAAGCTTGTCGATTTTGGATGGCTGGTGGATCGAAGGCTGGATCGAAGGCTTCACGGGATGGGCGATTGAAGATGGCGCGGACGATGCGGCCGAGGCGAATTCGCTTTATCACAAACTGGAATCCGCCGTGGTGCCGCTCTATCTCGACGCTCCAGGAAAGTGGGCTGGGCTGATGCGCAATACGATTTCGTTCAATGGATCGTACTTCAACACGAATCGCATGGTGCGGCAATATACGCGCAACGCCTATTATCCTGTGAAGCTGATCGATCGCGCGAAAGAGCGCGAAGAGGCTCTGGCGGACTCGAAGGCTTGATGTCCTGAGTGAATCAGAAAGCCGGCGCAGTCTTTATCAGGCTGTCGCCGGGTTTTCGTTTACGAGATGCAGGTGGATGAGACTTTCGGCCGTGGCAACAAGAGCTTCTTCGGTCGAGCGCGGCGACCAGTCAAGCAGGCGGCGAAGAACGATAGCCGCGCGTCATGCTCCGCGCCGCCCACGCGCAGCATGGCGAGCACACCGGCTTCGCGCGTCAGATTGCGAACCGTCGTGCGAACCTCATGCCCCGCGGCCAATAGCCGCAAAATGCAATGACTGCCGACGAAACCTGAACCGCCTGTTACAAGAACTTTGCTCACGGATGCCTCCATGTTGATCGCGCGGAAATGTACCTTGATGGGCCGGTCTATCTCGCAGGCGCGGCTCGTAAAGACACGCGTAGGTTATCGACGATTGTTGGTGAAATAAGGTTTCGCCAGAATAATTCGCAGGCTGCTTTCCT
>CAZASC010000189.1:0-6283 GCA_964487695.1 uncultured Victivallales bacterium
TGATCTCCACCGACAAGGCCGTGCGGCCTACCAGTATCATGGGTGCCACAAAACGCGTTGCCGAACTTGTCATTCGTGCACTACACGAAGACGCTGGAACGAAATTTGTTGCCGTGCGCTTTGGCAACGTTCTCGGAAGTAACGGAAGCGTCGTCCCGATTTTTAAGGAACAGATTGCTGCGGGCGGACCGGTCACGGTAACTCACCCGGAGATGACGCGCTATTTCATGACCATTCCCGAAGCCGCCCAACTCGTTCTTCAGGCTTTCTCAATCGGAAAAGGAGGAGAGGTCTTTGTTCTCGATATGGGAGACCCTGTCAAGATTCTAGATCTCGCCCGAAATCTCATCCTGCTCTCCGGCCTGAAGCCTGACCAAGAGATAAAGATTGAATACTCTGGCTTGCGTCCGGGGGAAAAGTTATATGAGGAATTGAATCTGCGCGACGAGCAACTTGTTCCAACCGCGCATAGCAAGATCGCAAGCTTCATCAGCCCCTTCGGCCACGATCTGAGACATATGCGACTACGGTTGCGCGAGTTGCAAAGAATTGTTGACACACAGGATGTGGGCCGCCTGATTCTACTGCTCAAGGAACTCGTACCCGACTATAACCCCGACTCACAACTTCTCAAGGTTGCATTGAGCAGCGCCGCTGTCTCTCGTGAACATACCGAGTTAGAGATTACGTCCGGCCAAAAGACCAAACGATCAGACAGTTCCTTTCCTGATGAAGTGTGTGTTTAATGGCGTCTTTTGCGCCACAGATTTCTCAACATACGCCGAGTAACAGTTGTACTTCCTGGCGACCAGCCATATAACAAAAATTACTTTTACTTGGGATAAATCTCGTGATCAAACATTTCATTTTGCTTTTGATGACACTTACGTCAAGTGTTTTATCTGGAAATGCTCAGTCAATAACCTGGCCATTAAGTGATGCAGGAATTCCGAATTACAACGGCAACGACGCTTGGGGAACAACCTATAACTCAGCCAATCCGATTCCAGGGACATTTTTAACTTTTGTCAACCACGGCGCAGGAACGATCGGCAGCGAATTTCTCGGACTCGGTGCTGGTGGAGCAAGCAACACACCCACACTGAACACGGGACTTGGTGACTATGCCTTGTACTACATGACAGGACCAGCGAGTCAGAATGTGGCGGTTGGTCATGCTTCAGCATATGCCTTGACGACCGGAGTACAAAATGTGGCCATCGGTGAGTCGTCGATGCTCAATAATGGGACAGGAAGCGCTAACACATCGGTCGGGTATGAGGCGATGGGGGGTTGTGTGACGATTCCTTGCATGCTTGGATCCTATCCGATTTCTGGCGAAAATACGGCCGTTGGCTGGAAGTCGATGTTTCTAGTAACTACAGGTGCTCAAAATACAGCCGTTGGCGAGAACTCAATGACGCAGGTCACCACTGGAAATTACAATACGACCGTTGGTGCAGATTCTCAGTCGGAAAATACTACAGGCACTGCGAACACAACATTTGGACACGATGCCATGACCGGATCTCATCCGGTCGTAGGTTCAGCCGCTTCTTGCGCAGGAGGCCCGTTTACAGGTTATACCGCTTATAACAATACGACCGTTGGAGAAGGTTCATATTGTACTGCTACGACGGGTTATGACAATACGATCATCGGCTACCAATCCGGCGTTGGGTTGCAGTCTGGCATCGCTAACACATATGTAGGAACCTACGCCGGAAACATTTCTACGATGGGGCTCGGAAACAATAATTACGATACGTTTCTCGGGGCTTCCACAGGCTTTAATTTTGCCGATCAGAGTTACTCAAATTCCACCGCGATTGGTTATCAGGCAGTAGTTACCGCCAGCAATCAAATGGTCTTTGGAAACTCCGATGTAACCCAGATCGTAGTGCCGGCCGGCGTCTCCATTAACAGCCAGGATACTGGCGCACCGGGGATTACATTCAGCCCCAACAATGTATCGATTAGTCTGGGAAGTGTCAGTGGTACGCTTTCAGCAGTCGTCGCCACGGTTCCATCGAATACTTTCTCTTCCGAATCGACGCAACCACTTACAGCATTTTACACAACTACAACTGCGGGCCAATATCAACTCTGCGCTCAATTGAGCGTAAAAACGGCTGGCGCTGGTACGGGGACATTTGCAGCCGTCATGGCGTATACCTCCGATGGGAACGTCATGGATATTGTGCTTGGAAATGCTGTTCCAGTCGCGTTTCAGGGATCTGCGAACATCGGTATATCGACCAATAATGTTCCGAGTTGCATCACTGCATATCTTGATAACGCGACGTCCGTCAGTTCAGAAATTCTGGCAGAAGGCAGAATCAATGAACCTCCTACGATGCGCTATGGGTTTAAAGTGATTTATCTAGGACAGTAATAGATAGCGCAAGATGATCGCTTTTCAATATTGAGTACCTCGCCGCAATGCTGGAGGATGGACTTTCTCTATAGGTTGAGCCTCTTGAATATTCGCTCGGGAATATGGCGAATCACAAACATGATCAATCCCCACTGGAACGGAACGTACAAGGTGTCTTTGCGCGCATCGATTGCCTTCACGATCGATGCCGCAACCTTGTCGACATCGGCGAACTTTTCACTGCCCGCCATTCCCGATGTCATCGCGGTCTTTACAGGCCCAGGCTTGATCGTCAACACGGTCACTCCCTGACGGTCAATGCGATTGCGTAAACCATCAAGGAATGTACTAAGCCCAGCCTTCGAAGCTCCATATAGATAGTTCGTTTTCCTTCCACGATCTCCGGCCACCGATGAGATAACTGCCAGCACACCGGCGCGTCGTTTTGTGCAGTAATTCGACAGCCATGTAAGTAACGAAACAGTTGAGATAAAATTTGTATGCAGGATGCCGGCCGCGGCCTCGAAATTCTCTTCTGCCGCAGATTGATTCCCCATAACTCCATACGCGATGTAGGCTACGTCGATACCGCCGAGATTGCTGATAGCCTGCTCCAGCAGTGCCGGATGTCCAGTCGTATCGTCGAGATCAGCGACGAGAGTTCCAACGCGTGCCGCTCCGCGCACCTTCAAATTGGCCGCGACTACCGCTAATTTGTCTGCATTGCGTGCAATCAGAAACATGCTCGCGCCTGCGTTAGCCCATATCTTACAGGTCGCCTCCGCAATTCCCGATGTTGCCCCTAATACCAGGATTCTGCGAAAAGCAGCATTTTCCGCTTCGTTACACGAAGCACTGTCTTTGTCCTTGGGCTGAATCTCTAAGCTAGTTGTCACCTGTCGCCGCTTCCCTTCATTTCTGTTTATAGATTCTGTTGTTCCTCTGTAACACGTTCCCAAAGACTGGAACTCAAAGCATGATCACGAAAGCTGGCGAGTTGTGTCCACTGCGGATAGAATGCCTGAAAATGCTCTGCAGTCATCGCAGCATCCTTGCTAAGATTGAGGCGACCGCCGAAGTCGACGGTCATATCCGCTAGCCGCCGAATCAGGGAAAGGGTTCTGTTCGCTTTAACTGGGAAATCCAACGCCAGCGTAACTCCAGGCTGCGGAAAGCTCAACAATCCCGGCGAAACAACGTCGCCAAAAGTCTTCAGCACTGCCAGAAAGCTGGCCAATTTCGATTTTGCAATTTCCCGCAGTATTGCAATCGTTCCTTCGCGCGCCGAATCCCATGGAAGAGCATATTGAAACTGAAGCAGCCCCTTTTCGCCATAAAGGCGATTCCATTTCAGTACTTTGTCCAGCGGATAGAAGAATGGTTCGTAATCATTCAGAGACTTAATCCGCGGCTTACCCTGTTTGTGAAAATAAACAGTATTGAACGCCGAAACTGTCGTGTGATTCAGCGCATAACCGGGTGCCTCGAAGGGAAAGACCAACTGCGGCTTGGGCGATGGCTTCAAGATACCTGGCACCTGAGAATGTTCCCCCAACATGAAAATGCCGCGCGCAAAATTTCTTCCCGTAGATGCACAATCAATCCAGCTGACCGTGTACTCGGTATGTTTATATTGATCGGCCAACTCTAGAAATTCATCGATACCATGATATTGAATGCCCTCATAATCAATCATTCGTGAAACGATCGGGCGCAATTTTATTTGAACCCAGGTGACAACCCCCGTAAGTCCGAGTCCGCCGATAGTCGCTGAGAACCACTCACTATTCTCCGTGGGACTGCACAACCTTCGCGAGCCATCAGAGCGCACTAACTCGAAACTAATTACATGGTTGCCAAATGTGCCAGCTTTATGATGATTCTTGCCGTGAATATCGTTGGCAACAGCGCCGCCCAGAGTAACATACTTTGTCCCTGGAGTTACAGGAAGAAAAAAACCACGCGGTACTGCGAACTCAAGTATCTGTCCGAGCGTCACACCTGCCTCGGCCGTGAGCAGACCCGAAGATGAATCAAAATCGAGCAGTCGGTTCATACTCGTCATCTGCAATAGAGTTCCTTTGCTCAATAGACAAGCGTCGCCATAACTGCGGCCCATCCCAACAGCAAGAGATGCACAATTCTCTCCACGTATTTTTGATGGAATATCCTGCTGCCACTCGATCGGAACTACCTTTGACTGCAACCGCGGATATCTGCCCCACGACTCGAACAGATCAGTTGACCTTGGGCATTCAGCCTCAATCCATGCTTCATTTCGTGCTAGTTCTTGGGATGACAACTCTATGTCCTCCACACTTCAGCCGAAAGAAATTAGTCATTAGAAATTGCCGCACCTTGTGTAGTCATCCATAGGAACGACGAATCTAGCTAGGCGGGCGGTAAGACCGACAAGCAAATCTTGAGCTATCGGAATCAGCTATCAATGCAATCTGTCGATAGAACCTTGCAAAAAAGGATCGCTTCGAACAATGCAACTGACTAGGATTGTGAGCGCCGATCCTTCTGAAGCGATCACATCGCTAATATAGCAGCGAGTTACATATCGCCGTCCTTAATACCGCATTAAAAGTGGTCCTTGCTCAAGGATACGTATGCGCGTTTACGCGCATTGAAACCACGCGCCGAACAATCCCATATTGAAGTTTTTCAATTTGTAAAACTTCGTATCTCTAAGGAGCCGGTTCCGCAAATTCAGGTAACAGTTAGGTGAATTTCTTGCAACTTGAGATGACCGGGAAGAGAAGAGCAGATAGAGCTGACGTCCTAAGCCAAGCGCCCTTGGCTGCGAAGTCAAGGCTGACCATTAGGCCACAACCATAGTCTTTGCGATCACGATATTCACATAATCGTGGACGCATTCACACGTAGGCGGTTGGAGTGAACAGGGCAAGAATTTTAATGGAGTAATTTTCTAAGTAAGACACATTAAAAACAGCGAGCAGAGATCTCCTAAAAACAAGATCCCTGCTCGCATGTTTAATTGAAACGCAACTACCACCCAATACCGAAGGCCATATGCTCTGCACCGCCTTCAACAATTGACGAACTCTGGTTATTTACATCGTCATAGGCAAACCCGTAGGAAAGCCCGCCGATGCTGTGTGCATGCCAGAACGCCGAGTAGTAGTTGGTAGGCGCGGTCAGGTAGTAGTCGGTGGTGACTGTCCAGTCCGCATAGGTGTCCATGACGTGACGGTTGAAAGCTGCGCAGAATTGCGCCTCCAATGCCGCCGTAACTCCGGTTCCCGTTGCCATGCTTCCCGCGCACAGCAAAAGATCTTGCGTGGTTGGTTTGTTGATGGTGTAGGTTCCGGCACCGCCGTAAGCTCCATTGTTGAGGTTAACTTCAGTGAAGTTGAACGTAGTCCCCGAGGTGGTTCCGCTGAATTCCCTGCTGTTGTTGTCCATGAGCACGACCAAAGGCGTGGTGGCGTACTCAGACCAAACGGCGTTGACGTAGCTGTCGAAGTAGTTGCCATTAGTCTGGCCGACGCCGAAGGTGGTGTGCGCCGGTGCCCAGATGCGCAGAGGAGAAATCGGTGAGGCCTGGAAGATTGCAGGTGTCTGGGCGGCAAACTCCTGATCGAGCGTGGCCACCGACTCCGTGATGCCCGTCTGCATGTGATAGGTTTCCGACGATGCCCAGAGATCGAGCGTCAGCGGGAGACCGAACATATCCACCTGGGTTGTGTTGATCCAAATCGTATCAGCCGTGCCGCCCCAGTCGAACTCATACCAATCGTAGTTCGTGTTGGTGTTGGGATCGGTCGCGTTCAGCGGGTTTGGCCCGGCGTATCCAAGTGGATTACCAGCCTGGATGGGAATGTACATAGGCGCACCGAGCGAGATATAGATGCGACCCGCGTTTAATGGCGGCAGCTT
>CAZASC010000190.1:0-6281 GCA_964487695.1 uncultured Victivallales bacterium
CCGCCATCACAAACCGCGTCAAAGAACTCCGCACCGCCCGCGGATGGACCCAGGAGCAGCTCGCCCAGGCCGTCGGTGTCTCCCGCCAGAGCATCAACTCCATCGAGCGCGACCGCTACGTTCCCAGCCTCGAACTCGCCCTCATCTTCGCCCGCATCTTTTCCTGCCCCACCGACGACATATTCCAGTTGGAGTACCCGAAATGACCGACCACTTCCTTTCCAAAGTCCCTATTCTCGGCAAATTCGTCGACGAACGCTTCCTCGAACATCGCCGCCGCTCCTCCTCCATTGCCGGCATCGCCTCCGCCTGTCTCGCCATCGTTCTCTTCGAATACCGCTTCTTTTTCAACCACATCTGGAGCTGGGACCTGCTCTCCATCGCTCTGGTCTTCGTCGTTCTAAAAATGTCCCTCTTCGCCTGGTTCCGCTTCAAAGACTGAAACCCCAAAAAGGAGACTCAGCCATGTGCCTCGATAGAAGAAATCTCAGCCCCACAGCCCGCCGCTTCCTCACCATCGGCAGTTTTTGCCTTGTCGCCGGCCTTACCCTCTCCATCTTCGACAAAGACCTCGGCCTTCACCACAAGAACCTCTACGACGCCCTGCGCGGGTTCCTTCTCGGCCTGTCCATCGTCTTCAACTTCTACGCCCTCCGCTTCGCCCGCAGACGCCCTCAAGACCAACCATGAGCCATCTTCCCTCAGCGCAGGCCCAACTTCGCAGTATCATCATCCTCAACACATCGGAGGCCAACCAATGATCCTTCGCAATCTCCAGAACTCGCCAGAAAAGATGATCCCCGTCGCCATGTCGATGATCGTCGTCGGCCTCTCCATCCTCATTATCGGCATCACCTGGCCCCACTTCTCGCCTCCCGTCCCCCACGCCGGCACCGATTGGAACGACTTCGCGCGTGGCTTCCTCTACGGACTCGCCATCGCCCTTGAGACTGCCGGCGTTGCGCTCGCCGCCAAGGCCGCCGCAGCCAAAAAACGCAAAGCCCTATAAGAATCGCTCCCGCTCCTCCGCCGTCGGCACTGGGCAGCTCTCCAGCCGACCCCAAATCCGGTACCGCCACCGCGCCACCACCCTGTATCCCCCATCGCGCACCGCCCGCGGCGTCTTCCCAAGTGCCGCCCCAACCCAGGGCCACGGCCGCGGCAACTCCCGCAGCAGCGCCACCACTCCATCCGACCGCGTCAGCACGCTCTCCCCCGCGCCATCCGCATCCCGCACAACCACCATCGTCCCCGCCCCCGAATCTATTCCCGCAAACGAGTGCCGCGCCAACACTCCCGCCACTCTCTCCGACTCCATCGCCACAAACCGCAGTCTGTCCCCCCGGTCGCGCCGCAGCAGCCACCGCACCGCCCCGTTGCAGAGCCCGCAGTGCCCGTCAAATACCACCAGCAACCGCCCGCCCGTATCAATCGCCTCTTCCACACTTCCCCTTGTCTATCGGATGACCGCCCCCAAACGAAGGGTCCGCGAATACGCTCATCAAACTCAACGCACCGGCTCTTCGTCCTGCTAACTCCGCTAACTCGTCGCGAAGCGACGTGCCAGCAACGCCAACACGCGCGCAGCGCGGCTCCTTCTATACTGAACCCAGAATGACTTCCAAATTCCCAGCCACCTCCCGCACCCGCTCTCAATCCCTCCAGCAGCGCGCCGAGCGTTTCTTCCCCGGCGGCGTCAACTCCCCGGTGCGTGCCTTCCGTGCGGTCGGTGGTGCCCCTCCATTCATCGACTCAGCCTCAGGCGCCTACCTCACCGACGCCGACGGCAACCGCTACATCGACTACTTCGGCTCCTGGGGTCCCATGATCCTTGGCCACGCCTTCCCGCCCGTTGTCGAAGCAATTCAGCGCGCCGCTGCCAGCTCAGCCAGCTTCGGCGCCTCCACCGCCGCCGAAGCCGACCTCGCCGAACGCATCGTCGCCTGTTATCCCGCCATCCAAAAAATGCGCTTCGTCAGCTCCGGCACTGAAGCCACCATGTCGGCCATCCGCGTTGCCCGCGCCGCCACCGGCCGCGACACCATCATCAAGTTTGAAGGCTGCTATCACGGCCATGCCGACGGCCTCCTCGTCAAAGCCGGTTCCGGCGTCGCCACCTTCGGCATCCCCGGTTCCGCTGGCGTTCCAGAGGCAGTCGCCCATCTCACCCACGCCCTGCCTTACAACGACATCGCCGCCGTCGAAGTCGCCTTCGACGCCCATCCTGAAACCTTCGCCGCTGTCATCATCGAGCCCATCGTCGGCAACGCCGGCTGCATCCCGCCCGCCCCCGGCTACCTCCAGGCCCTCCGCGCCCTCACCCGCCGCGAAGGCGCTCTGCTCATCGTCGACGAAGTCATGACAGGCTTCCGCGTCGCTCTCGGCGGTGCCTGCCAGCTCTTTTCCCTCTCGCCCGACCTCATCACCCTCGGCAAAATCGTTGGCGGAGGTCTCCCCGTCGGCGTCTTCGGCGGCAAGCGCGAATTCATGGATCTGCTCGCCCCCCTCGGCCCCGTCTATCAGGCCGGAACCCTCAGCGGCAATCCTCTCGCCATGGCCGCCGGCATCGCCACCCTCGCCCACCTCCAGGCAAACGCCGCCCAAATCTACCCTCAGCTTGAAGCCACATCCAAAGCCGTCTTCGAAGGCGTAGCTGCAGAAGCGGCCGCCGCCGGCATCTCCCTCACCACCAACCGCGTTGGCGCCATGGGCACCTGGTTCTTCACCCCCAACCCCGTCGCTAACTACCACGACGCCACAACCTCCGACACTGCCGCCTTCGGCCGCTTCCACAGCGCCATGCTCAACCACGGCATCTGGCTCCCGCCCAGCCAGTTCGAAGCCGCCTTCCTAAGCACCGCCCACGCCACCGCCGAAGTCCAAGCCACCATCGCCGCCGCCCGCGAAGCCTTCCAGTCCATGCGCACCGATTAATCCTTCCACACGCAAAAGGCCCTCCCTCCACGCACGCCTCACCCCACTCCCCAAGCATGCGGTCCGCCGCATTGGGCGGACTGCATCAACCCCACCGCAAGCTCCTGCCCATTGCCCCCTTCATTACAAAAGTCTGAGAATTCTCAAATTCCCGATCATGCGCCAAAAGCGTGCGTCGATAACCGGAGAGTGCCCTCGCGCACCTTGTGTCTCTCTGGAGGAAGATATGCGACTCCGCTTGATCTGTGCCTTACTGATTCTTGCCATATTCTCAGGTTGCGGAAACCAGACCGCATCTACGTCCAATCCAACCCCCACTCCCGCCGCCGTTACGCACACGTATAACGGCACCGCATCGGTAGGCGATTTTCTCACCATCACCCTCAATACAACCGCGCTCACTCTCACTTACAACAACCTCTCCAACGGCGACAGCGGCACGGTTCCCTACACGGTCAACGCCAATGGCAGCTACACGCTCAACGATCCGGATGGAAATCTGCTTTCGGCGTACGAGATTCCAGGCTATGCGCTGTTGATCCAGGCGGCCAAGGCGGGACCGAATCACGACACGCCGGCGGTGATTACGGCGGTGGAGACCGGACCGATCTCCCTGAGCACCTTCTCGGGCAACAGTTACAACTACATGCAGTTTCGAACCGCATCGGGCGGGCTCGAAGTTGGTTCTGTTTCGATTGCGGGCACCACTGGCTCCAACTCCTCCTACTGGCCTTATGGCCACTTCAGCCAGGGCTCCGGCAGCGCATTCCACAGCGGCGCGCTCGACTTCAGCCAAATGACGGTCGCACCCTCCGGAACCTATATCTACGGTCCGGATGGCGGCGGCGGTACCGGCGATGACTACATCTTTGGTACCGCCAGCGGTTTCTTCATCGTTGATACACCGAATGGCTCAATCATCGGCTTGCCCAAGGCGGCCAGCTCGGTCTTCGATCCGACGGTGGCTGGAACCTATAACGGCATCTTTTACAACAAGGCCAACGCGCAAACGGGCGCCGACAATGTGGAGACGGGTACAGCTTCAACCAGTCAAGCTACGATCGTGGTAACTGCGGAAGCCAACATTACCGTCACCGATTCGGCGGGCAACACCATCATCAATGCCCCGCTGACTCCGGTCGCCAATTCCAGCTTCCTCTACGGCAGCGCCGGTCAACTCACAGACCCCTGTAATGGATTGTTTGCCTTCCGTGCAGTCACCGCCGGCTACGAGCACGATGTCTTTGTCACCTTCGTGGGGAACTCCGTCGTCTTTGCGAAGTTCAGCGCCAACCTGCCCTGGTCGCAGTCCAGCGGTTACAGCTACTGGTACGGCGTCGGATTGAAGTAGACAAACAACGGAATCCTCAATTCGGGAAGCCCGTCCTGCGCGAGAGAGGCGCAAGACCGGCTTCCCATTTGTTTTCGTAAACCGCCTCACCCAGCATCAACATCCTCTCCAACAATCCCTGTCATCTTGAGCGAGTCCGCCCCCGGGGGCGCCAGCGACAGGTCTTCGTCCATGGGTGTTTGGCGGACGAGTCGAAAGATCTGCCCTGAAAATATCTCGAGTGCCAACAAACGCCTCCATCCTAAGAGCTGTCATCCTGACAGAGCGCAGCGACGAGGGACCTGCGGTTGCTTTTTTCTCCCTCCCTTTGTCTTGTTTCTTTTCTTCTTTCGAATGGGTGGGACAAGACAAGGCCCAATCGGCCTGATCATCCTGAGCAGCCCGACTCGTGGCGGCGGGTTACGTCCAGAGATGAACCAAAGCCGGGACCATCCGCTCGCGCAATCAACTGGCGTGTCCCATCCATCGCGTTTTTTGCGATGGGTGGGACAGCACAAACTCCCCTCCCAAATGAACTGTCATCAGGAGCGAGTCCGCCGCGGCGGAGGAGTCGAAAGATCTGCGGTTGCTTCTAAGAATGAATGAGATTGCCCATGCGCGGCAGAGGAACTCAACCTTTCCCCCTGCCCCGCGCCCCATCCAGAGATGAGAGTTCCCTCTGCGTCGGGGCCTCATTGCGATCTTGCTAGCAGAGTAGTAACTAACGATATTGACGACAATTCACCAGCAACGCGGATCGCAAGCCCACAACCTTCTCACAGAGTTGTCATCCAGAGGGGCGCAGCGACGAAGGATCTGCAGTTGCCCCTAAGACCCCAAAATGCACCGAGAATCCAAAATCATCGTTACTTCCGAATTGGCGACGATCCGACCGGAACCGCAAGATTTGGCGTGACCGAATCTGGAAACGTGCATCGGCCTGGTATCGCTCGTTGAGGACGAAATTCGTGACGAGAAGCGGACCGATCACACGCTGCGGCTCGCACCCGCGTTGTTAGGCCTAACTGCTCGTGGTCTAACGGTCATCCGAACCGTCTGAATAGGTCTAGTTGACAGGTGTGTCGGGAAACAGTGGCATCAGCTCCTTGAGTTTCGTGGCTATGTTTGCCATGTCGACCTCCTTCGTGCTCAGGCCGCTACGGGACGCGAGCATGGGGCTAACTTCCAATAACTGTTCGAAGGTGGTGCCGTGCATGATCGGAATGAGTTGATCCCGAGCCAGAAGCACCGACAGCTCCTTTTCTGCGATCCCGGAGTTCTTTATGCGCGTCAAAAAGGCCGGAGTAACCAACACAATGCCCACTCGAGACTGCGCCAAGCCCTTGTCGAGCTCACGCATCAGCGGCGTGCCGAGCAGCACATCTTTTTCGCTGAACCAAACCTTGACGCCACGAGACTCGAGTAGGTCGTGAAGCTCTTTTGCCGATGTAGCACGATCGTCCCAAGCGTGGCACAGGAAGATGTCGCGCTTGTCTGGCTTTGGGCCAATATTTTCTAGCGCCTCGCGGAATGGAGTGAGCGCACGGACTTCGGAAGGCGTGTAAGAGACAGACGATCCTACCGGTGACCACCGTGGTCGAGCACTGCCGCCTGCACCGCCTCCGCTACCTCCGGAAGAACGGCTTGCACTAGCCGACGAGGAGGCAGGCGTGGAATATGACGGATAGGAGTAGCTGTTATATCCGCCACCCCAACGCCCGGAACTGCCGCCGCAGGCGGGGCAATTCGCTCGACCAGATGCTGTGTGATGGCCTCTGGAAGGTGCTGTGCATCTCGACATGGTGCCTATTTTACGCGTTTCCCAGACAGTTGTGGAAAGAGACCGCAAGCAGGCCGGTCGGCCTGCTCATCGGCAATTGAAATCGATAAAAGTGCGAATCCGTGACATGAGGTTCCGTCTTAACCGATCACTTAATAGAGCACCAGCACCGGCAATTGTTTCCAACCCTGACGCCCGCCGTAGATATTACGTTCGCTTCGCCACGAGGACAAGGCA
>CAZASC010000191.1:0-5685 GCA_964487695.1 uncultured Victivallales bacterium
CAAAGCTTTGCATAAACGGCATTATGCTGACTTCATGATTATGCTGAGTTGAGGCTACATCAGCTCGCACGCTCATAGGAACGTAAACGATTTTCAATCTGTTTGAAGTCAGCATAAGAAAGATGCTTTTCTTAGGCCATCTGGCCAGAAAGGAAGGCATCCATGCTGGAACAGGTCTTCAGACGTTCACGGATTGTTGCTCGCTGCCGCAGCAACGTGCTGGGCAAGCACCTTGACGATTTTACAGAGTTTTTGCTGAGTCGGGGGCACTCACTACGCACGATTCACAGTTATATGCAGGCGGTTGAGCATTTTGGCGCTTGGTTTAGTAGGCGAAGCCGTAAGTGTGCTATTGATGATGACCAAGTCAAATTATTTATACAGAAGCACTTGCCAGTCTGTAAGTGTTTGCTCCCAGCACCGCGCCATCTCACCAGCGTGCGCGCGGCATTAAAACAGTTCTTTGCGATGTTGCGGGAACAAGGACATCTTCCGCAACCTGTCCGAGCGGATCGCACCCCTATAGATCGCACGATAAATGTGTTCCGTGATCATCTGGAGCGTGTTTGTGGGTTGAGACCCTCTACTTGCGTCGCCTGCGCTCGTTACGTTCGCCAGTTTTTGGAGGCGACGTTTGGCAAAGGAGAACTACGCTTCAAAGCACTTGTACCGAGCGATCTCATGCGGTTTATCTCTGATCGTGCGCGAACCTGTACGCCTCGTTTGATAAAGGTCATTGCCTCATCGTTAAGAAGCTATCTTCGATTTCTGAGTTTTCACGAGCTATGTAAACACAATCTCGTGGCCGCAGTTCCGACCATTCCGCAATGGCGGCTTTCTGAACTGCCACCATCACTGACCGACAAGGATGTCACACGCTTACTCGCGTCGTTCGACTGTAAAACCGGCACCGGCAAACGGGATTATGCCATTGCCCTTTGCCTTGCACATTTGGGGCTACGCGGATGCGACGTACCGCTTATTCTTTTAGAAAGCATCGATTGGCGTGCTGGCACACTGCGGATTCCCTCAAGCAAAACTCGCCGCGAGATACTGCTGCCATTATTGAAGCCAGTGGGAGGGGCGATTGCAGCTTATCTGCGCGGCGGCCGACCCAAAACGGCTGACCAGCATCTGTTCGTTCGCCATCGCGCTCCATTGGGCCGTTCTATCACGCCCCACATCGTGCGCTGGATCATTCGCAGGGCTGCCGAACGCGCCAATGTTTGTTTGCCGCGGTCTGGGCCGCATATTTTGCGTCATACCGTTGCAACGCGCATGCTTCAGCGCGGCGCCACGCTCAAAGACATTGCTGACGTTCTTGGTCATCAGTGTCTCGACACCACCGCCGTCTATGCCAAAGTTGACCTGCCGACTCTGCAAAAGGTGGCCATGCCGTGGCCGGAGGTGCGCCATGCGTAGCCATCGCTCCATGCTCAAACTGGCACAGGAGTATCTTGCTTACCGTCGCAATCTTGGGTACAAGTTAAAGATTACAGGATATCAACTGCTGTCTTTTGCTCGCTTTGCCGACCAGATCAAACATTGCGGGCCTATCACGACAGAGTTGGCGATCCAGTGGGCATGCTTGCCGGAGAACGCTTCGCCAATTTACCCTGCCCGGCGACTGGAAGTCGTTCGCTGTTTTGCTAAGTACCGGGCAATCTTCGATTCCAACACGCAGATTCCGCCCGATGGCATCCTTGGACCGGCTCATCGGCGAACCCAGCCCCACATTTATTCCAACCAGCAAATCGCTCAATTGCTTAGGGCGGCAGCAAAATTTTCCCCGGTTGGAGGCTTGAGGCCGCGTACATACGTCACACTGCTTGGACTTCTTGCCTGTTCGGGGCTTCGGATCTCTGAAGCGTTAGCACTTACGCGCCGGGATGTTGATCTGGAACGCCAAACCCTCGTAATACGGGAAAGCAAGTTTCACAAATCGCGTCTGGTTCCAATACATCCTTCCGCATGTCGGTCATTGCTTAAGTACGCGAGGTTTAGAGATCGGCGTTGGCAGATGTCCATGACGCCTGCTTTCTTTCTGGCCGAACGAGGTACGCCGCTCAAATACTCGACGGTTAACATGACATTCAGAAAGCTTTGCGACGGGTTGGGATGGGACTTGCCGCGTGGGCGCCGGCGGCCACGTATACATGATTTGCGGCACACTTTCGCCTGCCGAAGTCTCCTTAAATGGCACAAAGAGGGCCGGGACATTGAGCATGCAGTGGCTGCTCTATCCACGTATCTTGGACATGTGAAAGTCACGGACACCTATTGGTATTTGACAGGTATTCCAGAACTCTTCGCAGTCACGGCCAGAAACTTTGAACGTTTCACGCGCTCCACGCAGGGAGGTGCCTGATGAAGAAGCAAAGTTCTGTGACTGATTTTCCCGCCGTCCTTCAAGCCTTCTTTTGCTTGCGCTTGGTTCAACAGAAAAACGCCAGTGACCGGACCATTGCTTCGTATCGAGATACGTTTCGATTGTTCCTTGGTTTTGTCGCGAAACGCCTCGGAAAGCAACCTACGTCTGTCGAGTTCTCCGATCTTGATCCGCCGATAGTTCTGGCTTTTCTGGATTACCTTGAAAATGAGCGCAAGAACTCTGCACGTAGTCGCAATACGCGTTTGGCAGCCATACGTTCCTTTATGAGATATGCGGGTGAGCGGGAACCCGGTATCTTACCCATCGCGCAACGTGTGCTGGCCATCCCAATGAAGCGCTACAAACGCCGAATGATGGGCTTCTTATCTCGCGAAGAGGTGGAAACGCTTTTGTGCGCCCCAGACGCCGACACTTGGAGCGGCAAACGCGATCATGTGATGTTAGCCACCTTCTACAATACCGGTGCGCGAGTCTCTGAAATCATCTCTTTGCGCGTGGCAGACGTCAGCTTTGGCGCCTCGACACACGTGCGAATCCAAGGCAAGGGTCGCAAGGAGAGAGTAATACCGCTCTGGAAAAAGACGGCTGTACAGATCAGGAAATGGCTTCGGCACGCACACCTGGATGGCCAGGCGCCACTATTTCCCAACCGCGATGGTGAACAAATGACGCGCTCTGGAGTTGAAAGTCGGCTTAAAGACGCAGTTACGCAAGCCAGTCAGGATTGTCCTTCCCTACGCGGTCGTTCTATCTCACCTCACACCCTCCGGCACACCACTGCGATGCATCTCCTACAGTCCGGGGTTGATCTGTGCGTTATTGCTCTCTGGCTCGGTCATGAAAGTCCATCCACCACGCACATGTACATGGAAGCCGACCTGCAAATGAAAGAACGAGCCTTGGCGAAAGTTCGGCAACCTGCCACCAGAGCGCTGAGATATCACGCTACCGACAAGCTGCTTAAGTTCCTGGAAGGTCTATAATTATGCTGAGTGATTGTTTCCATTTTAGCGGCTTGGCGGAGATATGACGTCGGCGAACTCCTGCGCGAAACAACTTATTCGCGCAGGAGACTCCAAAGCTCATGGCCTCAACTCAGCATAATCATGAAGTCAGCATAATGCCGTTTATGCAAAGCTTTGCATAAACGGCATCATTGACGTTTTGGTTGCGGAAGGGCGGCTGGAACTGCGCAACTTCGGCATCTTCGAGGTGCGCCAGCGGAAAGCAAGGCTGGCGCGGAATCCAAAGACGGGGGCTGCGGTTAACGTGCCAAGCCGCAAAGCTGTCACTTTCCAGGCCGGGAAGATTATGGAAGAACGGGTCGCTGCGGCTGTGGAAGCGGTAAAGAGTGAGTAGGCTCCCCATGTCTGAAAAGAAGCCGATTGCCGCCAAGCCCGTCAAGCGCGTCAAGGTTTCTTGCTTACGCTGCGGCAAGAAGTTCCCATCACCGGACAAACGGCGCATTCGATTGTGCCCGAATTGCAGAACGAAGAAATAATCTTCAATCACTTTCTAAGGCGCTGATTTATATGGCGTTCTGGCTTATAAACATAAATTTCGCCGAGATATTTCATCAACGGGTAAGACCCCACCATGCTTATCGTTATCGAGTTATCTCAAAAATTTATGTCAATCGTAACGGCTTTGGCTTAAACCTCGGGTTTTGTCCAAGGAAACAACAGGGATTGTTATAGAACAAGGCATCCAACGCGTGCTGCGGGTGCCCACGCCTTCGCATTTCGAATATGGCATCATGCAAAGTTCCTGGATCGGATGGTCCCCAATCGCCAGAAGCATCCACCATGATTCGCTCAAGGCCGTATCGCTCGACCGTGTCCACCACCCTGGCCGGAGAGTTCTTGGTTTGTGGATAGATTGTCATGGCTGCCCAAAAGCCTGCGTCCAGGACAGGCTTAATCGTGTGCTCCTCCATGTGATCGAATGTGACCCGCCCCGGTTCTATGTCCCGGCGGTTTTTCAGGCAATCCAAAAGCATCAGAACGCCTTTCTTCTTGTCCGCAAGATGTGGTGTATGAATCCAGATCAACTGCCTGTGTTGGACAGCAAGATCAACTTGCAGTTCAAACGTGGCCAGTTCGTTGCGGGTGTTTTTGTTGAGGCCGATTTCTCCGATGCCAAGAACCGTGGGCTTTGCGAGAAATTCTGGAATGAGCGTGATCACCTCACGCGAGAAGGCAACATCCTCCGCTTCTTTTGGGTTCATGCCAACCCAGGAATAGTGTTGAATGCCGTATTGCGCCGCCCGTTTGGGTTCAAACGCGGTGAGATGCGTGAAGTAATCATGGAATGCTTGCGGACTGGTGCGGTCATAGCCCGCCCAAAATGCCGGCTCGCAACAAGCCACGCAATGCATGCGCGCCATGCGTTCATAATCAGCGGTCGTGCGGGCAATCATATGTATATGCGGCTCGATTACTTGCATGTTCTACTCGCTGAAAAGGTCCAAAAAACGTTCCGCGCGGTCTGGTGAACTGGAAGCCAGAACATCAAGGGCAGCGCGCAGCTTTTTTAGCCGCGCGTCGTTGAGCGTTGCCTCAGCGCCCTGTGCTTGTTGGATGCGGTCAAACCCAGCCGCAACCTCAAGCAAATGACAACGCATGTCCAGGAAATACAGGTCGAGAAGCTGTTGGCTGGTTAAGGGGCTTCGTTTTGCATTTTGATCCATAGCCTTATTCCTTAACTTTCTATGCTTTCTTGCAACATTAATCGATGATGCATTGCAAGACTGAGGCCAACTCGTGATCGGCATACCGCATTGAGTGCATTCTTCTACCAATCTCGCTGCTTCGCGCTCTATGACCATTGAGAATTTAATTTTGGTACGCAGGTTGCAAATACCGTCACAGCTAACTGGCAGAGGCTCATTTGCGGCGGGAGATTAGTCTCGTGCTGCTGAGATTCTGTACAACGAGTTGCCAGAGAACCGACAAGCGGGTGTGCGTTAGCTTAAAGAAGTAACCCCTGCACGTTGTGAGATTGGTAAAATATTGCGTATTGTTGTCTTGGGAGGAGAAGTGGTGAAAAAATACAGGAAAGTGTTTGCCATCTGTTGCTTGCTTGGTTTTTTGGGCGTCTTTGCACTTGCTGAAGAAGCCGAATCCAAACCAGATGAGGCCAAGAAACCCAAAGCGGAGGGCACAACCACAGCGCCCTCGGACAAGCCAGCCGGGGAAGTAATTCAGACAGCAGATTCTAAAACTTCCACTGAACAGGACAATAAGGACGAAGAAAAGCCCCTTAAGCCTAAACCCAAGTTCAAGGTGTTTAAG
>CAZASC010000191.1:5695-6209 GCA_964487695.1 uncultured Victivallales bacterium
AGAAAAGCCCAAAGAAAGCGATGTGACCAAGGAAAAAGAACTTCCCGAAATTAAGGTTAAGGGAACCAAAGTCGAGGGCGGCACATACACCAAGCCAGAAGCTCAGACCGCAACGCGCACAGATACGCCGATTGCGGAAACGCCGGTGTCCATTGAAGTGGTTCCAAAGGAAGTCATTGTTGACCAAGGCGTTGATCGCCTGAAGGACATCGTTCGCAATGTCAGCGGTGTCGCGCCAGTCAAAACAGAGGGGTCAGGTATTCAGTTTGAGAACACATACATTCGCGGATTCTCCCAGCGCTTGTTTACGGCAGGTTACAGTTTTTATACCCAACCGCCCCTGGATATGGCTGGGATTGAGCAAGTTGAAGTGCTCAAGGGGCCTGCATCTTCCATGTATGGCGCACTTGAGCCAGGCGGGCTGATCAATATCGTGCCCAAAACGCCCTATTTCAGAAATCAGGACGAAGTCAGCGCCCAATTTGGCAGCTATAACTCTTATCGCAGCGAGTTC
>CAZASC010000192.1:0-6197 GCA_964487695.1 uncultured Victivallales bacterium
CGAAGCTGTAGGTTGTGAGTTCGATCCTCGCCGGGCGCACCACTTCAAAACCCCTATAAAATAAGGCTTAAACGCCTTATATTTCGTATTATTCTGCTTCACTTGGCTTTTCCTCTGTCATGCGTATAGTGGCACACAAAGGCGTAGTTAGGTGCTCAAATTGTCACCAATTGTCAACACACTGGAAAACGGCATTTCGATCAACAACCACCGAAAAGGCGTTCAGCTATCTAGGCTGCCAGTCAAGAAACGCATTGTTACCATGTCCAAGAATGCCACGCTTGTTGACAATTCAGATTGTCACCAGTCATGCTTCCGCGCCTCAAACTCCAGTCACAGCGTTGACGAACATCGGCAAGGAATCGTTCAAGCCCGGTGTCGCGGTGGTTATGACTCCGGGCCGTGCGGTGAATCGTTGCGCCTCTGAGCTTTCCCTTTTCGATATGCCAAGCTCGGCTAGGGATTGCGTCAACGGAGTCCGGCCTTGTGGTAGGATGTGTGGGGAAACGGCGGATTCAGATAACGGAAGAATAGACAAGCCGGGGGGACTATGCCGGGGCCTTCCCCCCACCGCCCCCCTTGCGCGTTCGCTTCTATGTATCCTTCGCCCCGCATGGGATTTTTCAACCTGTGCCGGGTAGATTCGCGCTGGCTTATGTCCCTTTCTCGGACTTCTGAATTTCCTCAATGGCGTTCATCAGTATGTTGAACACTACTGACTCCGGGGTGTCTCGTCGCGGTGCCGAGTAATCCTCAAGCCATTTGAGCGTTGCGACAGGAATCTCGATTGTCAAGGTCGTGATCGGCGTGTTGAACCCAATGAATCGTCCACCAATCGTACACGGCGTTTTATTCCCCGATAGCATATCCCGCTCTGCCCTTGTCTCTCGCAAAAAGTCCTCTGCTGGATGTTTCTTTCTCGGCAGTTTTGCTGTTATCGTTTCCGCGTCATTCTCCGGTGTCGTCATGTTTTCGCTCCGCTTGCAATCTTCCGGCCAGCTTCGCGCCTGCCTTTTCTACTTTGCGCCTTCGTCCTTGTCCTTGAACGTGAACCACAAACCCGTCGCCGGTATCGCAATTAGCAACCACTCGACGAAAAGGATTCGTGTATTGAGGCTTCCATTTTCTGGTGGGATCAACAGAAAGTGCATTCCCTTGTTCTCACTATAGCCGGTCTTTGGATAATATTGAAACCACGGCGGGAATAATCCAGCCAGTACGATAAAAGTTAAGGCCACGCATAGAACCAATTTCCGTTTTCGAGCGGCAGACCATTTTTCCATACGCCTGAGACCTTTCCAGATAAAAAGAACCATAACAGAACCCGCCAAGACGGCTAAGAGCCAAGAGAAGACTTCTTGCGATACAGGTTTATTTAGAAACGACAATGCCGGTTGTTGCGCGTTTTCCAATGGCGGCAGAGTCTTATTGAAGTCCTCATCGCTTAACGGCGTATCGGCAAGAGAAGGTGATCGTTGCGCCGCCTGCCAAGTTGAATCAATTATGCTTGTCGGTTTTGCTGTGGGCGTTACGTTCTTATACTTCTCATACAAAGCATCTGTCGGGTCTGCTTGCGTTGTGGGATGGGAATTCATAGCGGCTAACTTGGCGTCTATAGCGTTGTAATCAACTGCACTCTTAGCCTGCGATTGATTTGCAGGAAGTGTTTTTGAGCCATTGCGCTCTTGTTCAGAAGACACATCGGTTTTCATCGTTCTGAGGCAGTCTTGAGCGCAGGTGCTGCCTTGTGCCGCGGCTTTCTGATACCAATTAACAGCGCTCTCTCGGTCCCGGTGAACGCCCTCGCCGCAAAGGTAGCAACCGGCGAGATTGATTTGAGCATCAGCGAATCCTTTTTCCGCAGCCATGCGATACCACATGACCGCTTTTGCAGTATCACGCCCAGCACCCTCGCCGCAGTAATAGTAGAGGTCTCCGAGATTGTTTTGAGCGTTAGCGTAACCTTGTGCAGCCGACTTCAGATACCAAGTGATCGCTTCTTCACGGTCTTTCGGCACGCCTATGGCGTGGTCATAACAATAACCGAGCCAGTCTTGACCAACGGCGTCACCTTGTGCGGCGGCTTTCCGAAACCAGTCAACAGCCTCTTTATAATTCTTGGATACGCCCCTGCCGTGATAGTAGCAGAAACCGAGCTTGCATTGCGCCTTGGCATCTCCGTTACTTGCGCTTTCCCAAAGTGCCTTTATGTCGGTTGTGGCATTGTTCGGTTTTGCTGGCGGCAGGTTGCTCGGATGATTATTAAGATTATTCCCGTTTGGAGAGATAACAGGTTCAGGCTGTTTGAGCCAGTCCTGAGCAACGACGTCACCTTGTGCCGCAGCCTTTCGATACCACTTCATCGCCTCTTCGTAATTCTTCGGTACGCCCAAGCCGTTAAGATACCAATTTCCGAGTTCACGTTGTGCATCAACGTCACCGTTAATTGCTTTCTTTAAGACTATCTGCACTGCTAGTGCGTCAGTTTCCGTTGTGGTTTCACCATCCGCAAACGCTGCAAACATTACGATGGCACAGGTTGTGACAGTCGCAAGAAAATGTTGTCGTCTCATATTGTCCCCCTTTCGACGTTCAATACAGCATAGTTGGAAAAGACCGGGCGCATCAACATAAAATCCGGGCGGTGGTAGGGACAAGACAACGGGATACATTCCTTGCGACCGTCACAGTTGGAAATTAAAAAACATCGCAACTGAAAACTAGACCGGCTTGCTCGACCCCTTCACCGGCAGCATCGCCAGTATCTGCTTTTGCAAGTCCTCCCCTGTCAATTCGGGTTCGTTCGCCGCGGCACGTTCTACGATGTTCACCAGATACTTACGTTCACTCGGTCGCAAAACTAGGCCATCTGCAACCTGTTTCTTGAGCAAGACAAGCTCGTCTTTCAGAACAAGCCTTGCAGTTTCAATGTCTTTTTCTTCAATCTTCATAGCGTTGCTTTTCCTTTTCCTGTTTCGTTTCTCTCAGAAGATCGTTGCAGGATTCGACAATTTCCCGGCAGAACCAGAAAACCCAGCTTTCCACCTGTCGCGCTGCCGCCTCTGCATCGGGCATGAAGACAACCGGCAAGTCATAGCGGCATTCAAAGGCACTAAGACTATGCAGGATTGCTTTGGGCGATACGTTTGACGTGTAGTGCTGTTCCTCGATCTGTCGCCGCGTGCCGATGATTAGAAGGCGTTTGAACCGGTGTCCCCGCAAGCGGCAGCATTCACGCTCAAACCGTTCGCGGTCGCCGGTGAAGATTCCGGGAAGCTCGGAAATGGTTTTCTTCTCAATGCTCAGAAGATGCTCTATACCAAGCCCGGAATAGTCGCCGGTGGTAAGCGTGCCCCTGCATGACGGCAACCGTGTAAAGGTCAACGGGCATTGCTCCCGATTGTCAACGATGACGGTCGGCTTTATGTCGGCAAGATCGCTAAGGCGCTTCAGCGCTGGGAATGTGGCGGCGTCAGTCATGGATCGTTGCCCCCTGTCCAAGCGGTAGTTGCTCAAACTCCTGTTTCCATAATTCGTCTTCCTGCTCCTCGGCGGGTTCGCTCCGTGTCGGTTGTGTCGTCTGTGACGCCTTTTCCAAGACCTTCTCTATATTTTCTTTCATGGAAATACTTTGAGAAGTGGTGTCACAAGCGACACGGGCGACACGCTGCCCCTGATTCATTGGGCTTTTTTGATCGTCGGCGGATGGTTGCCAGCCGTCTTGAACCTCAACACCGGCCCAGCCGCGGCCACTGTGACGGCGTTCAGACTGGCAATCATGTGCCCGTAGTCGTTCTTGCAATCGTTTGGGCGCAACCCTTTAACGTTCCGGGGTTCCTGCTTCCTCGGCTTGTATGTTATAGGCGGCCCAGATGTCCGGCCATGATGTCCATGCGGCGGGATTGAACGTCAAACAATCTTCAATGAATATTGCCAGCGGGTCGGATTCCTGCCGATATGCGGCTGTGCTTCGTGCTACGGCGTCCGGAACTCGCAGCCCTTCCCGTTGCCAGCGCAAACAACCTGCAACGGCCCAAGCGAGAACGGCAACCGCTCCGCCTTGTGGGTCGCGTAGGTATGGCTTCAAGGTCTTATCCCGGCGCTCTGGTGGCACTGTATGCGCAAAGCCTATGCGAAGAATGCGCCGCCATATCGCGCCGTCATCGGCGGACACTTTCGGGCAATGGTTTAACGCAAGCCACACTTTGAATTGTGGCTTGAAGTCGAAGAACTCGGCATATAATGGCCGGGCCGTTATGGTTTCTCCGCCGGTCAAGTTCTTTGCAAGTGCTTCTGCAATTTCTCGGCCTTGTTCCATTTCAGAACCGGCGGCCATTCGTGCGCCTGCCAGCCCGGCAAGTTCTGGACTAGCCGCTCCGCCGCCTCTTGATTCACGTTGTCGGGTCAATAGATCGGCTTGAATGATTCGCGCATATTCGCCCATCGTCGCCCGTAGAGCTTCAAGAAGCGTTGTTTTGCCTGTCGCCTCTGGGCCGTATACCAAGAACAACTTTTCTTCGGATGTGTCGCCCGTCAAAGTGTAACCGCAGACAACTTGAAGGAATGCAATAACGTCCGCATCGTCTCCGGTTGCATCGCGCAAGAAGTTGTTAAATCGTTCGTCACAATGGCCGGGCCGATATTCAACGGGTGCAAGTTTCGTTATCAGGTCGGCTCTATTATGTGGCCGTAATTCGCCCGTTCGTAAATCTATAGTACCGTTCAGAACATTCAGCGCCCACGGGTCAACGTCCAGAAGGTCGGCAGCAATGGCGATTCCGGGCCGCGATTTGGCAACTTCAATCATGGCCTGAAGTCTGTCGCGTGCTTCCGATTTGACGGCCCACTTGAAAAGCACGGCGGCAATGTCTTTATGCCCGTCACTCGATGGGGCGGCAACGGCTTCTTTGCGTATAGTCCGGGCCGTATCAGCGGCAAACCGATACACCTGCAATGCAGAATCCACGGCCCAGCGTCGCCCGTCCCATACGCGCCACACGCGCCGCGCAACATCCCAGCGGAAAGAATCGCCATGCAAAGCAACAAGCCTTTCGGCGTTTCCCAGGTCTGTCACGGAATAGGGTCGCCCGGCCCGTGCCGATTGAACCGGATCGGATGTTCCGCCCTCGTCTTCGCTTGGAAGTTCGGGCGGTGTCTCGCGTTTGGGCGGTTCCCATGCTGGGGTAGTATCGACAAGTTTCAGAATTTCGGCCCGGATCGCATCGAGTGTTTGCCCATTCCGCAACGCTACGAAGTCCGCAACGTCACCTTTCTTCGGTAGGCCCGGCAATTCCACTATGCGGACACTCTTTGCACCTGCGGCATGACAAAGCACAGCAACCTTTTCGGCGTAATCCCGGCCCGCTCGGTCATGGTCTGGGATGATAACAACGGCACGGCCTGCCAGCGGTGTCCAGTCTGTTTTTTGTGGACTCTTGGCCCCGTGTGCGCTGGTCGTGCAAATCAATCCGATTGCATTGCCAGCGCAAGCCGCTTTTTCTCCCTCGCAATCAAAAACCGTTTCGGTGTTCGCCATAATCGCGGGCAAGTTGAACAAAGGCCATTGCCCGGACGGATCGCCGGTCTTCCATCCGCTTTCAACGGCGTGAATAGGTCGAAACGTCTTGATTATCTTTCCGTCTGCATCCCGTGCGCCGTCGGTTCGGTCGAATCGTAGCACGGCGGCAACGTCCATGACTTCCGCGTTCTGGTACATATCGCGGCGGCCCTTTTCCCATTTGAAACCCGTTTGTTGTTCTGTGCTCCATAATGCGGCGCTTTCGGCTTCTTCGATCTTTGGGTGAATCTTGGCTTCCTTGCGGGTCGTGGTCTTCGCTTTAGTGGGGGCGGTTCCGTTGCTGATTGCGTACACACTCCGGGCAAATTCGACAGCGGCGGGAAAGTCGTAACCCTTCACTTTCTGAATAAGGTCAAATCCGTCGCCCTTCCATCCGCACTTGTGGCAACGGAAACCGGCTTCAACTGATAAGTCGCCGTCGGCGTGCGGTGCTCCGTCGCATTGACAATGGCAGAAGAAGCGCTTGCCGTACTTTCGCAGCCCCAGCGCAACGCATAGGGCGGCTCGGTCGGAATCAATCGCGGTTCGCAATTGGTCAAGATCGGTGTTCATTGAAACACCTCAAATGTGGACTTGCGGAGAATCTCGGCGAGTCGCGCCTTGACCTCAGCCGGTGGAT
>CAZASC010000193.1:0-6171 GCA_964487695.1 uncultured Victivallales bacterium
ATAAACTATCGGCGCAATCAGAACATGTTGTCTGATTCCCGCTGAACCTCTCCTCAAATGCGAGCCGGGATTCTAGAATGCGGTGATTCGTTTGGTACATAAGGTGAAAACGCTGCAGGCGCGCATTGTCTCAGGAAGCGTGATTTTGCTTTCTGGCACGGGCCTGACGACGGCCGTAAACCTCGCCTACAACATTGCGATTGCGCGATTCCTTGGCCCTCAGGGATTTGGACACGCTACGGCTGTTTACACGATTCTCACCTTGCTATCGGCAGTGACACTTTCCTTTCAAATCATATCCGCAAAAGTAGTGGCGCAACAGGGCTCCGTTGAGGGTAAGTCCGCTGCATATCGCGGATTTCATCGAAGCGCATGGGGATGTGGAGTCCTCGTGGCGTTCTTGTTGCTTCTGTTCCAAAGAATCGTTGCAGACTATCTGAACCTATCGGGATCTAACCTCATCGCCCTCCTCGCGGTTGCTGCTGCATTCTACGTGCCGTTGGGATGCAGGCGAGGCTATATTCAGGGTATCTACGGATTTCGCAGTCTTGCCACCAATCTTGTTGTTGAAGGAGTTGTCCGGCTCGGTGGCTCGCTGCTCTTGATCAAGCTTGGCTTTGGCGTTGAAGGTGTGATTGCGGCCAATTCTGCCGCGGTCGCAGTAGCCTATTTTGCCGCAACGCCCAGGCTGGCAGCCAGAGTTCCGAACCCGATTAACTTCCTATATGCACTTCGCGAAACCTGTCATGCAATGGTTTTCTTCTCCGGCCAAGTGCTTATCAACAACTGTGACATCGTGCTGGTGGAGCACTTCTTTCCGGCAAAGCAGGCTGGACTCTATGCCGCAGTGGCAATGATTGGCAGGGTGATATTCTCGTTTTCCTCTGCGGTCGTCAATTCCATGTTTCCGCTTGTGGCGGGTACTCGCGGTGACGAGAGAAGAAATGTCAGGGTCATCACAACCTCGCTTTTACTGGTATTGGGTATCGGCACAGTTCTGGTCCTTGGCCTTGGGATCGCACCTTCCGGGATTTGGAAAACATTCTTCGGATCTGGATTTGAGATAGCTGGAAGGTATAATCTGCCCTATCTTCTGACGCTGTATGCCGTCACGGCAATTGTCTACTCGCTCAGCGTCGTAATCATCACCTTCGAAATGGCCTACAAGATCGCGAATACAAGTTGGGTGCAGTTGGCGTTTAGCGGTGCAGTCATTGCTGGCATCTGCCTGTTCCACGAATCCCTGCGCGAAGTAATCCTTGTCCAATTAGTGCTCATGGTCGCGCTTTTAGGCGTCGTCGCCGTACCAGCTATTGTGCGATTGCTGATTAGTCCAAGAGAGTCCTCTGATCCAGCGAGCGGCAAGTCAGTCAGATTGATTCGGTGCGTGTCGGAAGACGAGGTGATTGCTGGATTTCTAAAGAGCGACTTTCAATCGCCTGAGTTTCGGGAGTACCAGCAGAGCATGGGAGAACTCGTAAACGATCCCGATATTGAAAATGCAAGCGACAATACAAAGCGACGTGCACTGTTATTCCTTCGACACCTTTCGTTGTGGAAACAGATTCCAGTAGAGACGAAATGGTATGAGATGGAGGTTGACGAGACCAATCTTGGCCAGATTAGAGCATTCCCGCGGGCCCAGTGGCGAAGGCTTGCTCGCGGCAATTTCTCCATCACTGAGGTTGCCGAAGGCGTGCGAACTCGCAAGCACCTTGTCGATTTGCCATTTCTGTTGAAGATCGTATCGATCGGCGATCAGTTTCGAATGGACGATCCAGGTTTTAGTGCAGTGATTCTCATTGGCCTTAACGAAAGAGAGCGGCTCACGATTCTTGATGGCAATCATAGACTGGTCGCCGCAATGCTCTCAAGGCCAAGCGCAGTGAAGAAACTCCGCTTTCTCTGCGGGCTGTCGCCTCGTATGACGGAATGCTGTTGGTACAACACGACTCTCATGACTCTTTGCCGATACGGGATGAACAAACTGGCAAGCGCCTTACGCAATCCGGAGGCCGATTTGGCGCAGATCATTGAGAACAGAGGATAGGTGAGCCGCACGCCTGATCGTTGCGATGATAACGATCGAGTGACTGAGCAGGAATCTACGAAGGCGCCACTTGAGAAGCGGTTGAGAGAACTTGCCGTTGGAGGTAAGCATGAGACATCGAACATCGGTGTTAGAGGTGAAGGAGTTTCCCGGAGCATTGAATGCGCAAGGGGGGCGGCTGATCTTAGGGGAAGTGCAAAGCTATTCGTATGACGAACGCCCGTGCATCGTTCTTGATTGCTCAAAGATAGGCCAAATGGACAGGCTTTCTATCCAGCTTATGCTCTGTTGCCTGGAAGAAGCCGTAAAACGTAATGGCGATGTCAAGCTTGCCGCGGTACCTGCTGGAGCAAGATCGACTTTGAAGCTCACCGGGATCGACCGAATCTTTGAAATATTCGACACAAATGTCGAAGCGGCAAGCAGCTTCCGGCGATTCTCAGCAGATGCGGCTTAGCATCTGCTTGTGCTTGGCATCTCGAAGCCGGTATCCGGGAAGGCGGCATCTCCGTTGAGGGGATAGTTATTTCGAAGTGCAACATAAGAGGGAATTAGGTGACAAATGAGAGTATCGAGTAGTTGGTTAAGAAGAGTAATTGCCTTCGGCCTTGTCGTAATGATGGCAGTGCCGTCTGCGGAAGCAGCAGTAGCTTCGCCGCAGAAGGGAGTCAGCGGCGAACAGGCGCAAAGCGTGCCCTCTGCTCCACCCCAGCCACAGAACCCAAGCAGTCAAACGTTAAAGGGGGAGTTGGAGACAAGCGGATCAGACGTGACACCTCCCGACAGTCGGTCCCCGATTCAAACTCAATCTGCGGCTCAGGGCGAACAGCCTGCCAATTCTCAGTCCGCCTCGGAACAACCGCAAGAAACTACACAGAAACCGGTCGGCTCTGCCGCAGCACCCTTTGAGAGGACCACCGGTGTAGCCGCATCAAGGCCGGCGGGAGCTGTGATTGCACCGGGAAAACAGCGGCGCGCACGTTCCATTGTTATCAGAGTGAGTATTGTGGTTGGGGCTGCTGTCGCCATCGGAACTGTCGTGGCTCTTTCTCATGGCAGCCCTAGCCGCCCAAACTGAAACTCATGGAGGCCAGAGTCTAGAATTATGGAGTGTCGTGATGGATGATATTCGAAGGCGCAGTCGACCAAACTTCGCAAGCTTTTCCGGTATTGATGGCTCCGGGAAGAGTACACAAATCAAGGCTCTTTGCACCTGGCTACAAGAAGACGGCCTGCAGGTACTTGTCTTCAGGTTCTGGGATGATATTGCGAGATTAACCAAACTCCGTGAATCGACTGGGCACAGCCTTTTCAAGGGTGACAATGGGATTGGAACACCTGAGTTGCCAATCAACCGCAGAGATAAGAACGTCAAGTCATCACTGATGACAGGGGTTAGGTTGATTCTTTACTTTATGGATGCTCTTTCGTTGAGAGTAGCGGTGGGGAAGGCATTGCGCTCGGACGCCGATCTTGTGATATTCGATCGATACATCTACGATGAACTCGCAAACCTACCCTTACACAATCCAGTAATTCGAGCATATATTCGGCTGATCAAGAAGCTCGTTCCGAAGCCTCAAATCTTATACTTTCTCGATGCGGACCCGGTTATGGCACGTAAACGAAAGCCTGAATACCCGCTTGAATTCCTTTATATTAATCGCCAGTCTTTCTTGGATCTAGGCGAGTTGATTGGTGGAGTCACTGTGATACCTCCTATGCCGATCAATGATGTCAAGCAGCTTATCTTACGGCATACTTTCGAAAACATATCGTTCAGATCTGTTGAAAGGAAAGACGAAGCTGGCAAAGCGATAAGTGCTGACACCCTCAAAATGACTGGGCCCGACGGAATGTGATCCAGTCGGGCCCCTCTTAACTTGCTGTTTGGCGAAAGAGCGGTCGTGCTCCCAGGACCGATCAGAGGTTACAGAATAGCATGCGGGCCGGTGTGCTCTACCAGTAGGTCAAGCTGAAGTTGTCGACATAGGTAGTATTTGCAGCCTGCACTGCATTGCCGTCCATCTGATAATTAACCGTAACTCCCCACCAACTCACAGGAATGGAAAAGGGGGGGTAGGTTACGTTAATGTTCGCAGTCGTGCCGTTCAGCGCGATTGACTGATACACAACTGTATTACCCGTTCCGCGCTGCCCCCGTATTGTGACATGGTTCCATCCATTGTTGATGAGGGTACATGCAACACCTGTGGATACCCATGTGGAATTCGCGTTATCCCAGATATCCCATTCTTTCCCTCCAAGGTTATTGCATTGTGAACCCCACAGCATTCCGTCGCCATCCATGTACATATTGATATCAAACTCCAGCACTTGTGTGATGGAGGCATTGGTCACGTAAAAGTAGGAGTCGTAGGTAAAGTTATGAAGGGTGGGAAGGAGAGTGTGGCCGGTGTCGGGGAGATTCTGCGTTGAGAATTGACCGAGCACGGGAAGCGAGAAGAGCACATCGCCCCAAGGAGCAGTGCCGCTTGGTCCACCAAGAGTGAATTGTGTTGCATGCCCGCTTAGTGAAGGTGACGAGACATTTGGCGTATGTGAGAACTGGTATCCATTGCACGGTGAAGGCGAGCAATCAACGTAGTTGGGCGGTCCCTGGCCCCAGCTATTCCATCCAGTGCTCGACTGGAGGTTGGCGAGTTTGGTCCCGACTTGTTGGACGGTAACGTTTATAGGTACATAGGCCGCACCGCCGCAATTGTCCCACTCTTCGACTACGGTATTCTGAACTCCCGCACCGAGGTTTACCTGTGTGTTCAACGCCGCGCCATTCTGGACAGAGACAAGTTGATTGTTTACGTAAACGCCCATGGACGCCACACCCTTTGAACAGCTGCTCGAAGTGGCCGAGGCTACGTAGTTTACTGGTGAACTTACGGTGCTGTTGATCGCCGGAGATGTGACGAAGACGCCGGACTGGTTCGTAACCGTGATCGGCACTGTCGTGAAGGTTGCCCCTCCGCAATAGTCCCACTCTTCAACGACGGAATTGTACGTGCCTGGAGCGAGAGGAACTGCGACATTGAGGCTGGTTCCATTCTCGAAGTTAATGAGTTGGTTGTTCACGTACACACCCACAGACGCCACGCCCTTGGAGCAAGTAGTCGTGGTTGCGCTGGCGACGTAGCGCACAGGCGAACTGACCGTTCCGCCGTTTGCCGGGCTGGTGACAATGACGCTTGCGAACGCAGGCATCGAGAGTATAGCGATTACGAAGGGGATGCTTAAGAAGATCTTCATCAGGTTGCCCTCGGGATTCGAACAAATCCCAGCTTCCGGCCGTGACAAAGACGATCTTTTTGCCTTCCCCGGGGCTTTCTCCGCGGGTTAAGGACAAGCTGTCGCCTTGCGCAGTTGATTGCAACTGCGGCCTGTCAGGATGGAGATCGAATACCTAGGCTAATTTCAATAGTGCAAGATTGCAGGTTCAGGCAACATCACGACGTGCAAGCCATAGTCTGGCCGAGCGGTCATACGGTCACATCCGCCCAAAAGGAGTTCTGAAACAGGGGTTTAAGAACTCCTTCGACATTCCAAACCTGTTCGTAATACTCAATTTAGCACCACGATAACGTCTAATAGAAAAATGTCTGTATAGAACAATACGCTTCTCTTAAGCACTGCGCAACATTTGACCATAAGAGATCGAAATAAAGTTGTTGGTAGTTGGTTCGGTGAGTATGTAAATTAGCTCCGAAACTGGGAAGTGCGGTTGACATCCCCGTTCTCATCGTCTGCACGGAAATGTCCCTTTACCAATATGTAACGCTGAAGTTGTCCACATATGTAGTATTTGCGGTGGAAATGGCATTCCCGTCCATCTGGTAGTTCGCCGTTATACCCCACCAGGATGGGTCGGCAACCCCGGGAGGATAGGTTTTATTGAGCGTATATGTCGTTCCGTTTAGTGCAATGGATTCATAGAGTAGCGAGTTGTCCGATCCGCGCTGAAGGTTCACAGTGACGTGATTCCATCCGTTGACGAACTTGCAGGGCACACCGGCCGAGAGCCACGCGTTGTTCACGTTGTCCCAGATGTCCCAGTCTCCGTCTCCAAGATGATTGCACTGAGTTCCCCAGACCATGCTGACGCCATT
>CAZASC010000194.1:0-6166 GCA_964487695.1 uncultured Victivallales bacterium
TGCTTGACGGCGCAAAGGAAGCTGCGGCTCTTTGCCAGGGAGAGAGAGGCTTTATCATCTTACTCGCGCCAGATGGTGGCAAATTATTATCATTGCATCAGCAGATGATCAAGATATTGCCGTACCCGCGCCCGCGCTAAATCGCCAAACGCGGTGTCTAAAAGTTTATGACAACAGTAACAACGGACCAACGGCTGGTTTATTATGCAGACGCCATTCGCGAAGCGCTGGCGGAAGAGATGCGGCGCGACCCGGATGTTGTGCTGATGGGTGAAGATATCGGATTGTATGGTGGTTCCTTCGGCGTAACGCGCGGTCTGCTGGACGAATTCGGTCCTGAGCGTATCGTGGACACACCGATTTCCGAAGGGGGGTTCACCGGCCTGGCGGTCGGCGCTGCCCTGACGGGATTGCGTCCCGTGGTGGAATACATGTTCATGGATTTCATCGTGCTCGCCAGCGATCAGATCGTCAATCACGCCGCGAAATTCCGCGCCGTGTATGGTGAGCAAGCGAAAGTGCCGATCGTGTTCCGCGCGGCGGCCGGCGCCGGGCGTTGCTATGGGGCTACCCATTCGCAGATGTTGGAAAGCTGGTTCATGCACATGCCGGGAATGAAGGTCGTTGCGCCCTCAACAGCAGAGGATGCCAAGGGGCTGCTCATTTCCGCCATTCGTGACGATGACCCGGTGCTGATGGTCGAACATAAAGATCTCTACAAGGTACGGATGCCGCTCTCAACACATACCGAACCGATTCCCTTCGGCAAAGCGCGTCTCGTCCATGAAGGTGACCAGGTGACCATTCTGACGTATTCCAAGATGGTGCATACCGCGGGGTTGGCTGCCGTCCAATTGGACAAGGAGGGGATTTCCGTGGAGGTGATTGATTTGCGCAGTTTGCGCCCGATGGACACCGAGGCCATTGCCGCCTCGGTGCGAAAGACCGGACGCGCGATCGTCCTCACCGAGGCCATGGGCACGGCGGGGGCGGCGACGGAAATCGCTTGCCAGGTGATGGATCACGCGTTTGAATACCTGAATGCGCCCATTCTTCGGCTGACTCCCCTGGAAACCATCGTGCCTTTTTCTCCTACTTTGGAACAGCGGACAATTCCACAGATAAAGGATGTTGTCCAGGCGGTGAAGAATTTATTATAACGGCGAAAGTGGACGGATGAGCCATGAGAATCCTGCTATGGAGGCGCTGATCTTTGCGCGGTCCAGCATGTGTCGTTCACTGTTCCGCCCGTTCTTCAGTGATGAGAACGCCTGAAGTTACAAGGCTTCGTGATTTGTTCGCGGCTTGTGATTTGCGGGATTGGTTCAAGCCGCTCTCTGGCGTACCAGCAGGGACGGCGGACGTTCTTCATTCTGCCTACGCGGAACATGGCCGAATCGTTCAGGCAGTCTACGGGCTGGCGCCTCGCGGGGCGAAACGTGTCATCAGTGCAACATAATTTGGCGAGGAGTCGCGAAAAGTTGGAAGGTGGGGATTACTCCGCCGCGTTGGCCTATGCCGACGCAGCCTTAGCGCTGGATGAGTCCTCCTTTGACGCGTTGCAACTGCGCAGCCGCGCGCTGTATTTACTGGGGAAGGATCACGAAGCGCTGCAGACGCTCCGCCGTGCGCACGAGGCGTTGCAACAATTGCACCCGCGTTCCCTCGGCCCTGATCCGGTTGCCGATTTCAACTTGAGCTATGTGCGAGAATTTCCGGGCAATGGCTCGGGCATCGATGCGCTAGAAACGTTGCTTGCTCTTCACGAACGGTACACCTTGGATGAGGATTTACTGAATCTCCTTGCTGAATTAGCGGAGGATGCGGGGCGAATGCAGGTATCACAAGGCGCGTATCGCGAGCTCATTGCCCTGGCGCCTGATCGTGTTGATGCCTGGGAAGGGCTGATCCATGCCCTCTGTCATGAAGATTTGGATGCCGCGCTGGAGGTGCTGACCGCGGCGTTGCATCGTTTCCCGATTCATGCGCTGTTTTATGAATTTCTCGGCTTTATTCGCTTCCGCCGGCGCCGGTTTCGCCCGGCGATCACCGCATATCGCCAGGCCATTGACTACGGCGCGGAGCAGGCGGAAAACTACCAGGCGCTGGTGGAATGTTACCTGGCGCTGGATGAGGAAGCGTCCGCGTTGGATATGGTGCGCCAACTCGCTCTGCTTGGATCCCATGAGGTAGAAACACAACTATTCATTATCGAAGTCGCGGTACAATGTCGGCAATATGAATTGGCGATTCAGCAGGCGCATCAATTAATGCGCTTGCAACCGTCCCATGCGGAAACTTATTGCTACAAAGCATGGGCAGAAATAGCCATGGGCGATTGGGCCGCGGCGGAGCGTACGCTACGTCTGGGGTTCCATAAAGCGGTCGATGGCGCATTTGCGTTGTTTGAATTGGTTGAAATCATGATTGCCGACGACGATCTCGACCATGCGATGCAGGTGGTGAATCTTGTCGCTGAACTGGCGCCGGATCATCCGGAATCATATGCCTCCCGTGGTAAGGTGTTGCGCGAAAAGGGGGATTTAACCGAAGCGCTGGACGCTTTTCATCACGCGGCGACGCTGGTGCCGCAGGATGATGCCTACCTGACCTGGATAGGCGTGGTGCTCGATAATTTGGGCGACTATCAGCAAGCCCTGGCGCAATTCGATTCCGTGCTTTCTCGTCAACCGGACGACGTGTGGACGCTCTCCAACCGTGGTCTTGCGTATCTGGCGCTGGAAATGCCGGAAGAGGCGCTGAGCGATTTTTGCCTGGGACTCAGCATTGATTCCCAGGAAGCTCCGCTCTATTTCTGGCGCGCTTGCGCGCTGGTGAAACTTGGCGAGACCGATCGGGCCCTGGAGGATTTGCAGCGCGCCGTCGACCTCAGCGATGATATTTTCGCCTGGCTCGAGGAGGAACCTATCTTGCTGCCATTGCGGGATGACCCGCGTTTTCGCGCGTTGGTCGACCTCCCTGACGTGGAAGAACACTAACCCGGATTATTCTCGTTGATCATGAATTGATGACAGTGCGTTCAAGTGATACCCTCGGTAGCTGCGTCAAGTGCATCGCTCTCGTTTGGTGGTGTTCCGGCGATCCTGGCACATTTTGCACAAGTCGCACAGTCATTTGCCCGGGGCAAACTCCTTTAACGATGTGTCTAAGCTGCACTCAACCTTACCGGAACGTGCTGTGACCGATATAGACTGTTACCCTTCCACAGAATGGGCGGGGCATTCATGAATAATGCGGGCTAACCAGGATGGTGCACGTTGCGACTGAAAGATGATCTTGATGAGCCATGATACCGTATCGAATATCCAACACAGGCATGATGCGCAACCCATTCTGCTCGCGCCTGAAGTGCTCGTCCGATATCCGATCAGCGAATTAGAACGCGCGAATCGCTTGCTGGCCGATTATCAGCACGGCGTCGGCGCCATTCGTGAATTTTTCTCCGGTCAATTTGCTCCGCTAACCTCGACCGCGCGGACTGCCTCCTGTGATCGCCCGCGGCTGGCCGCAACCATGGTCGCCTGGCAAGAGCATTTGGGCGCTGATGCGGCTGCCATCTCCGCCGCGCAATTTCTGGCCGACCCCGCGACACCCGTCATCACCGTGGGACAACAGTCGGGACTGTTGACCGGCCCACTCTATACGCTGTTCAAAGCCTTGACAGCCATTAACCTGGCGCGACGAATGGCGGGGGAATTGGGACGCCCTGTGGTGCCCGTCTTCTGGCTGGCGACGGATGATGATGACCGCGGAGAGGCGGACCATTGCGCTTGCTGGGATGCGCAGCTTGCTTTACACTTACTTCAGTACCCAGCAAGGGCAGGACAAGCGGGCGATTTGATCGGCGATCTCCCCGTTGGTCCCTACGGTGACGCGGTGCTGGAACAATTGGCGCCCCTCCTGACGGGGCAGCCGTATGCCGACGAGGTGCTGGCGCTATTGCGCGTTACACTGGCGGAAAGCGCGGATATGGGGGAATGGAGCGCCCGGCTGCTCTCCCGTTTGCTTTCTCCCTATGGATTGGTCCTCTGTGACCCCCGACTTCCGGAAATTCGCCGCCTGTCAGCCGAAGTAATTCGTCGCGAACTGAACCGGCCACTGGCGACTACCGAACAGGTCAATGCGCGCGCGGAGGAATTGCATCGACTCGGCTATCGCCCACAACTGACCAAACCATCTGACGCCTGTAATTGCTATCTGCTGGATGGCCAGCGCCAGCGTATCAGCTACCGGGATGATCATTTTGTCATTAATGGTAAGGTGTTTTCGGCGGCGACATTGCTCGCGCTGCTGGCGGATGCTCCGGAGCGTTTCGCGCCCAATGCAGTCCTTCGTCCTGTGGTGCAGGAGTATCTTTTTAGTAGTTCCGCTTTTGTCGCCGGGCCGAATGAGTTGGGGTATTGGGCAGAATTGTCGCCGGTTTTTGCCACCATGGCGATGTCAATGCCGCCGGTGGTGGTGCGCGCTGGGGCCACCGTTGTCCCCGGTGGGATGGCGCACGTTCTGCGCCAGTTGGCGCTCGACCCGCTCGATTTGCTTTACAATTTCGATCAGATACGCCTGGCCGTGTTGGAAAAGACGATGCCGGAATCCGTCATCCAGAGTTTCAGTGCGGAACGGGAAAATATCGCGCGATTGGTTGCGCACATGGCGGAGGCGATCGCTGAAGTTGATCCGACGCTCACGCAATCCGTGCCAGCGATGCAGCAACGCCTGTTAAATGAATTGGACCGGCTGAAACGCAAAACCGTGAAAGCGATGGAGCGGAAGTCCGCCGATCAGGTGCAACGGCTCGAAATGCTCCGTGACGCGCTTTTTCCGCGACGTGGGTTGCAGGAACGCTCGCTGAATCTCTGCTGCTTGCTGGCGCGCCATGGCTTCGCGATGCTCGATCAATTGCTTTTGCTTCTCAATGAGCAGGAAGGGCAAAACCTCTTCGTCGAATTATAAATACCGGTATCCGTTTATCCATTTGGCGATAAATCACCAGTAGACTCCTTCGTCGCGCCTCCTTCGTCCTGTCTTCTTTATCGACGACGAACAGATCCGACGAAGGGCGACGGGGACAACGGGTAGAGTGTAGTGGAAAATGACGTTGACCTGGCTATGTTCGGAAGAAACCATACAAATTTATGTTGGTAAGCACCATGGTTTTAAATTTACATCGGCAATTATCGATGGTAGTGTGGATTCTGATTGGCTGCCTTGGGGCGTAACGTTGTGAGAGACGGTCAATCAGGAACTTGGTGGTCCCCTGTCTGGCCATTTTGTGATAAATTCTCATCGGAAAACACTGTCTTTTTACACCGATCAAACCTGCGCACCTGGTGCGGGACCTCCATACCGTGCTATGGCAAATGACCTTAGCGAATTTCGCGACATTGATCTGTGAAAAAGGCCGAACTTCAGGTGGATAAACTTTTGAAATACCGGTATTGTATGCGTAAATTAGCTCTGTTGCTATCGTTATTTTTTCTTTGTCTGGCAGGCGCCGGGTTTTTTGGCGCGCGATGGCTGCATCCGCTGAGTTGGACACTATCAATTTCGCCGGTCGCCACTGCGCAGGCAGCGGAATCTACCACCGCCAGGCCGGCGCGTGCGCTCCATGGGCTTGTCAGGGTTTCTGATCCGTCGCTGGTGGTGGATTTGCGCTATGCGACCACGCGCAATTTTACCGGGCAGCGCATTTACCCGCGGGAAGCTTGTCTGGTGTTGCATCGACATACCGCACGGCAATTACTCGGCGCCGACGCGGAATTCGTGACGCTTGGCTATCGGTTAAAGATCTGGGATGCCTACCGGCCGCTGTCCGCGCAGCGTCTGCTTTGGAAGAAATATCCGCACGGGGGCTTCGTCGCGAACCCGCGGACGGGATCTATGCATAATCGGGGCGCGGCGGTGGATGTTACGCTGGTTGACGCGCAGGGTCGCGAATTGCGCATGCCGTCGGCGTTTGACGAATTTTCACCCCGCGCGGCGAGCGATTATCGGCACGCATCGCGTGCGGCGACACGCAACAGAGAATTGCTGGCGCGCATCATGTTGAAGCATGGATTCCGCCGCATCAAGCATGAGTGGTGGCATTTCGAAGATCCCCAACTAGCGTCGAATCCGGTACTGGATGTCCCGTTCAGCGCGTTTAAGG
>CAZASC010000195.1:0-6127 GCA_964487695.1 uncultured Victivallales bacterium
CTTTCATTTGAATAACTTACAACCGGCAACATTCGCCAAGACCGGATGACAGTGCCTTGTTGCATCAAATTGCCATCTTCGGGCAAACGGGGGTTGACCTGTTTTTTGTCCTTTCTGGGTTTCTTATTACTCGCATCCTCATAGCAACCAAGGGTTACGACCACTACTTTTCCACATTTTATTGTGGAAGGGTTTTACGAATCCTGCCTCTCTATTACGGATTTCTGATTCTTTTCTACTTTGTCTTGCCGTCGCTCCAAAGCACAAAAATCGCCCCATTTCATTCCACCTGGTGGTGGTGGTTTTATCTGCAAAATGTGCCTGCGACGCTACCCGCCCTGGCTAATGATGGTCCGAATCACTATTGGTCCCTGGCCGTCGAAGAGCATTTCTACCTTTTTTGGCCGCTGATCGTGTATTTGGCGCCACAGAAATGGCTTCCTCGGCTTTGCTGGGGAGTAATTCTTGCAGCAGTTGTATCCCGCTTGTTCTTCATCTATCAACTGCATGTCAGTGTATTCTGGTTCACGACCTGCCGGATGGACGCGCTTGCCGCTGGCGCGCTACTGGCTTGTTGTGAGGCAAAAAAAAGCATACAAGCAAAAGCGATGACTTTCTTGGGGATCGCGCTGTGTTTGCCTCCCCTGGGTATGCTACTATGGTGGCGGTTCCGGACCTTTGGCGCATGGGCAGACCTCAAAGAGCTTTTCAAATACTCTAGCTTCGCCGCATTCTATGTATCCATCATCGGTTTGACTGTGTTCTACAGGGAATCCCGGCTAGTCAAAGCATTGTTCACAAATCGCCCCCTGGTATTCAGTGGCAAAATCAGTTATGGGCTGTATGTCTATCATCTTATGTGCTTCGGGTTGATGGCTAACGCGTTGTCTCCCAAGGAGTACCCCATTCTCTGCCTGATCGCATCCTTTGGTGCGGTAATTCTTGTGAGCTGGCTGAGCTTTGTCTTGTTTGAATCGCGCTTTCTAGCGCTCAAACGATTCGTCTCTTACAACAAATCTCTGGTTAATGGACAAGCTAAGGAAGACGCTGCTGTTTCCGTCAAATGACAACCATTTCAACACACCCGGTGTCGCCGCAGCCTGCAGCGGCCAAGGAAGTGAAAAGAATTGCATGGATTGTCCATTCGCCCACGCCCTATAAAACGCCATTCTTCAGGATGCTAGCTAAGCAAGCGCAGGTGGATGTCATGTTTTTGTTCCTTTACTGGGGCGATCCACAGCGAGCTTGGGAACTGGATGATTTGCCGGGGGTAAAATACAAGGTCCTGCCTGGCATTTCATTTCGAAAACGTCCCGGGCAAAGTGAACTTGTTCATTCCGGCACGGCGGTCGTCGGGGAACTGCGAAAAGGATGCTTCGATTTGGTCGTGATTTGCGGCTATAGTCACCCGACGCTTTTGTTCGCATTGTTCTATTGTTTTGTCACCGGCACGCCGTTCGTTTTACAGGGAGAAAGCCACGTTGTTCAACCCAGGCACCCGCTGAAACGGGCCTTGAAGCGCTGTCTGCTTTTCCCGCTGCTGCGTCATGCACGGGCCGCATTCGCCACGGGCAGGAAGTCGGCGGATTATTGGGCCGAGATCGGTATTCCCCGGGAGCAGGTGTTCACCCTTTCAAACACCCCCGACCTCGAATTTTTTCAAAGCAAGTCGGATGCCGCGCGCAATACGCGCGAATCAGTCAGAAAGTCGCTGGGACTATCGAGCCGTCGCGCTGGCCTCTTTGTGGGGCGTTTTGTGGAAGAAAAAGGAGTGGAGATTATTCTTGAAGCGATGGCTGGCCTCGCCCCCGAGAAACAACCCCAACTATTATTGGTTGGCGACGGGCCGCTGAGGTTGAATTATGATAAAATCATCCAACATCACAATCTGCCAGTCCGGATTATTGATTTTCAGCAGAAGAGCCAACTTCCCGAGTTGTACGCGGCTGCGGATTTCTTCATCCTCCCGTCGCTGACCGAACCTTGGGGTGTGGTGGTCAACGAGGCGATGGCTTGCAGGCTTCCGCTTCTGCTCTCGGATCAGGTGGGGGCAGCTTACGATTTATTGAAGGAAGGATGCAACGGCTTCATGGTGCCAGCCGGGAACACGGCGGCCTGGCGCAAGGCGCTAATCGCAATGACGGAGATCTCTGACACCGAGTTGAAACGCATGGGCGCAGCCTCTCGCGAAATAGTATGCCCATGGAATCATGAGGCGAACGTCAAAAACGTCCTGGCCTGCATAAGCCAGGTTCTCCAAAAAACAGAAAGCGGAAATCTGCAGAGCGCAGACCATTGATGGGGAGGAAATTAGCTTGCCGTTTTATGATTTCGCCTCCCCAATTTTTGACTTTTATTTCGTCTGATCTTGATTTCAGCTTTCTGCTTTATTTTTCGTGAACCAGATCCTCGGCATTTTATTTTTTGCCGGCGCCGCCGCTTGGAGCTACCGGCGTCATCAACGCGAACGCGATTGGATCAAGCCCGTTCTTGTGTGCTTGTTCTGCACCTGGTGGCTTGCTTCGGTGATGTGTCCTTTCTTCAAGGTCATACGAAACCCCGTTTACGTGGTGCTAGCAGTCCTGTCCTTTACATGGAATCGAAGTGACCGTTCGTCAAACTGGACGATCCTCTTTCATCCGGCTCTTTTCTGCTTTGTCGCGCTTATAGCAGCCTCCATACTGTGGGCTGTTAATCCAGAGGACGTTACACTACGAGTCGTTGGGTTGTTATTGGTGTTCGTGTTCATATGGAATCTACTGCGCTCAACGGATCTGAATCAAATCGCAACATGGCTGGCCGATGGCTTGCTCTACGCGAGCTATGCGACAATTGTGCTTATCGCTGTTGGAGGAGGAGCTTCGAATCCAGCACAGGGAGGTGAAAGACTTAATTTGGGTGATGATTTACAGGCCACCGGCACGGCGGCGCTATGCCTGTGGTCTCTTGTGCGATTGTTTGCCGAAGGCGTGATCACCCATGGGAAACGACGAATATTCCACTTCATATTGGCTGCCGTGGCGCTTGTAGCCATGATACGCACAGGCACGAGGGGAACGTTAATACAACTTGTAATAGTGCTGCCCTTGCTATCCACAATACGCCTTCCCGTAAAACGTGCGGCGGCCCTGGCAATGCGCTGTCTATTGCTTGCCGTTGTAATGTTGGCTGCCGGTGCAGCAATTTGGTCATTGCTGGGCGAGGAAAAGCAATCTAAATATATGACATTGTTCCGGATCGACAAGGACGACGGTGTTAAGGACAGTAGAAGTTTTGTCTGGATACCAGCGATACAAAAAGCGAAAGAAAGACCCTGGTTAGGTCGTGGTTTGGGATCAAGTTCATTTTTTATGTTTTCGGATGATGAATATCGTGATTCGTCCTACGCTGGATTGCCATATCGAACAACCGTTCACAGTCAGTACTTGGAGATATTCTACGAATTCGGTGTTCTAGGATTTCTGGTGTTTATCTGGTTGCAGGCTGCTTTGCTCCGAAATGTGGTCCGTATCTATTCATATGGCGGACCACAAGCAGCGTTATGGCGCGTTCTGGCCATCTACTCGGTCGTCGGTGTGGCCGAAGGCCTGACCCACGGCGGACAGATCACAACAGGCGAGCTGAATATGATTCAACGATGGCTTCTCTATTGTTGCGTACTCACTTTCCCTCTTGCCTTTGCGTCGCATCAACAGTCCGCCGTGTCGCGCCTTAAAGCCCGGTTAAGAGCAAGCCAGGGAAAACAAGTCAGCATCTCGCAGCCGCTGCAAATGGCGCAAGCGAGTCATAAAGTGTATACGAGCGCCAAACGGGTGTGGCCCAGGCATTCCCCATTCCGGAGGCTCATATTCAAATAATGGAGACAAAGCCGATTATCCTGCTGCCTGCAAGATACTTTCTTCCAGCCTTTAAGGCCGGAGGCTCGGTTCGGACTCTTAAGGCCATGGTCGAAAACTTAAGCGAAACTCAACAGTTCAAGGTTTTGGCCCTGGACCGCGACTTGGGGGAGCACTCCCCTTTTCTTTCGATCCAAAAGAACGAATGGAATCAAGTTGGATTAGCAAAAGTCCGCTATTGGGCACCCAATCTGACGCTTCCATTCCGTTTGGTCAGAACTCTTCGAAAGACGGAATACAACATTCTTTATCTCAACAGTTTTTTTGATCCAATCTTTACCCTGGTTCCGCTTCTAGCCAGGCGATTAAGGTTGATTCCGGATAAACCGGTCGTTATTGCCCCACGGGGTGAGCTGTCGCCCGGTGCAATGGCTCAAAAGCGACTAAAGAAGTTTGTTTTTTTGAAGATTGCCCTGTTCTTGGGGCTTTACAGGAACACAATTCTGCATGCCAGCACAGACCTTGAAAAAAGCGAAATTCAACATGCCATGATGTCGGGCAACAAACTGAATATCCGCGTCGCCAGGGATATGGCTTCCGGCGGCCCCATTGCCGATTACTCAAAGAAAGTCAAGGGGCCTGGCAGTTTGTATGCCGTTTTCATTTCACGAATATCACCCAAAAAAAACCTTATTGCCGCAATTGAAATGTTGGCAAGGGTCAACGGAGATGTATCGCTGCACATCTATGGACCGATTGATGATTCAAACTACTGGCAAAAGTGCAGGCAAGTCATCGATCAGCATCGCGATGCAGTGCGCGTTGAGTATAAAGGCACTCTGGCACATGAGAAGGTGCAGGACACCCTTGCAGGTTACGATGCATTTGTATTTCCGACGTTGGGAGAAAACTTCGGCCATGTTATCCTGGAGTCTCTGCTGGCCGGTTGCCCCGTAGTGACGAGCGACCAGACGCCCTGGCGGAACCTCCGCACGAAAAATGCGGGATGGGACCTGCCGATCCAAACTTCGGAACATTTCGTTGAGGTCCTTCAGGCGCTGGCGGATATGGGCGAGGATGCCCATCGTTCCTGGAGGGAGGGAGCGAGAGCGCTCGGCATGGCAACCCTGAACGACAAGTCTGTCCTCAGTGACAACCAGAATTTGTTTGCTAACCTGCCAAGTTGCTCATAATTCATTATTGGAAGACAAAATACTATGTTTACAGATAAAATATTATTGGTTACCGGCGGAACCGGCAGTTTCGGGAATGCCGTGTTGCGCCGTTTTCTCAAGACAAATGTCCGCGAAATACGCATTTTCTCCCGGGACGAGAAAAAGCAGGATGATATGCGGAATCTGTATAAAAACCCCAAGATCAAGTTTTACATCGGCGACGTGCGCAATATCGACAGTACCAGAGAAGTTATGGCCGGGGTGGATTATGTCTTCCACGCAGCCGCGCTGAAACAGGTGCCTTCCTGCGAGTTCTACCCCATGGAAGCCGTGCGCACCAATGTCATTGGGGCTGACAATGTCCTGCGCTCGGCCATTGAAGCAAAAGTGAAGCGGCTCGTCATATTGAGCACGGATAAGGCAGCCTATCCCATCAACGCCATGGGAATGTCCAAAGCCTTGATGGAAAAAATCATGGTTGCGCGCTCCCGGCTGGCGGCAGAAGCGGGGCTTGTTTTTTGCGGCACCCGGTACGGAAATGTGATGGCTTCTCGCGGTTCGGTTATACCACTTTTCATCCAGCAGATTGAGGCTGGCATGCCGCTGACCGTGACGAATCCTAACATGACCCGGTTTATGATGTCATTGGATGATGCCGTGGAATTGGTGGTATATGCATTTAAACATGCCAAGCCCGGGGACCTCTTTGTTCAGAAGGCCCCGTCCGCAACTATCGCGACCCTAGCTGACGCTCTGAAACGCTTGCTCAAGGCGGAGAATCCGGTTAAGGCTATCGGCACCCGCCATGGCGAGAAATCGCATGAAACTTTACTGACCCAGGAAGAGAGGTCTCGAGCCCAGGATTTGGGCGATTACTTCCGCGTCCCCTCTGATAACCGGGATTTGAACTACAACCTTTATTTTACTGAAGGCCAGCCCGGCGCGGAAAAGCTGGAGGGTTACAACTCATCTAACACGCGCCGACTCGACGTGACGGGCATGGTGGAGTTGTTGCTCAAGCTGCCGGAACTGCACGAGGCGATGGCACGAAGGGGGATCAAGTCTTAGAGCCTGTTTGAAAACTCAAAATAGTACCAATAAAATCAGCATTTTTGT
>CAZASC010000196.1:0-6107 GCA_964487695.1 uncultured Victivallales bacterium
CTCAACTCGCTTCAGGAGCTTTTGAATCAAGGCAAGGCTTCGTTCTTTGTCCCTACGTATGAGATTCCATAGTGAAACTGTGACTCCCTGAAGAACAACCCCGTTTTCTTCCTTTTTTGCGATCTCGTCGAAAATCGTCCACATCGCTTTTGGCATATTCTCACATAGCCGCCACAACTCGCACACAAGCAGAAAACGCACTGACGGCACTGGATCACGCGCTAATTTCTGAATCATAGCAAGGGCTTCCGGGTCTTCTCCAAATGCTATCAGCCAAGGCAACGCAGGCGCTGCATCATTTCTTGGTGCTGGAGACCAAGAAGCACTATTCCAATCGGTATCATACTTGGGGTTCGGTTCTGGACTTGGATGATTTGCCGCGTCGAGAACAAGTCTGCGAAGAACTTGGAACCGTGCAGCTTTAGGATCACGGCTCATTCTCAATGCGTCTGAAGAAAAATCAGCCAAATGTATCCAAGCCTGTTGCAATACTGCGCTTTCTGCACCGTTCTCTTTTGACAGACAATCGCGCACAGCTATGGCTACTGGCACGAGGTTATCAATTTTGGTTTCGTCCTTATTCTTTTCTTCCCACTCCTTAAGCGGACGATAAAGTTCTCGAAGTGTGGTATTCGCCGGCAACTCTAGTTTCGCACCTTGCTGTTTCAGTATTTGTTCCTCGGTTACATGGCTCCAAGAGGATGAAACGCTGAATACGGGCGTATTTGGGGGCAGCCTATTCTCTTTTTCAAGCGCGTCTCTCAACTGCTTTCCATCCTCTGTGAGTAAAAGCTCTTTTGGTATGCGGGCGATAAGCCTAGCGCGATAGTGTTGGAAATAATCTTTTTGTTCGGTATCGCTTGTATTTCCCAAATTCAGAATCATTTCTTCTACTTTTCGGCGCTGAGGTTCGCTTAAAAACTCAAAAGCTCGTTCGATAAATGCCCCCACTGGATAAAGAGTGTCCGCTTTTTCCATCACTGGTTTGGCAATTGCTAATTCCCATAGGCGCGGACCTAAAACCTTAGGATTTGCTGCGCCAACTGTCAGTAGTCGTGACCAAAGAAATGCCATTTGCGCTTCAGTTTCAAAAATGTCAAGAAAACGATCTACATTTACGTTTTGCTCCGACTTTGCGGCAATTCCTAGCCATTCAAAGATTGCGTCAGCAATTTGAAGTTCTTGATCCGGGTGGGAAGAGGCATCCCAAATTGAAGAATGGTCCACTATAAAACGAACAGTAGTGTTGCGGAATGGAAAATAAAATGTGCGTTCGCTAAGTGTATTGTCACTATGCGAATAGGCTGATACATGGTCTTGATATGCGAATGCTTGAACGGCTTGTATTCCAGTTTTAAGCGCTGGAAATGTTGCAGACGCAAGGAATTGCTTGTAATCCTTAATCAAATTGTAGCGGCACATGTCATAGTCTTGGCGGCGATTACTAATTAGAGGCATTACCGCCCCACCTATATTTGTCTTCGTGTCGCTTCGCTCTTCATAGCTAAACACGCACTCATATATCATGCCAACCAACTCCGGGTCATGGTGAATGAGATTTTTAACCTCGTTCGTGAGTCTAAAAATGCAATCAACGGGAAATTCTGGCTCCCCTACCACTGCAATTACATTCTTCAATAATCTGCGCGCTTCTTCCGCACCTGAACCAAATGTCTTTGCGACTAGGGGAATTGCCACAAATCCTGCGAGCCTCTCAAACCATTGACGTTGTTCCGAATTCTTCCTGCAATCCCAGGCCCAACCGAGCAGTTGGCGGCCTAAATCACCGCAGTTGTTGATTGCATTCTCCGTGGGCCGCTCATTAGATTCTACAATTCCCGATGCTATGATTCCTGCATCCCATGCAAATCGCTGGTCAAGGTGTGGTCCAATCGAGCATAGGAACTCAGCCCACAGTGCCTTTTTAGGTGAATTTAGTATGCGCAGCGCTTGAAGAAGAAATGCAATTGCATCAATTGCTGATGGCTTGTTCGTGCGCAATTGTTCCAACAACGGTGAGAGGTCTTCTTGTGTTTTGGCCTCATTGACAACAACCGCAGGCAGCACCAAGCGAACTATTTGACGCAGGTGCATTTCATCCCTTTGAACAACTGACCAAAAATTTCTCCAGAATAGGACTTTGTCATAATGCCAAAGTCGCGTGAAGTGATAAACCAAGCTAGGGCGAAGGAATAATGGACGAGCCGGCTCCTCAGCTACGAACGCAGCGAGCTTTTTAGGTTCCGACTCAAGCAGGTGAGTGCTCACTGCGAAATCGAATAGTATATTATGCGTGAACGCGACGCCCGCTTCTCGCCCTGGCACCTCTATAAGAGTTTCATCGCTGAAAAGTGCTTCCCACGCTTCTCGAACATCTGGCTGATAAACTCGGTCTCTACGAATCGTTAGCGTATGATCCTCGACCATATTATGCGTTAACTTTTTCAGTATAAATTCTCGATCCTTGGAATGGGCAGCCTTCCTTACACGGTATTCCCAATACATTTCCAGCAACTGAACTTCCGATGTGACCTTTGAGAATTCATTGGCTTTCGCTCCGGCGTGCAGAACTTGCTCAATAAGCCATAGATTAAATGGCACCTTTAGAAGGGTGCGAAAATCTGTTGTTCCGTTATCATGCAATGCCCGCAATCCATCAACTTGTGCCAGCGCCTGTTCAACCTCATCCTCTTGCAAAACTGGTATCAAGAATTGCCGACAGGGAATTTGCATAACCCCTGCCTCAGTTTTAGCGTTTGGGAACAGTTCGAGGAGATGCTGGGACTTCTTTGCATCGAACGTGCGGACGCTTACAATTGTGTTCCAATCATTGCGAAGTTCTCGGACTGCACGGCGAATTAGCTTAAACACCTCGTTGCGGCTGTCTTCACTTCGTGCTGCGTCATAGCCATCAAAAATGAGGATGCCGGGCCGTGTTGCACTGCTTATCTCTTGTCGAAGTTTCACAATGAAATCGCCCTCAAAATCAAGCAGTGATTGTAGTTCTGCTTGACTTCCCGACCCAAGGCGGTCAACAGGAAGCAGTAGATGCTGCACTTTGTCAGAACGAAGCTGTTGCCGGAGCACTCGCATTGTATGAGTCTTCCCTACGCCCGGCTGTCCGATCACAACCCCGCTGCCTGTGAGCGCGAAAGCGCGCAGTTTATTCACCAGATTTGAGCGATCTATGTTCATGGATGAATCGGACCCTCCTCAAGCCTTGTGTTTGCGGCTTCCAGCCATCCTTTGCGGTCGCCTGTCTTACAGAAGAAGCTCGCATCTTGAATTAGTTGATCGAGGGCCGAATGTGAACCGTCGGGGTTTTCATAAAACACCACTTGGATTCCATGTATCTGCAATAGGCGCTTCGCAAAAGATTTGCCCTCTTCAGCGTCGTCCTTGGAAAGACCCAAAATGGCAAAATGATTTTGCTGATTCCATTCCCACAGGTCTTTAGTCACAATTTCCAGAAGATATATGAAATAAGGGTCGGTCACGCTAAATCCAATAAAAATAAGCCGGCGAGTAGCCAATAGCGCCCAGACGAGGCGGCTCTGAATCGTCCAGGCAGCTATATCTCGGAACTCTTTTTGGGAAATCTTTCCCCTTCCGTCGTGCATCCATCCGTAAGCGCGTAAATAATCCTGCTCGCTTAAAATTATCTTCTTTGGCTTTGAGTAAATTCCATGAATATGTAAAACAGCGGGTGGGTTGGTGATTTGATCTAACGAGCGGAGGAATTCACTTGATGAAGCCCGTGCATCGTCATCGATGTCGCACGAAACTGCTCGTTTGCCTAGGTAAATGGCCCCAAGTGCAGATTCTAATATTTCATCGTAATTGCATGTTACGATGGCACGAAATGGCAGTCCAACAAGCCGCTCATGGAAGGCATCATGTGATTTTGGCTTTTTTGGCGCAAACATGCGTTGAAGTGCGGCAAAGTATTGGTCAAGGCATCCGTCCCGCGTTTTTATGCAAACCTTTACCTGCTCAATAAAATTTAGAGCAAGCATGGGATTCTTCCGCAAATCGCTGTTTGACGGAGTTGATAAGTTAACAATCTCGCCGAGCTTTCTTAACAGTTCTCCCCAACTCGGATAACCACATCGCTGACTGCTCCCGGCACCCACAAATAAAATCGCGTTCCGAGTAGCGACGTAATCGAACATGGCGTCTCGGTTGATCTGGTTTTCAGTGCTTTCGCTTGTGTTTAATATTGGGACTGGATTCATGGTCAATGTTGGCTACTGGACGTTTTATGACGTGCCCGTTTATGTAGCACTCTATTTACAACTGTGTATTATTTTCGTAATCGCTGATCCTTTCACGACTCTCATTTTTATGACTCAACCTCCTCACGAAATTTTCTCTCGTAGCGCGCCCAGGCACGCTTGAAGGCGCCTTTCCGCTGGTTTGTCGAACCCTGCCAGAAACTTTCAAAATCCACATGGAGATTTTTCCTTTTGAAAAATGATGAAACGTCAATCGCCTTGGCCCCCTTGCCGCGACGGACACGGTAGAATTGCAACGCCGCCTTGAACACCACGTCCACGGCAGCAATCAGGTGTTGCATGGATTCCCAACTACGAAACCAGCTTTGGTGAAAGCAATCGGCGGCCTGTTTGGAACGCACCAGCGGGGCCACTCGGCTCCAGACAAAATTCAGCGCCACCCATTTTGCGTAACCACGCTCCGGGTAGCCACGAGCGGCATAGGTGACGGCGCAAAACGTGCAATACCGTGTCAGGTAGAAATATGGGTCGGCATTGGGAAATACCTGCGGATAATATTCTTCATCAAACAGATTTTCTTTGCCCTCGCGCACAATCAATGGGTCGAGGTCGCAACCGGCCACGGCCTGCGCCAACTGCTCTTTTTTGATGAAGTGGTGGCTGCGCACGCCGGATGTCCGCAGCATTTCCCCCTTGGTCTGGCGTTTCCGAACGTAGCAGTAGCCAAACTTGCGAAGCGCCCGGTCAATTTCAATCTGCCGCCGGTCGTTGGACATCAAATCGGACTGGCGGATTTCATTTTGCCAGTTGGTGGCGGCGACGATTCTGGAAACCAGAGCATCAAACCCGTTTGAATGTTCGTGTTTATCGCGGGGAACGCGAATCACGCGGACCACGACGCTGGCCTTGGCGCTCTGCGGCAAATTCCGGTGCAGCGTGCGCGTAGTTTGCTGGCCGTTGATGATTTGCGGATTGTCCACGCGCAGAATCCCCCGTCCCCGGCTGGTGATCTGCTCGGCACGGTCACAGATAATCGTGATTCCGTTGTTGTAATACCAAAAAAACTGCGGCTCCTTTTCAATGGTGTTGTCCATGCCGTGATTAATGTCGGAGTTGCCGAGATAACCGCGCACGTTTCGGGCAAACAACCGGACGCCGGCAAATTCATAAAGCTGGCCGACCGATTCGCCGGACATGGGGAACACCCATGATTCGATTTCAGTCTTGGCGTCGAAACGATTAAGAATGCCCGTCACGCGAACGCCCTGGCCGGTTTCAATTTCCAAATCCAGCGACGGCACCGGCGGCGCAACGCCGTCCAGATAATCCCGCAGCAGGAAAATCAGCCGCTTGCCGTCGAACGCATCAAATGACGCGGCGGAGTCTTTGCAGCGAACCGAATGGTAAGCCTCGTCCCGAAGCGGCTTGCTGATCTTGCCGGGGCTGACGTAATAAAGTTGCAGCCGGTATTTACGTTTGAGTAATCGTTCGCGGGCATCCTCAATGCGCTTGCGGACAACGGTATCAATGGATTTGGTGAAGTTGGAAAATTCCGCGTGTTCGCCATACAACAGGCCGGCGAGCTGGGCGAACTCCATGACATCCTGCCGAGTTTCCTGTTTCTCGTTGAACTTCTGCCGATACTTGCTCTGGACGATGAAAACAATCCGCGCCGGTTCATCAATAAACACCGCGTCAATTCCCTTGTCTCTGGATTTTCCGGTCAGCGAATTTACCGCCTCGTCTTCGCTTTCGGTGATGAAAGCCCGCAGAAACCAAACCAAAAAAAGCTCGTCATCCTTCAGTTTTGGAAAATGCTCCCGCAATTCATTAAGTTGATCGCGCAAGTCATTCTCGGTCGGTGGCTTCTCA
>CAZASC010000197.1:0-6106 GCA_964487695.1 uncultured Victivallales bacterium
TACTCCGCCTACGCTTTCATCCGAGAACGGCGCCAGCAGTCTGGCCAATGCATCTTCTCTAAACCGGGTATTTGCATCTGTGAACACCAATATATCCGCGGTTTGTGACTTGTACTCAGACTTCTGTGCGTTGCCATCCGATTGCTTCACCAATTCCTTCAGCACCGCAACTTTTCCGCTGCGTTCCTTGAATTCATGCACATGAATGTTCTGATGCTTGAGGGAATATTCACCGGCGATGGCGACGGTGCGATCCGTTGATCCATCGACCCCCACATGAATCGAGAACTCATCTGGGTGACCGGATAGAATCAGAAGATTGTCCAGACGCTTCGCAATGCAAGACTCTTCGTTGTGTGCCGAGAAAATGATTGAGACCGATCTGGAGGCCGCGCCGTTTTTTGAACTTGCGCTCGTGTTGATCGAAGCGCCTTTCATCTTGCTCGCAATCACCATAAGAACGAACGGATATATTCCCCACGCATATGCGAGTATCACGCCCGTTCCGGCGAGCGCTAATGCGAGAGACCAAGAAATCAGCCCTGCCAACATCACCCTTTTTCCAGGATATACGGGCCCATGACGAGAACATCAATGCCGGTGCTTGACCAGCATTTGACCGCATCCATCGGCGAACAGACAATCGGCTCGCCTTTTATGTTGAAGGACGTGTTTAGTACGCACGGGATGCCCTTGAGCCGGGACACCTCCTCAAGAAGGCGATATAAAAGCGGATTCTTATCCTTTTCCACCGTCTGGAGCCTGGCGCTTCCATCAACGTGTACTATCGCCGGCATCTTGTCCTTCGCTTCCTGAGTCGCCGGAACAACCTTCAACATGTACGGTGAAGTTCCTCCTAGCTTGAAATATCTGCCGGCGCTTTCAACGGTACAGGCGGGTGCAAAAGGACGGAAATCCTCCCTGTGCTTCACGTAGCGATTCACGATATTCGTCATTTCCGGATTTGTGACATCCGCCAGTATCGAGCGATTCCCCAGCGCGCGCGCGCCCCATTCCATTCGTCCCTGAAACCAGCCAATAATCTTGCCGTCCGCAATCAGCGTGGCCGTATCCGCAGCAACGTCAGAAGATTTCCGGTATCGCAGCTTGGCGACCTCCAAAAGCGCGAGAATCTCCTTCTCGCTGAATTCCGGACCGAGATAACATCCGGGAAATTCCTCTCCCCTCGGAAGGCCCAGAATTTGATTGTGCACCCATTCCGCACAACCCATGGAACAACCATTGTCGCCTGAAGCCGGCTGAATAAACACGTCGTCAAACTTCGTATGACCGGCGATTTTTCCGCACATAACGCTGTTTTGGGCAACGCCGCCGGAAAGGCAGAGTTTTTTGCAGCCGGTCAGCTGTTGAAGCCCATTCAGAACATGAAAGAGCACATCCTCAAGGGTTGCCTGAAGACTGGCTGCCATGTCTTTATGAAATTGCGTAATGTCACCATCGGGCGTGCGCTGTGGACCGAACAAATCCGTGAACTTACGCGAGACATATCCCGCGAATCTGCCCGGACTGTGCTGCACAGTGAAATAAGAAGTGTCCAGGCGGTATGTCCCATCCGCTCTCAGCTCGATCATCTTCGCGAACTTGTCGCGATACTTCGGCTCGCCGAAAGCTGCGAGGCCCATTACCTTGTATTCGTCGCCGGTCTTGAAGCCAAGGTAGTTTGTTGCGCAGAGATACAGAACTCCTACTGAATGCGGAAGATTGATCCGATGCAACTGCTGAAGACGATTGCCCTTGCCATGATACATGACCGAAGTGGCCCATTCGCCACGGCTGTCTATTGTAAGCACGGCCGCTTCGTCGAATGGCGAGCAGAAGAAAGCGTTTGCGGCATGCGAATCGTGATGCCTGACAAAATGAATCTGAGCCCGTCCGCCGCTTCTCTCTTTCAGCCTGCGCAAATGAAACAAATACCATGCCATGTCGTTTGTGGTATTGAGCAGAAAACCGGCAGAATAGATTGGGTGTACTGGAAAATACCGGACGCGCCGCCACACATCCCTCAACGAATCGAAACTCCACGGACGCCAGTAGAAAGCGGCATGGTCAATGTCCCGAACGCTGAGACCGGCCTTTTTAATGCAGAAGGAAATCGCGTTTTCGGGCCATCCTTCCTGGTGTTTCTTCCTGGTGAATCTCTCTTCCTCAGCCGCTGCAACGATCCGGCCATCGCAGATCAGCGTCGCCGAACTGTCATGGGAGAAACCGCCTATGCCCAATATATTCATAACAATCTCCTGCTTCACAATGTCGATCGACAACTTTGAATTGCGCAAACGTCAGGACCGTGAAACAAATCTGGCCTGAGAAAGACCCATCGCATCCCGCACCATCTTGCACATTTCTCCGGCTACCACCCACGGCAGGCGATCATGCCATGCGGGCGGATCCTTAACGGCGACAATGGCGAGGTCACGATCCAAATGCTCTCTCAACCGCCAAACTGCCCTTCGAAGGTGATACAACGAAGTTGCCAGCGCAAGCGTCCTTATTTCGGGTTGCTTCTTGAGAAAAGCTCCCAGCGCAACCATTTCGCCATCCGTGTTGCTGAATTGCCCGGGTACAATTTTGATTATGACTTGTCCGTCCTTCTGTGCCTGTTGAACTGGAGCTTTTTCTTCCAGTTTTTTCACAGCCCATTCGGCCTTTTTTAAATTCCGCTGTTCTTCACTCGACCACCTGCTTATCAGCATGTCGTTGCCTATTAGAATCTGCAACGGAGTGTTGGTTTGCCCCTTTTCGTCTCCATTCTTCAAGCGAAGACTAGCCTCCTTGTCGCGTAGAAATAAAACAATCCCGTTAATTCTTCGATCCTGCTCATGCGATCCGGCAACCAGATACACCGCGTCCGGTGTCATCTCATCTGCAATCCACACCTCGCGACACTGAAGCCATGTCGCCACTGGCCACATCAGAACGACGACAAACACCAAACCCATGAGAACGGCGAATACCGCCAGTCGTGTACCCTTCGCACAATTCATATATCTCCCGGGTATTTTATTTGCCAACATTTCCAGATCAGCGAGCCTTCTCCAACCTGCCGAAAACAGCGGAGTGATACATTTCCTGAATTCCCGGAACTGCCGCCAGAACGTTCAGGCATCGCAGAAACCTATATGTATTCCATGAGAATCCCGTAACTGCCACCTTTTTTTTGAGAAATGGCGATTGGTTGACGATTTGCTTGATGCCTCGCACAGTGATCTTGTTGAGACTTTCGCCAGGTCTGTCGCAAAGATCGGAGACGCCCATCCACCGGGCAACAGGCGGATCGGAATCCCATAAATTCGGAACATAGTAAGGAGCGCTGAGGATTCGCCGGATCGCATCCAACATGACACGGTCGGAAAAGAACAACTGGACAAAAGGCATTGGCAAAATGTCTCCGATGTGCGCGCCACGGTGATGATACCAGCCCATGGTCGCAAAATAGCAGATGCCACCAGGGCGGAGAAATGCATGCGCCGCGGATAAAAGCGTCGCTGGATCGCGCGCGTGTTCAAGACAATCTATGAGGACAACCACATCGAAACTCCCCGCATGCTTCGTGCCGCCTTCCACAACCACATCGAAGCATATTTTTTGTCTTGTTCCCTCAATGCCTGATTTTCTGAGCGCCAGAGCCTTCGCCAATTCGATCTCCCGCTCGTTGATATCGATTCCAAGCACCTTGTCAGGTTCCAAGGTGGCCAGAAAACAGGTGCGCCCGCCGATGCCACAGCCAATATCGAGAACAGCACGATGCTTCACAACATCGCACATATCGAAGATTTTCTGGAAATATGCGGGTGAAGAATCAAATTGCCATTGCCAATATTCTGCGTAGCCATCCATTTGCCTTTCCTCCAGCGATTGGACGGTCCCGCGAGAAGACATAGAAATGTGGCGGCGGCGATAAAGTCTGCTGCAAATCTCAAAGCAAATATTCATTCTCTTTATGGTTGCGCACGAAGCGCGAGCTGCAGGATTTCATGTACTTTATCAGACCACGTCTCGGACGACATCAGACCGCTCACAGCTTTCCGTTCGTCCCATGTCAGCGGTTGCGACACTAGGTAACGCGCCTGAGCAATGAACTCGTCATGATTGTGTGCGATCCAAATACCGGTTCTACGGGTCAATTCATCTCCCGCCCCACCTATCTCACCCGCCAACCTTTCTCTAACGCTCATGACTTCCGGCAAAGCCGTTGACACAACCGGACAGCCTGCCGCCAGCATTTCTCGCAATTTGATGGGATTCACGGACAATGTCTGTTCGTTGACCAGGTATGGGATCAGCCCAACCGTAAAACTTGCCACATATTTTGGAAGTTCCCGAAAAGGTCGCGGCCCAAGAAAATGAAGATTCGCGAGATCGTTGAGTTTGTCCGTGGAAATATCGTCCTGTTTGCCGACCAGAAGCACCTGGGCCTGGGGTATTTCCTGTGCCAGACGACGGAGCAGATCTTGATCCACACGCTCGTCCAGCAACCCGATCAGGCCTATCTTCGGACCGGGTGGAACATCGGCCGGTACGTCAAGGCGGTTGTCCGCTTCTCCAACGAATCTGCGTGCAAAATGTTCATAATCCACTCCGTGTGGAACGAGATAAGTTCGCGGATTGAGATCCCTGACATCCTCGTAGAGGTCTCGCGCCGAAACGATCACGCAATCCGCATTGGCACACGAGAGCCGGTTCATCCTGGACATCACTCGCGAATCGTAACGACTGAACGCGTCCCACCTGTCCACAAGATAATAAACCGACCGCCACGGCCATAGTTTCAGCAGACCCGGCACCATGAGGAAAAAGTTGATCAGGAGAGGGCGACGGAATCCCAGCCACGCTGCGCATGATAAAGCGCACAAAAGATAAATGAACGAATTGAACGCTCTTGCCACTCCCACGGTGGGAAGCGGAACGATCAGAGGAGAAACGACCCAAATGCGTTCCTGCATTTTCATCAAGCCCCGAAATGCCAGACTGATTTTTTCCCTGATGCGATTACGGTCCAAACCCGATCCTACGCTTGGACGTCGCATGCCTGCGGAATTGATCCAGAGAACCCTGTGGCCCTGTTTGCATAATTCCAAAGCAATGTGATGCTTGCTGGTCGGATTGTCCTCTCCGAAGTGCCACGGATTACCTATGATTATAACGTCCATATAATCTTTTTCGAATTACCAGTTTCTGCGAGGCGCTAACCCGCATTTCTCACACCGCTTCTCCCCGCTTCGCGGTGAGTAAGCGGTCCTACAACAGAGAAACGCAATGTAGGACCGTTCATCCCGAACGCAGTGAGGGAGAACGGTCAGGCTCACTCACATCGCAACTCGTTTCGCAACAAGTGGATTACACATGCCGTTTCAGAAAGTTATGAAATATGCGAGGCGCTAAACGGCTACCATCTGACGAATTAACCGCACCACGGACCCGGCTGTCGCAGTCCAGCTCCATCGTGCTGCATGCCCCAACGCCATGTCCTGCCGATCAACCACCGGGCACACGATCCGGTTTTCCATCGCTGCGGCCAGACCTGCAATGTCAGGTTCTATCTGATCATCCGCCCGATCCCTTTTGAGAGTCGGCACGATTATGCAAGCCGATTCATCGGCCAACAATTCCCGGCAAGCTCCCACATCAGTCGCCACCACCGGCAATCCTGATGCCAGCGACTCCACCACCACATTCGGCATGCCCTCTGACCGGCTCGGCACGCACAGGCAATCAGCCACATTCATCCATAGCGCCACTTCCTCATGCGGACGACTGCCGAGGAATATTACTGAATCAGAAATCCCAAGATGCCTGGCCCGCCGCTCCAACTGCCCGCGCATCGGTCCGGCGCCAATAAAGAGAAGTGTCGAGTGTCGAGTGCCGAGTGCCGAGTACTTGATCGAGGACTCGATATTTGACATTTCACTCATCATTCGCGCAAATGCCTCGAGCAGAATATCGGGACCTTTGATAGGGACCAGATTGCCGACAAAAAGGACAATTTTGTTTTCACTTGATAATTGAAGGTTAATTCTGGAACCAGATAACTCCTTCAACGCTTCTTCTTTGCTTCTATAACGAAACAACTGAGTATCTACGCCGT
>CAZASC010000198.1:0-6067 GCA_964487695.1 uncultured Victivallales bacterium
GTTTGCAGCGAATTGGGAACGACGATGATGGAATCAATATGGCCCAGATCAAGTCGTGGACGGCTGGATCATTTGTGGCGCAAGGTTGAGCCGCTGATTCAAGCAGCTGGCGGGAACCAGATCGAAAGTAGTAGCGCAAGGCTGGAACTGAACGCAAGGCGAAGTCTTCGCGACAGGTTTATTCGGCGATTATTTACATTCTGCGGACCGGCATTCAAGGGAGCCTGAGCGGCTACCAGCATAATCGTAAGAAAGTGTCTTCGAGTGCGGAAGGGGATCACCCGAAGTGTTTCCTAGAATGATTTTGGCATGTTCAGAAGCATTCGATGTGTCTACTCGCTCAGGGCTGCTGCTCCGGATTCTTATCCCATCGGACGATCTTCAAATCCAGTACCGCAATGCTGTACAAAACCGGAACCAGCAATAGCGTAATGAAGGTTGCTACGGCCAGTCCGCCGATCTGCGCATAGCAAAGTGGTCTCCAAAGCGGGCCTCCATGAATGGCCAGGGGGAAGAGCGCGAAGACGGTTGCGGCCACGGTAATCAAAACCGGGCGCAAGCGTTCAATGCCGGCGTCGCGCAGAGCCATTTCCAGCGACTCACCAGCCGCGTGCCGTTCTTCAATGAAATCGAAGAGCACAATGATGTGGCTGACAATGACGCCGATGAGGCTGGCGATGCCGAGAAAAGCCATGAAGCCGAAGGCGGTACCAGTTATGGCCAGACCAAGCAACGCGCCCACTACGCCGTAAGGCACGGCCGCAAAAACAATCAACGGCTTGACGGCGTTTTTGAACTGAATCAGCAGAGCCAGATAAATTCCAGCCGCTGAAATCAACAGCACCACTGCGAGATTTTGAAAACCATCGCGCTGCTTCGCTCTTTCACCACCGATGGTGAGAGAGTAACCGGGAGGTAGCGTTGCTTGAAGCCGATCGAGGTCTGGTTGAATACGTTTGAGAACTTGCGAAGTAAGTACTCCGTGAGCCGGGTAAGACTGCACACTAATCGTTCGGAAGTGCTCCTGACGGCGGATGCACTGCACGGTCATCTCAGGGTGGATTTGAGAGACGGCGCCAATCGGAATCTTTTGGCCGGCATTCGAGGAAGCCACGTAGATGTTGTTCAGATCCGACAGTGTCGCGCGTTCGTCGGCCGCGAGCCGGGCAACTATCGGGATCTGTTTGTTGCCCTGTCGCAACGTAGCAACGGGCACGCCGTCGGTTGCAGCAAGCGCGGAACTCGCCACATCTGCATTGGTCACACCGGCGAGATTTGCCTTGTCCGGATCGATTTGCAGATTCATTTCTGGAGCTTCATTCTGCCAATCGATCCGCGTCATCTCAATACCCGGCGTATGCCGCAGCACTTCGGCCGTATTATCGGCGATCTGCCTGAGTGTTTGATTGTCCGCAGCTTCATCGGCCGGATTCACATCGGCTGTACTTGAAATCTGAATCTCTATCGGATATTCTACAGGATTAATTTGCAACTGATGCACGATGGCCTGTGCGCCGGCCAATTCATGATCGAGAGCCGACTGCAACGGGCCGGCCAGATTCGGCGTTGCTTCCTTTTCTTTGACGCGCAAAATGAGCTGCGCATAATTTGCCTGCTGTGGCTCGGGTGAAACGGAGAACCAGAAACGCGGGCCGCCGCCGCCGACAAAGGTGGTCACGGAGTCAAGCAGATGAGAACCGCCGCCTGGACTGGCATCGTACTTTTGGCCGCCGTGCTGCGTTTCATAATCGGCAAGCACGCGGTTGACAATATCCTCAGCCTGACGTGCGGAGGCACGTGCTTGCGCAATCGGCGCGCCATTCGGAAGCCACAGATCAATATAAGACCAGTACTGAACATCATCCGGAAAGAACTGCGTCTTCAGTGTCGTGGCGAGTACGATTCCCAGCGCGAGAAAGGCAAAGCTCGCGCCCAGCACGCTCCAGCGATGTTCGATTGCCCAACCAACCTTGCGATGATACCAACCATAAAAACCCTCGCGACGCTTCTCATCGATCGTTCTCTCGGGCTTGCGTTCTGGGCGCAACAGATAGCGCGCAAACAGAGGAATGAAGGTCATGGAAACGACGCGTGAAGAAACCAACGCCGCCGTCATGACTACGGGAAGCGAGTAAAGAAACTCGCCCGTGTTTCCGGCAATCATGAGAAAAGGTAAGTACGCGATGATGTTGGTCGCCGTGGCATAGAGGATCGCGGTTGCCAGCCGCGTGGGTCCGATCCATGCGGCATCTATGGGTCGCAGTCCGCCGCCAATCTCTCGCTTGATGGCATCGTTCGCTACGACAGGATCATCCACCAACAGGCCAAGCGCGATGATTAGAGTTCCAATCGAAACCAGTTGCAGATCGATGCCGAGCACGTACATAATGCCGAAGGTCATGGCCAGAGTTACGGGAATGGAAAGAGCCATCAGCACCGTAGATCGCCAGTCGCGGAAGCCGGCGAAGGCCACCACGATCACCAGCAGAATCGCTTCGTCGAGCGCATTCATGAATAGATCGATGTTCTGCCGTACCTGCAAGGGCTGATCCGAGGTCCGCGCCAAAATCAGATCCGGAGGCAGCCACGCGCCGGCATCGTGCAGTCTGGCGTCGATTGCTTTGCCGAACTGTTGAATCTGTTCGCCGTCGCGCATGTACACACTGATGGTGACGGCCCGGTGACGCAGCAGTTTTCCGTTACCGTCAACCGTTGTGTAATAGTTCAGAAGCGGCGGCGGATTCTGATACCCCTGACTGATATGCACCAGGTCTCGGAGATAGACCGGCGCACGGGTTTCAGTCTGCCCGACAATCGTGTTGCCAATCGAGGTTGCGTCCTTAAATTGACCGCTCGCAGACACAACCGCGTTTACCGGACCGGCTTCCAGTTGACCAGTTGGAGCCGTGCTGTTACGCGCACCAAGCAAGCGGGAAAGATTGGCGGGATTGAAGCCATAGGAAGCCAGCTTTTCCTGTGAGTAACCAAGGCTGATTTGCTGCGGCAGAACGCCCGAGCGGTCGACACGGGCCGTTTGCGGAATTCCCTGAAATGAGCGGGCGAGTAGATTGGTGTAATCGTCAAGTTGTGCATAGGTATACTTGGGGCCTGCAACGGATGAAAGAGCCGCGGCGATCTGCTCTGGATCACGCACAATGATTGGCTGCCAGACATCGGGATCGATGGACGAAGCGGGAATGCGATTCGTGATGAAGTCATCGAGATACGATTTCAGCCGGGCGTCCGGCCACACTGTCGTAGCGTCAAGGCCCATAAATCCGTTGCCTTCGATCAATTGCGCGTCGTGCAATGCGCCATCCTGTTCCGCTGCCTGACGGAACCTTGTGACGATCTCTCGAAGCACATCCGTCGAGAGTCCGGCCGGGTACGCGAAGAGTAGCGAGACGCGCGGCGCAGCAACAGAGTGCTGGCGAATCTGTACAACAGCCACCTGCATCTCACGCGCGCGAATGGCAATCTCGCCTGGGTCAGCCTGTGGACTGGCCACAGTCAGCATGAGAGCAGTCGTGTCGCCGAAATCACTCTGAAGCTGTATGGGACTTGCGCCTTGCTGTAATTTCGAAGATAGCTGTTGCAGGCGAAGATTGATGTCGCTGAATTGCTCACGCGTATCTTTGAGTCCTTCGCGAAGCTGCACCCAGACCACAGCTCTGCCAGGATACGATACGGATCGGATACCGTAGTAGCCTGGCGAAACTGGATGAATGGTCTTGTTCTGCGCGATGGCGTCTTCCATCGGTCGGGCGATCAACTGTTCAACTTGCTCGGCTGTGGCACCGGGCCACGTACAACTCGCCACGGCTACGCGCACACTGATCTCGGGGTCTTTGCGTTGCGGCATGTGAGAGTAGCCATAAATGCCCCAGCAAAACAATCCCACGAGCGCGATCCACGACACATGTGGATGTTCGACAAAGTAGCGGGCCGTGTTGTGCGTATTTTTCAGTAGATTCGAACTTGATTGATGTCCCATGGGATTACTCGATGACCCGCACGGTGTCGTTGTCGTGCAAGATTTGCGCTCCGACGGATATCACTCGTTCGCCGGCGGCAAGCCCGCTCAGTATCTGAATACTGTTTCCATTCGTAGTTCCAATCTTGACGGGACGCAGATGAACGCGCGGCACGGCGCTTCCGTCCACAACAAAGAGCGCGAATTCGTGATCTGTCTTTGCCTGCACAAGAGACGAAATTGGCACTGCAATATGAGGCTCTGCGGGAAGATGCGCGAACAATTCGATAGAGCCGATCATGCCGGGTCTCAGCTCTCCGCCCGGGTTAGCAATGGTCAATTCCACAGTAAATACGCGGCTTTGTGGATCGGCGGACGGCGATACGGCCGTGATCCGGGCAGGCCGATCTCTGCCATCCGGACCGAGTCGGATATTCAACTGCCTTCCGATCGGCACTTCATTCAACGCCGTATCAGGGACTATGAAGTTTGCCTTAAGTTGGGCAATGTCGGCGATGGTAAAGGCCGTGGCGCTCGCTCCGGCAAGATCGCCTGATTCGATACGGCGCGCCACCACTGCGCCCCAAAAGGGAGCGCGCAATGCCGTGTCGCTCAAGGCCAAACGAGTCTGCGCAATCTCTGCCTTGGCATTTTCAATTTCGGCATCCGACTGATGCGCCGCTGCAAGCGCCGAGTCCCGCTGCTGTTGCGCGCGCTCGTAGTCCTGCCTGGTCAGACTCTGTTCCGCGTAAAGGTGACCGGCGCGAAGATAGTTGCTTTCTGCCAGGGTTAGCGATGCCTGCATCCCTTCGCGCTGCGCCGTGGCATTACTCAATTCAGCCTGTGCCTGATCGACCTTCTGTTGGTAGTCGACCGCACGTACCCGAGCCAGCAGGTCTCCCGTTTTAACGGTGTCACCCATGGTGATTTCATGCGTGCGTCCGTCAGCGCCGCGTATCATACGAATCTGATCTACGATTCCAGATGATTTAAACGCGATGTCCGCCTGCCGATTCGCGATCAGAGAAACTGAGTAGTGCACACTCTTGTCATCTTTGGACAAAGCCGCAGTCACGACACGGACTGTAGTCAGACTTGCGGCAGCGTCGGGCACTACTTTCTTGCAGCCACTGAGAGCGCCGGTTATCAGCACGACCATGAAAAAGATAAAACGATTCTTCGAACTCATCTTATTGTTCTCCAATGGCGCGCTCAAAATCGGCCCGCGCACTCGCCCATTTCTGCTGGGCACCAACATAGCCGGCCTTCTTTTGTTCTACGTCCGCGCTCTGTTTCAACAAGTCCGCGAGCAGCGCCGCCTGTTCTCGGTATAAGTTAGTCAGGTTGCGGAGTCTCTCGATACTTGCCTCTTGCGCGATCGTCGCCGCATCCACCGCGAGCCGGGCTTCTTCGAGCGCACGAAAGCGCTGATCCACATCGAGCAATATCTGCTGGCGCGCATCGATTGCGGTCAGGCTCTGTTGGCGGGTGACGTCCTTTAGTCCTGCGATGCGTGCCTTGCGCTGTCCCCAATCCCAGGGGTTCTTCCATTGCAGCGACACGCCCAGGTTGACGGAGTTAGCCGAAACAAATTGAACATTCGGAAGGCCGATATAAGTCGCCTGCGCACTAATGTCCGGAATATAGTCCGCACGTTCGCGCCGCTCATCAAGCTTTGCTTTTGCGACCTGCAGATCCGCCTGGTGAATTTCTGGCCTCTGCCGCAGCGCTTGTGCACGCGCCGCTGCGAGTTCCGTTTCCAGCGGTATCAGCGGCGGCCCGCTTTCGACGGTGAACGGTGTATCGAGATCGCGGCCAAGTAGCAGGTTCAGTTGTTCACGCTCTGTCGCTACTCGGTCTCGATCTTGCAACGCTGTCATTTTCTCTTGAGCCATCGCCGCTTCTATCTGAAGCTCGTCTGCTTTGAGCGTCGTCCCCTGCTCCACATTCCGGCCAACTGTGCGGCGTGCCTCGGCAAGGGCATGGATTTGCTCTGCATCGCTTGCCACAAGCGCCTCCGCTTCCACGATCTGAAGATAGACTTGCTTGACTTGGGCAACAATTTTCTGTTGTTGTCCAGTGTCGGCAGATTTG
>CAZASC010000199.1:0-5953 GCA_964487695.1 uncultured Victivallales bacterium
GGCGCATCCCGCCACCATTGCTCAGGTGCTCGCCGCCGACCGGGAAGCGCGTCAAACAGCTCGTGCGCTGCTGGCTTAGTGCCGCCGGCCGGTAAAAGTACTTTCGAGGGAACAATCGTAAATCTATGCATGATTTTTTTGTGGCAGCCGCGTCCTTTATCGTCCTCGTCGGAGTCATGGTCGTCGTTCATGAATTCGGCCACTTTGTTGTCGCCAAGCTCTGCGGCGTGCGCGTAGAGGCTTTCTCGGTCGGCTTTGGCCCGCGCCTGTTCGGCATCAAGTACGGCGAAACCGACTACAAGGTTTGCTTGCTCCCCGTGGGCGGCTACGTCAAAATGACCGGCGAAATGCCCGGCGATACCGGAACCATGCCCGGTACGCCCGTGATCCAACAGATCCTCGAAAAAGGCCAGGCGGAAGATCAATCGGCCTCAAGCCCCACCTACGAATCCCTGGCCGACGACCCAGGCGCCTTTACTTCGCATCCCCGGTGGCAGCGGATGCTGATTGGCGTCGCCGGACCCGTGGCCAACTTCATACTCGCCTTCGTACTCATGATCTGCTACTTCGGCTGGTTCAACGAAGTAGCCTCTGTCGAAATCAAAACCACGGCCATCGAATGGGTGATCCCCGACTCCCCGGCTGCTCAGGCCGGCCTTCAGCCCGGCGACCTCATCCGCCGATTCGACGGCAAAGACAACCCCACCTGGGAGAACATCGACGAGACCGTCCATCTCAATCTCAACCAGGCCGTGCCGGTTACTGTCGAGCGCGGCGGCAAAACCGTCGAGCTCTCCCTGCACACACCCGGCGAATTGAAAGACCAGGAAGAAGATATTGTCGGCATGCTGCCCCAGTTCCTCCCCGGCCCCATTGGCGTGGAATCGGTGCTGCCGGGCGATCCCGCCGAGCAGGCCGGTCTCCGTGCCGGCGACGCCATTCAGTCCGTCGACGGCTATCCCTTCCATACCGTTTCCACCCTGCTTGCCTACATGCAGGCTGGGCAGGGCAAGCCGCTTGCCCTGGTCGTGCTTCGCAATGGAGCCACGTTGAACATGGTCGGCCATCCGGCCAAGCTCGATACCGGTTATAAGATGGGATTCATCAACAAGCCCCCGCCGTATCGCAACGATCCGCTCCCACTCAAAAAGTCTGTCGCCAAGTCCACTGCCTTCTGTGCCGATAATTCGTTTCTCATTGTCAATGTCCTGGGGCGGATTCTCCGTCACAAAGTCTCGGTCAACCAGCTTCAGGGGCCGGTGGGTATTGCCCGCATGGCCGGAGAAGCCGCGGAGATGAAGGGTTGGCTTCCCAAGTTCGGGTTGGCCGCGGAGATCAGCCTCAACCTGGGAATCATCAACCTCATGCCATTCCCCATTCTCGATGGCGGCCTCATCGTTCTGCTGCTCATTGAGAGCGCCCTCCGCCGCGACATCGGCGTCAACGTCAAGGAACGGATCTACCAGGCGGCCTTCGTCGTAATCGTGGCCTTCTTTGCCTTCATCATCTTCAACGACGTAACCCGGCTCCCCATCTTCAACCACATAAAACCGTAAAAGCAGTGGACAGTGCACAGTTTTAAGCTGGCAAACTGGCATCGAATGCTGTTCACTGTCCACTGTTCACTGCCTCTATGCCCGTCACCACCCAAATCCGCGTCCGCTATGCCGAAACCGACCAGATGGGCATTGTCTACTATGCCAACTATCTGGTCTGGTTTGAAATCGGCCGCGTCGAGCTTCTACGCTCTCTCGGCCTTGCCTACAGCCAGTTGGAGACGGACCACCAGTGCATCCTGCCCGTGGTCGAAGCAACCTGCCGCTATCGCTCTCCCGCCCGCTACGACGACGAAATCCTCATCGAGACGCGGCCCTCGCTGCTGCGCGGCTCAGTAATCAAGTTCGCCTACCGCATTCTGCGCAAGGCTCCCGAAGGCGAAGAGCCCAAGCTCCTCGCCGAAGGCGAAACGGTGCACGTGGTATGCGACGACCAGCTCAACAAGAAGCCGCTCCCCGCCGAGCACGAAGCGGCTCTTCGTGCGCTTATGGCCGAGGGCTAAACTTAAAGCGCAGCCTCGACCCGCCAACTTGCTAAACTCATCCCCATGGAACTCATCTTCACAGTACGCGAAGCTGAAGATGGCAGTTACATTGCCAAGGCGCCCGGCCAATCAATTATTGTGCAATCCTCAACCTGGGAAGCGCTGCGCAAAGACGTGGTGGAGGCAGCCAATCGCCACTTTGCAAGTGCGCCCGCGCAGCCCGATCACATCCGTTTGCATCTCGTAAAAGATGAATTGATCGATGCAAAATCCGGCGAGGCTATCCACCTCGAAACGCCAGATTCGTGGCTCCAAAAACTGGAACCGTCCCTCGCCACCGCCCCCGGACTCCAGCCCATACTAGCCGAGCTATCCGCCCGCGAACCCATCTTCCATCGCCCCGAATTCGGAACCACACGTGCCGATTTCGAGCGCATCACCACCGAGGACTACTGGGAGACCGGCGCTTCCGGCCGCCGCTACTCCAGGGCCGCCGTTCTGGATGAATTGGAGAAGCGGTTCTCCGCCCCGCACCAGGACGTATGGGAGACCAGCGAATTCCAATGCCGCAGACTGGGACCCGATACCTACCTGCTCACCTATTCGCTGCTCCAGGACCACGCCCGCCTTACCCGGCGCGCAACCATCTGGCGGCAAACCGCCGATGGCTGGAAGATCCTCTACCACCAGGGAACAATTGTGCAGGGTGCCTGATCCACTCTTCAGCTCACAACCACAGCCAGCGCAAACCCGTCGTATCCCTTCATGCCCACCGTTTGCAGCACTGTTGCGCTCAACCGCGGCTCCGCGGCCAATTGCTCCGTGAATCGGCGCACACCCTCGACCCCCGGATCATCGTTTTTCGCGTCCAGCACCTTTCCCTCGCGCACCACGTTGTCAGCCACAATGACCGTTCCCACGCGCGACAGCTTCAACGCCCAGTCCAGATACTCCGGAAGGCTCTGCTTGTCCGCATCGATAAAGATCAGGTCGAAAGGCTCGTCGTCAACCAGCGCCGGCAGGGTATCGATCGCCCGCCCCACGCGCAGATCGACACAATCCAGCACGCCCGCATTGCGCAAATTCTCCCGCGCCACGTCAGCATGATGCGCACTCGACTCCAGCGTGACGATCCGCCCGCCTTCGGGCAGCGCGCGAGCCAGCCAGATGGTGCTATACCCGCCCAGCGTTCCAATTTCCAGAATGCGCCGCGCCCCTGAGATGCGCACCAGCAGGTCGAGAAACTTGCCCTGCAACGGCGTAACGTCGATCGGCGGAAGGCCGGCTTTCCTGTTCGCGGCGAGAGCAGCATCAAGCCAGTCGTCGCCAGCCACAAGCCGGGCGCCGAAGAACTCATCCACCCTTGTCCACAGGTCCTGCATATCCCTCTCGTTTAGATTGACTGGCCGCCGCTCAACGTGAGGAGCGTGTTCAGAAATGCCTTCAACTCCGGGCAAGCTGCGGCGGCGATAGTCAGATCCTTGTTGCGCAGGATCAGGGTTGCGTCTCGCACCTTGGAGTAGCTGTCCCTGCGTTTGCCAATTTCGAATATCTCCTTGATGTGATACGACGGAGGTCGGTTGTGATCCACGCATTCCGGAGGTCCTGGCGGCGCGTTCTTGCTGTGTCCCGCAAGCTTCTGAATCTCGCTCCAGTAAGGTAAGAGCCAGGCCTCGAAATCATATTGGGCAGCATGTGGATAGAATCGGTCGTTTGGCCCCACCCAACTGCGCATCTTCGCTCTGGCATCGGCGGCATCGTGGAAGTCGCCTTTCCCGGTATGGACATCGGTCAAGGCAATCACCGCATCTGCCCGATCTTGCGTGTTCAGCAGGTTCTCAACCGTAACGCGGAGTTTTCTTTCTTTCGGAATCGGCCCATCGTACTTTCTCAACATGAGTCGGGGCATGTTGCGAGCCAGCTTCCCGGCGAGAAACGCGCGCAGGTGGGGCAGAAATGCTTTCTCTGTATTCCCCTCCACCAAGATAGCGATCTTCAAGGACGTGCTCCGAGAGTACCATTGCTCCAAAGCTCATCGAGGGAGAAATCCTTCAGCCAGGCATCGAGATCGAGGTCGTCGGCCCATTTCATCGTAGTCATCCCGTCCTCGTCCGCATCCATTACCACAACTTCCTTCGGCTCCAAGAAGCGAATGAGACGGTCTGAGTGAGTAGCGACGACAAGCTGTGTCCGGCTGGAGGCCTCTCGCATAAGGTCCGCCAGTAGGCTCAGTAACTCCGGATGAAGGCTGACCTCCGGCTCGTCAATCAGTGTCAGAGCAGTCAGTCCGGGGCTCTGCAGCAAAGTCGCCAGCCACAAGAAACGAAGAGTCCCCTCGGAAAGCTGGTGCATATAAAGTGGCTTGGAGAATCCAGTTTCCCACCACGTCATGGCAAGAGTCCCGGCTGCCACTGCTGGGAAGCCAAGGTGATGGAAGCGCGGAAAGGCGGCGCGAAGCGTGTCCTCGATTGTCTCGAATCGGTCTCTTTCAGCTTCCTTGAGGTTGTAGAGGCATGAAATTAAGTTCTCGCCATTGCGGCCCGGAAGCGTCGCGGGCTGCATTGGCTGGGGCAGGCGGACTGGCGAACGAGGATCGACATTCAGCGCATGATAGAAGGTAGATGAAGCAAGCCTGTTGCGAAACTCCTCTGGCTGCCGAAACATCTTTGGAACTTGATAAAGGGATGTTTCAAACGGATTGTGCTTCCAGTTCGGCCGTACCTCCCTATCCTGATCTACTTCAAAGTACTTAACGTCGTCGCCATGCGAATCAATATGATTGAATACCTCCATATAGCCGCTAATATGTTCGCAAAGCCTTTCTTCAGTTATTGCATATGAGGCAGCTTGCGGTCTTAGCGTAAGGTAATATTCCAAAAGTCCGTTTGGAGCGTCCCTCATAGCGATCGCAAGACGCAATTCTTCTGCCCGGTCATAGGTCAATACGCTCGATAAGCCGGACAGCTCCGAAATAGATTCGTTCAGTTTGCCCTGCGCCGATTTTGCAAGAAGCGAAAATACATCCAGCAAAGAAGTTTTGCCGGTCCCATTCGCTCCGATCATCACCGAAAGAGGGCGCAGGAGCAATTGAACGTCGTAGAGACGTCGAAAGCCGCGAATCTCCAAATCGTTAAAGCGGGATGTAGCAGGAGAGATCATTGCTTTCCCCTAAGTTTCCTCGGCATCCCGAGCATTGTCAACGGCTCCCATCTCGCTGCGATGCGCTGACATCCGCACAGAAGAGCGCCCCCTACTTATCCCGCGCCACAACAAAATCCGGAACCCAGAGCAGCGCTCGCTTGTACTCCGATTCAGGCAATTGAGCCAGAGCCTGCCGCGACTGCTCAGCATACCGGTCGGCTACGGACATCGCGTACTCCACCGACCCGTTGCGAACCAGTATCTTCTGAATCTGCTCGCGGCTCACGTTCTCAAAGCTGCGATCGTCCAGTACCCGCTGAATGGTTTGCCGGTCAGCCGCCGTTCCGTGGTCGATGGAGTGGATCACCGAAAGCGTCGCCTTGCCCTCGCGCAAGTCGCTGGCCACCGGTTTGCCCAGAACCTCCTCGGTGGCCGTCAGGTCCAGCACGTCGTCCACAATCTGGAACGACAACCCAACTGCGCGTCCATACGCAGCCAGCCCTGCCTCCTGCGCCTCGGTAGCGCCCGCCAGCACCGCGCCCAATCGCATCGAGACGGCAAAAAGGCACGCGGTCTTGCGGAAGATCAGGTCGTAGTATTCGGCCTCGGAGACGGCCTTGCCGAGCTTCTGAATCTGCAGCAACTCGCCTTCGACCATCTGCTGGGTCAGGCCGATCAGCAGCTCCAGCACGCGCAGATTCTTCTCTTCAAGAGCAACCTTGAAGGCCTGCATGTAGAGCCAGTCGCCGGCCAGCACGCATTTTTCATTGC
>CAZASC010000200.1:0-5897 GCA_964487695.1 uncultured Victivallales bacterium
AAGATCGGCGCGGCGGAGCGCGCCTCCCACTTTATGTGCCTCCCACGGCTTGATGGTTTTTTAATGTGGGAGGCGCGTTCCATCGCGCCGACAATCCAGGATGCCTGATTACTCAAACAGTATGAACATGCGCTTAAGCAGGTTCTCGTGCCCTTTGCTTTCTTTGCTATCGTCGTAACCGGCAATGCGTTTGGATGAGGCGCCGACCGTTGGACTTGACTTAATTCATAGGCATATTATTATAGTTACATTATGAATAACTTCGTGAATCGCGTAAAGGAATTGAAATCGCTGCGGGATGCCTGCGGCCGCCATGGCGCATCCCTCTATATCCTCTACGGGAGGCGACGGCTTGGCAAGACAACGCTATTGAGGGAATTCTCGTCGGGATTGCCTTCGGCAGTCTACCACATGGCGGACCGCTCGACGGAACAGGAGGCAATCCGCATGATGGCCGAGTCAATGTCGCGCGGTCTCAATGAACCGACCCTTATGTCCGGCAATTACCGGGATTGGTACGCCCTTTTTTCCGCCTATGACCGGTTCCGTCCAAGGCGGAAGTCTGTACTGATCATAGATGAGTATCAGTACCTGTGCGAAATGCAGCCGGCATTTTCCAGTATCATGCAGAAGTGGTGGGATGAGCATTGGCAAAAGTCGGAAATAATGGTTGTTCTCAGCGGCTCAGTGCTCTCCATGATGTATAAAGAGACTCTGTCTCATTCCAGCCCTCTGTTTGGTCGCCGGGTTGCCCAGTGGCTTCTGACTCCATTCCGTTTTTCCCAGATTGCGGAATTCTTTCCGAAACTATCGAGCCGCAGATTGGTGGAAATGTGGTCTCTCACCGGGGGTGTGCCTCATTATGCGATGCTGGCGTCAGGCGTATCGGGTTTTGACGAGGCTGTTAGAGAACTGGTCTTGACAAAGGGCGGATCGCTCTATGAGGAGGCGAAGTTCCTTCTCGCGGATGACGTGACTACGCCAAACACCTATTGGAGTTTACTGCATTGTATAGGCAATGGCGTATCCAGAATCAGCGAGATTGCCGGAAGACTGGGGATGCCGGCCAGTCAGTTGACCAGTTATATGTCGGCGTTGCGTGACCTTGGGTGGGTGAAGCGCGAGGTGTCTGTGGCGGAAAGCAATCCAGCGCGAAGTAAGCGGGGGATATACCAGATCACCGATCCCTTTCTCAGGCTCTGGTTCGGCTGTGTTCTTCCGTATGAGAGTCTCCTGGAGTTCGGGAAGGTGGATGAAGTTTGTCTGCTCATGCGTGATCGTCTTGCGCTCCACAAAGCATGGGCATTCGAAGAGGTGTGCCGTCAGTATGTTGAGGATTTGGCGGAACGAATTGGCGTTGTCCGAGTGGGCCGCTTCTGGAACAAGGCGTGTGAGATTGATGTCGCGGCCGTGAACAGCGTCGGCGATGTTGTTTTCGCCGGAGAATGCAAGGCATCAGTTTCACCTATCGGGCTGGATGTGGCCAGGGAGTTGGAACATAAAGTTGAACGCGCGTTTGGGTCGGGAAAGGCCGTCAGACTGGCGATATTTTCTGCCGGCGGTTTTACGGAGGCGCTCCGTGAATGGTCGAAGAAGACGGGTGCGCTCATCGTGGATGCCGATGATATCGCAAGCGGGAAGTGGCGGGGATAGTCGCAGGAACACGAAATAAAGATTGTTCCGACAATCCAAGACTGAAACGAAAGCGTGTGACATCCACGACTTCAAGCACTTCCTCACTCAAGAGAGAAGAGATTGGACAGAATAAACAGAATTTACAGAATGCCCAGAACGTTGGCCAGTGGTCAGTCTACTGACAAGTATTCTGTTAATTTTGTTAATTCTGTCAAAATCAGCAGTGAGGAGATTAGACAGAATTAGGACTGTTTAAAGATCGGCGCGGCGGAGCGCGCCTCCCACTTTATGTGCCTCCCACGGCTTGATGGTTTTTTAATGTGGGAGGCGCGTTCCATCGCGCCGACAATCCAAGATGACTGATTGCTGTAATCCGGTTTCGTGTCTTCTGTAGCCGCCCTCCGTGATGGCGGATGTTGTTTAGCCGAATCAGGATTTACAGAATGCCCTGATGGTTTGCCGGAATGTTGGCCAATGGTCAGTCTACTGACAAATAGTCTTGACCATTTGTCAGTAGACTGCAAAATAGTCGCATGATCAAAAGAGAACTTTATATGAATGTCTGGCGGGAATTGTCTGCCGCCAAGAGCATGGTCTTTCTCACCGGTCCTCGTCAGACCGGCAAGACTACGCTGGCTGAAGCGATAGGACATGACTTTGCCAACAGGGTCTACTTCAATTGGGATTTTCCGGAAAGCAAGGCTCTTCTCACCAGTCAGCCGACTTTCTTCGAGCAAGTCAAGAGGAAGGACGCATCGGTCCCTCTTGTGGTTTTAGACGAAATCCACAAGTACAAGGATTGGAAGAACTACCTTAAAGGCATCTACGATAAATTTCACCGGGAATACCGCTTCCTTGTGTCGGGAAGCGGTCGGCTGGATATTTATCAGCGTGGCGGCGACTCTCTTGCGGGCCGCTATCATCTCTTTCATCTATGGCCGTTTACGCTGGCGGAACTGGGCGGTAAACGCCTGACGATGGACGCCTTCCTTAAAGATCCGCTAGCGGTCAGCGCAGACTGCAAGAAGGAAAACCGGCAGATATGGGACAACCTGTGCGAGTTCAGTGGATTTCCTGAACCGTATTTGTCGGGCAAGGAGACAGCGTGGCGACGCTGGAGCAACGGATACACGCGACAACTGATAAGGGAGGACATTCGAGATCTGGCCGGGCTCCAAGCTGTGGATACTGTGGAGACTTTGTATGCCCTGCTTCCGGGCCGCGTTGGGAGCCTCCTGTCATTGAATACTCTGGCGACGGATCTTCGTGTCTCGCATAACACTGTGAAGGCCTGGTTGGGTGCATTTGAACGCTTCTTCCTTATTTTCAGGATAGAGCCGTGGACGCACCAGATTCGTCGAGGCATTCAGAAGGAGAAAAAGCTGTATCTGTTCAATCTTCCCCTTGTTCAGGATCAGGGATCGCGATTCGAGAACGCCGTCGCTCTGGAGTTGTTTCGCGCGGTGAGCAATTGGAATGACCTCGGACTGGGGCCGTTTTCTCTACATTTCGTTCGCAACAAGGAAAAACAGGAGGTGGATTTCCTGCTGGCGCGGGCGCGGAAACCTATACTGCTGGTGGAAGCCAAGTTGTCGGACGAGCATCCTTCGGCGGCTTTAATCAAGTATCAGCAGGCACTTTCTGTTCCGGCAGTTCAAGTGACAGGGCAATCCCAAGGGTACAAGATTATTCGGAATGGGGCCCACAAGATACTCGTGACGCCGGTATGGCAATGGGCCTCAGCCCTGCCGTGAGGAGTACCAGGAAGATCGGCGCGGCGGAGCGCGCCTCCCACTTTATGTGCCTCCCACGGCTTGATGGTTTTTTAATGTGGGAGGCGCGTTCCATCGCGCCGACAATCCGGAATGACTGATTACTTAAAGAGGTAATGCTTCAGTTATGGGGTGGCAAGGAGTGACAGATGTTTGGTAGGGCGCGGGCGCCCCGCACGCGCCGTGTCAATAGAACGACGAAGAGTATTCACGGCGGCTCCGCCCTACCTAGCCACCCGTAACTGAAGGATTACATTGAGATGTCGGTTTGCCTTGAAAACGATCATAAGCTTTGCCATGTTCACAGTTGCTCGATTGGTACAGAGCTACATTTGTAAAAGACGAAAGTAATTGGAGATCTTTGCTACCCTTGTATTTGTGATTCGAGAAGAGGAGAGCGTAATGAAACTCGATTTAAGCGCCCTCGAAATGGCGATTGCGAGTCTCGGCAAGGCGTCAACGCGCGCCAAAGGCACGCCTGGAGACGAAGAGTTGAGAGATGCCGTCATCCAGCGTTTCGAATATACATATGAACTTTGCTGGAAGATGGTGAAACGCCGCATCGAAACCGATGCGGCGGTGCCGTCGGACGTGGACGCCATGTCGTTCCCTGTGCTGATGCGCGAAGCAGCAGAACGAGGACTGGTTCTGGATGTGATGCGGTGGTTGGAATACAGGGAGCAACGCAACATCACGTCGCACACTTACAATGCGGCGAAAGCTCAGAGCGTGTTCGAGACGACGCAACCATTCCTTGAGGATGCGCGAGCGCTGCTGTCCGAACTTCAGAGGCGAAACGATGATTGATCTCGATGCTGCGACACGACAGAAGGTGGAATTCGTCCTCGGGCGTTTTCTGCCTGAGACGGAGGTGCGGCTTGTGGGGTCGCGCACGCGAAGTGGCGCAAAGCGGCAAGCGGATATTGACCTGCTCGTAATGCGACCCGAGCCGCTGTCTCCGCTTGAACGCGCCTTGCTCAACACGGCGTTCGAGGAATCCGATATACCGTTCAAAGTGGATGTGATTGAATGGGGATGCCTTACACCATCCTTTCGCCAGCGTCTGACGGAAGGCGGTGCGCCATTGCTTTGCAGGCAAGTTAAGAAATGCTAAATTATCCGCATGTGCAGAAATCTGGTGAGTTGGGGTGTTGTGACTGGGAGTTTAGTTAGAAGTAATCAAGATCGGCGCGGCGGAGCGCGCCTCCCACGGCTTGATGGTTTTATGGTCTTTAATGTGGGAGGCGCGTTCCATCGCGCCGACTATCCAGAATGAAACGAGAACGTGAATTCTGATCTTTGATTGCCTGGTGTTCAACAAACAAAGTTTGTAAACACGAAGGCTGCAAAGCGGGATACCAACCATAACCGATAATGACCCCCATCTCAAACTCCTTGTCTCCCACCTCCGATCCCGTTGTGGTCTGTTCTGCCGACAATCGGTATTCCATGCAGCTGGCTGTGATGCTGCGGTCATTGGAAATGAATCTTGGGCCCACGAGCGGTGTTGATGTGTGGGTTTTGGATGGCGGCGTTTCGTGGCTGAACAAACGCAAAGTAGTGCGATCGCTGAGGACAGGCCGCCTTCGTTTGCGTTGGGTCCGCGTCAACCGCAATCTCCTGAAGGGTTGTCCCTTATCCGGACACATCACCCTGGCCGCATACTTCCGGTTGCTCATTCCGGATCTACTTCCCGAGACGGTCGCGAAGGTCGTGTATCTCGATCTCGACCTGATGGTACTGCGAGACATCGGCGAGTTATACGCTCTGGAGCCGGGGAAAGCCCCGGTACTTGCCATCAGGGAAGACGACAATGCCATCATGAGTACATACTTGCGTTGCTGTCGGGAGATAGGCATTCCTGGTGATGCTCCTTATTTCAATTCCGGCGTCCTGCTCCTTAATCTCGCTGTCTGGCGCGCCGAGAACTTCTCTCGCCGACTAATTGAGTTTTTGAACCTGCATCGGGATAAAGTGGCCTGGCATGATCAGGATGCCATGAATGCGCTGTTCGTGGGGCGTTGGGTTGAATTGCCACTGACATGGAATACGCCGGATGTGGCATGGAATAAATCGGATGTGTCGGGCGCCTCAATTCTCCACTTCAAAGGTCCCATCAAACCGTGGGATTCTGGAGCTACTCATGGCTCTATGTTCTTCAAGTATCTCGACGAGACGGCTTGGAAAGGATGGCGTCCACGTTCGCCCATGCGTAATCGTCATGAAGTAAGTGCGTTCTTTGCATCACTTCCATTGGTTGGCGCTTTCTGGCGTGTGTCGGCCCGGGCCTTCATGGGCGCTTGCAGGTGGCTTGCGGTGTTGTGGAAATGAGATCGGCGCGGCGGAGCGCGCCTCCCACTTTGTGTTTGATGCAATAGTGTGGATGGACGCCGACGAACGGAGGACTGGGAAGATCGGCGCGGCGGAGCGCGCCTCCCACATTTCACTATATGTGTGTTGTGATGGCTCGGTGGCTTTTATGGTCTTTTA
>CAZASC010000201.1:0-5891 GCA_964487695.1 uncultured Victivallales bacterium
CCAAACAGCCCGGCATGCATGCGGGTTGGTTGCCGCTGCCGCAGGCCGGCGGGATCAAGTTGGTCGCGCCGTTCGTCGTGTCGCCGCTGACCCAATATGGATAGGATGGATTAGACGGCACAGTGATGTTGATGGGGTTGAAACTGCTGCACGAATCGGCAAAGGCCGGACCTGCCAAAAGCAAGACCAACAAACAAACAATCAGCGTCATGGCCGAGGCCAAAACGGTCTTCACGTTCTCAGACCTCCTTCAACGGCGCCGTCTTGCGCGCTGTCGCAATGGGAGCCGATGGACGCCGCCCCCAACCCCACGCAAGCTACGCCAGTCGAACGGATCCTTTCTGCCGCAGAAAAAACCCGGCAATCACCACAAAGATCGGCCGCCGTGGTCTCAGATGAATAAAATCTCGATGCGCGAACACTTTTCGCCGAGGATGCCTAGCTGACTGAGCAATCTTCGATGGACGAACCTCGATGCCCAACAACGGGTTTAGCAAACTTTCCCCGGGGTGTCAAGAAAAAATTTCAATGTTTTTTGAGGCGCTGGAAAAATTTTCGTGTGGTCGCCGAGCGCATGCGTCTGGCCTGGGACTTCTAAAAGAGCAACTCGGCCGCGGGCTGGGCAGCGTGGGGAGTTCAAGCCAAGCGCTCGAACGGCTAATTTTTTGAATAAAAGGTGTTTGTTCCCATTGGCGACGTTGCGGGGCGGCTATCGGCTGCCTTTCAATCGGCATGGCGTGGCCCAGATCGGCGCCACGTCCTCGGCCGCAGCCAGCCGCCAATACCAGAGAACTGGAAATCATCTGGCGCAACGATTCAGGACATGAAAAAATTTTTGCGTCGTGCCGGTTGCAGAACACCTGGCTGTCGGCTTCTGCCTCCTGGCTCCTATCTCCTGATCCCTGTTCATTGTTCCCTGCTCATTGTTCACTGCTCATTGTTTCAGCCGCGCCTCTTCGGCTTAAAATGAAGGCGCCAACCGCTTTCGCGGTTGGCGCCATGTTGGTTGTGGTTCGTTCAGCTAAGCCAATCGGTTACTGCCCGACGACCAAACTCAGACCGCATGTGAGAGCGCCAGGTACCCACGCCGGCGGGTTGTTCCCATTCTTGCATGTGGCAAAGTCAGGGTTCGACCCGTTGGGATCCGCGATGGTGAAGTCGCTCGTGCTGACGGCCTCGATTTCCGACTCATCCTTGGTCGGCTCGGCAACCGTCGCGAAGAAATGCAGTGCCACGAAATTCGGGTAGCCCACGCCATTCATGGGGCCAGCGATAGTTTCTTCCGTGAACGACACACTAGTCGAGCCCCCCTTGAACGGATTCAGCGGGTTGCCGTCGTACGTATAACTTCCGCCATTCTCGTTGAACAACGGCACGATCGAGCCCAATTCCCACGCGTTGAGGTCAGAGGTCGCCGCGGTCGCCCAACCGACATCCTGGCTTCCGGAGCAAACGCTGTACCCGGTCAACGTCGGGAACGCCAACGTAAGGATGGCTTCTTCGCATATGCCGTGTCCGCATGGTACTTGACTCGTAACAGTTTGGGGCGTGTTGGTCAAATCAGTATATGACCCGGTCAGCACGTTGCACTGACGGCAAGCCTCGCCAGGGTGAGCCACCCAAGCAGAACCGTCATAAAGCGCGCCGCCGCCGCAGGTCAGGTAACTCTGCGCCTTGGAATCGCCCAATACGCAAGAGACCGCGGTGCCGCCCGGGCCCGCAGTGAGGCAATCCAAATCGTTGACACAGGTCGTTTGCGTGCCGTGGCAGAGGTATCCGGCTTGCTGGTAATCGTCCATCACGCGGCAAACATGGTTGCTGTCGCAGCAGCCGTGCGGGCAGGTGTTGGCGTCGCATGCCTCGCAACCGCCGTTGTAACAGTACGGAGTGATTCCCGTGCAAGCGGTGCAGGTGGTGCCGCCTTGGCCGGCGGTTGATCCGCAATTCCGGTCGTTCCACGTTGCATCCGACGGATTCGGAGTGCTGGGCGTCGCGTAGGCGCGACACTCGTTAAGCGGGTTCCCTGCGGAGAAGCCGCTGCCGCCGACCGTGCCCGCGTTGTCGCAGCAGCCGGCGCCGCAATCGGCCGCGCCGCAGTAGTACTGACACTGACCTTCATTCGCGCCGGAAGTGAGGCACGTCGTGCCCAGCGGCCAGTTCGCCGCTCCCTTGGTGCAGTCGCCCGTAGAGGTGGCGCAAACGGCGGTTAAGTCGCACGCGATTAGGTCCGAGCCGGCACCCGTGCCACAGGCTCCCGAGGCAGTGCCGGCTACACAATTGGCGCCGCCAGTGTAGCAATCGGGAGCCGCAACCGGGATTTGCTCAAGGCCCAGCGAAAGGAACAATGTATTAAGGGAGGCGAGAGCGGAATCGTAAGTGGCAGACCCGATCGGGAAGATCGCCGCCCCGGAGCCAGCGAACTGGCCGGTGAACGAGCCACTCAACGAATCATACGGGTCCGACCCAAAGAACCCGACAACCGGAGCGCTCGCTTGAGTCTCAGCGCCCCATACGTCGGTCCACAGAAGGTCGGTTGCAAAGTACAGCGCATCGAGCGCGTCCAGACTAGTTACCGCGTCCCAATAGCCCGTTGTTTGAAGGGCGTAATTGTAATAGCCGAAGCTGTATTTGTTGTTCATGACGTGAAGAACGTACGGCGACGCCTCGACGGTCGAGGCGACGGCTACGTAATAGACGACCGGCGCCGTGGCGCTGCCCGCGAGGTCAATCGTGAGGTCCGCCCGGGGAGCCGCAGCGCCTGCGGCGCCATTGACTCCGTAACCCGAGTCGGCGCATGCCAGTACTCGAGATCCGTCCGGGTACGCTTGAGCCACGAACAAAAATGGCTGCGCGGCACCACTTTCGGCGGTGGCGGCCACGTGGAACGAGTAGGTCCCAAATTCTTCCACCGTAATTTGATACACGTCAGCGTAGTAGATGGGATCACCGGTAGCAGTCGCCGACCAGCAGGGGCTGCCCCCAATCGCGTACGTCGCGTTGGAAACAATTGCGCCACCGACCGTGCCCGCAATTCTCTGCGGAAAATGATGGTAGATGTCCAGGGAGATATCGTATTCGCTGGCCAGCGCGTTCTGGTTGAACCAATCGTTGGCCCAAAGCTGGCCGGATGGGCCAATCCCCGCGGGCAACGGGCCGTCGTTCGTCGCGAACGCCGATGCCGAGATAAGCAAGACCAGGGCAAGGATCGGAACAGAAGACCACTTCAAAACCCTTTTCATGTGCTGTATCCTCCTTCAACGGAACGTGTTTTCACGCGTTAATCGGGGAGAGTCCGAAGCCCTGCCCCTTCCCCATTTCATTCCGTCCACATTGGACGGACTTTTTCACCGCCCGAAAAACATGCAAAGAACGATCGCTGATGGACAAATCTCAGTTGCGCGGACACTCGCCGATGGACTAACCTTGATGCGGACAAACTCTTTGGCGGATAATCTTATGATGCGCTGGAGTTTGTTTACCAAATCTTTTCTGGCGTGTCAACAAATATTTTCAAGATTTTTACGGGACTCATAAAAAGCAACCGATGCGGCTCCGCGCCGGTAGATCACTCGATAAAATGAATTATTTCAATCACTTACAATAAATGACGGGTTTGTTTGCCGGTTTCGAAAACGAAAATTAAACTTCCTTCGAACATTTAAAATAGCGAATCTGGTCGGCTTTTTACGGAATTTTCGCTATTTTTCGCGTCGCGCCGCCGCCCGCCGTTCTGGCGTGCCGGCGTTGCAGGGTCACGGCCGCATTTTCTGGATTAAATGTTCGCGGCGCAGCCGGTTCGGCTGCGCCGCGCGAAAGGCCGATTACTACTGGCAATTCCCGGAAGTGCAGTGCTTGTTCCCCGGGCAAGTGACACAAGCGCCAATCCCCTGCCCGCACAGGCTGTCGGTCGTGCCGGGCTGGCAAACGCCGTTCGTGTCGCAGCAGCCGCCGCAGGAAGACGAATTGCAGACGCACTGGCCGGTGGTCGCGTTGCACGCCAACTGCGACGCGCTGCACGAAACGCACGCGGCGCCGTTGATGCCGCAATTGGCGGCGGCGGGCGCGAGGCAATTGCCGTTGCCGTCCCAGCAGCCGGCGCACGCCACGGGGCCGGCCGACGGATAGTTGCAAACGATGGTGTCCGTCTCATCGGCGACGACATAATGCGGCGGGCCGCCGGCGCCGTAGCAGGTAATAAAGGCGTCTGCGTTTCCGGGAATCGGACCCTCGTCGCCGAGCAGTGCGGACCAATTCGAGCCAGTCACCGGCGGCGCGGTCGCGTCGGAGGCCGGGCTGAACCGCATGATCGCGAAGCTGTTGTTCGGCGCCAGCGCGTTCGTGATCGATTGCGCGACAAAGTCGACATACAAACCGCCGGACTCCGTGGCCGTGGTCGTGTAGAACGCGTAGGACGAATCGCCGTTGCCAAGCGTGGCGCCTTCATAGATGTAGGAACCGGCCAGCGGCCCAGCTTGCTTGTTCACCGAGCACAGGCCGGCGTCGTTGCCGCTGGTCCCGAGCGCGAACACAACGTCGCATTCTTTGCAAATCCCGTCGAGGCACGGAACCTGGCTGGAAACGCTGGACCCGTTGGTGGGCGTGACGTACGTCGGGCAGGCGTAGCACGCGATGCCGGGCTCGTTCGGCCCGGTGCTCCATTGCCCCGGCCCGCCGATGACCGCGTGGTCGTGGCCGCCGCCGCACATGGCGTTCGTCTCGGGCAACGTGCCCGGATACGTGCCCACGCCCCAGGTGTAACAAGCGCCGGCATAGGCCGGGTGACCGTTAATCGTATCGATTTGACTGCCGCCGCAGCAGCCGTGCGAGCAGGAGACGGGATCGCAAACGCACGTCCCGAAGCCGGGGTGGCCGAGTTGGCTATCGCAACGCGTTCCGAGCGCCGGGTTGCAGGTTCCGCAGGCCTGGTGAACGCCGCAATAGCCGGACGCCGCGAAATCGGCGCCGCTCAGGCAAATGCCATCCGTCGTGCAGCAGCCCGGGCAGGTCGCGGTATTGCAAACGCACTGGCCCCCGGCCCCGCACGTATAGCCGACCGGGCACTGGATGCAGGTCGCGCCGTTCAACCCGCAGGCGTTGGCGGTGGGCGTCTGGCACTTGTCGGCGCCGCTCGCGTTCGGGTTCCAACATTGCGTCGCTGCGCACTGGCCGAAGCTTTCCGGCGCGTCCAGCGGAATCTTCATCAACCCTAAGGACAGGAACAGCGCATCCTCCGAGTTCAACGCTTTCGTCGACAAATTATCGAGGTTGCCGGTTCCCAACGGGAAGACCTGCGGCGTCCCGCACGATTGCGTGACGCCTTGGACGCTGTACAACGATTGCGTCGGCGCGACGTCGAAGAACCCGAGCAGCGCGTTGTCCGTCGGGCCGAGCGTCAGCCAGGGCTCGGGGTAGGTGCTGTTGACCCAGAAGATGCCGATCGAGAAGTACAACGACTCGAGGGCGTCAAGGCTGACCATCTTGTGATTCGCGAGATTGGGATTGTACGCGGGGGGATTGGACCCGGCGTAATAGAGCCCCCAATTGTATTCGCCGAACGGGAACTCGTTGTAAACGGACCAGAGGATGTAGTCGCCCTCGCCCGCCGTCAATGTGCTGGCGGACGTGACGACCAAGTAGTACGTCGTCGGATGCGCCGCGGTCCCGGTCAATTCGACGGTGATGTCGGAACGCGCCGGTTGCGTCCCGCAATTCTCCGAGCCCGACCACCAACCGTAGCCATGCTCGTTGCAAATCAGCGTGGTCGTCGAAGCGCAATTGTCGCGATCGTCGGCCATCAGATAGATGAACGGCTGCCACACGTCGGCGTCGTTGGCCGCGACGTGGAACGAGTACGTGCCGGTCACGGAAATGACGATGGGGTGGATTCGCGC
>CAZASC010000202.1:0-5866 GCA_964487695.1 uncultured Victivallales bacterium
TGGCATTCATGATCTGTTGAACCTGTTGGCATGTTAGACATTCCGGCATTGCCTCGTCTTCCCTGTACTTCCTGCGGCCCTTGCTGTTTTCGGTAAACGGATTCTCGGTGACGTAGTCATGGTCAATGGCATAGTTGAACATTCCATGCGCGATGACGCTGGCATGACGTTTACTCGATGCCGAAACAGCTTCCTTCCCTGCCTTATCCTTTAGAGCATCAATCCAGTCCTTGGCATCGCGCCGCGTGATCTCCGTAATCAATCTCTTATCGAACCGCATCACAAAGCGATTTAACCGGTGCTCAATGTCTTTGATGCTGGCCGGGCGGAGATTGTGCTGTCTCCCATCTTCGATGTATTCCTGTGCGACCTCGTTGACTGTGCGGCGTTCTCCGGTCGGCTCTTTATGCTTGGCGTAGTAAGCCGCTGCATCCTCCAAAGTGGCGTTGCAGGATCTGAGTATCTGGCGGCATTGCGTATATGTCTTTGCGATTGTTTCGAGCAAGGATGCCTTTGGGAGCCCGAGAATGTCTTTGAGTTCTTCACGAGCTTTCACGGCGTCAAGCCGTTGGGCGTCGGTCATTGCCAATCCGGCTGCGCCCTGGTCCTCGTGGAGTAGCGTCTGTTCCCGCAGCCAATTCTGGGCATCGACCTTCGCCTCGTAGCTCTTCATCAGCCGCTTGCCGTTGACCTCGCCGAAATCTGCCTGCCATGCGGTTCGTTTCTTTCCGCCGGTCGTCCAGTGCCGGACACGAATCACCCCGCGGACATTTTTCGGCTTGCGTGCCATGTTACGGCCTTGTAACGTTTCGGCCTTTGCTGGTTGGTTCTCATGTTGCGTCATGTTACGTCTCCTTCTTGATAATTGATGCGGATAACGTAACAAAGCCGTAACATGAAGTCAACAGCGAAAATCAGCATTTCGGGAAAGTTGAGTTTGAGCCTGCAAATACAGGCCTTTGCCCCCGTAGCTCAGTTGGACAGAGCATCGGATTTCTAATCCGGCGGTCGCGTGTTCGAGCCACGCCGGGGGCACCAACTTTCGCTCGCAGCGTAGCGGAGAACGAAGGCTGTCCGCTGCGCGCCCCCCCGAGATACGCCAAGTTTGCGACGCATGCGTAGGCGGACGACGAATATTCGTTGCGAGTCTCCGGTTGGCATACCACTGCCGCATCGCAGTCGTCGAGCACCGAGACAACGAACACGGGCAGGATGATTACCGCTCCGAACTTCGACTCGACGCGCCAGCCGTCGAGCAATTCTTTTCCCCAGCAAGCGATGCGGAACTCAATCGATGAGCCTCGCCTCAGTAAATAATAAGGCAATCCGGAAGGGCCGCCGCGAGTCGTGATCGCTCATCGTCGGGAATGTTATTTCCTTCGAGTCGCAACCATTGCAGTTTTTTCAGTTTACCGATGTCTGCCGGCAGTGAGGAGAGCTTGTTGCCACCGAGGTCAAGATGTCGTAATTTGGGTAAACAAAGAACACCTGACGGCAGCACACCGAAACTGTTGCCGGTCAGGATCAAATCGCTAAGATTGGAAAGTTGGCCAATCTCGGTTGGTAAATCCTTGAGACTATTGCCGGCAAGATAAAGCCGTTCAAGATTTGTCAGTCGCCCCATCTCCGATGGGATGCTGGAAAGCTGGTTGGCATTCAAGCGAAGCCATTTCAGTTTTTTGAGTCTGCCAATGTCCTTCGGCAACGACGTCAATTTATTCCTGTCGAGATTAAGATATTTCAGCGACGACAGATCGCCGATTTCCGCAGGAATACTTGAGAACTGATTATCATTGAGATACAGGTATTCCAGTTTCACAAGCTTACCCATATCTGGAGGCAAGGAGTCCAGTTTCGCTTCGCCTGCATCAAGCCATTGCAGATTTTGGAGATTGGCGATCTCGGGCGGAAGAACGGAGACCGACGTCTTCCTCATACTTAATTTGGCAAGAATCGGCAACTGCTCCAGATCCACGATGGGCAGTTCCGTTATATCTGAATTGGATAAATTCACGAAGCGCGCATTTTGCTTGTCTTCCAGCGCTTCCTTAACGCTGCAGTATTGTCTTAATCGCTCCGGAGCCCGACTGGGGAAGCATCCCGCGCACAATAGCGCCAATACAAATGCATAAAGTGACAATCTCACTATCATTCTCCTATTTAGCAATGCCAACAAGGCTACCATAAAAACGCGTCAGAGATCAAACAAGACTTGAACTATGCAAGAAATACGCTATTAGTTTATCCCTGTCTGTAAAAACACGTGGAAGAGTGAGACATCAACAACAGATGAGATAGGATAGACATCATGAGAAAAACCATAGCTATTGCCTGTGTCGTTGCGCCCATCCTGCTTGGAAATCTTTCTGTGTCTGCAATTGCAGTGCCGCTCCAGACAAGCAACAACGGGCAGGATTACTACATCGGCGTTGAGGACTTAAAGCAATGGAGTTGTGGTCTCTATACTGAAACCATGGAACGTAAACTTACTAATGTCGGCGAGCCACAATCGCAGGCAGTCCTGAATTATGAAAGAACCATGGGATATATCGGGTACGATATTTTACCCTATGCGACGACTTACGCTACGATTGGATTTGGAAACCTTAAGATCGGCGAAGGCTTTCCAGCCAGCAACAACAGCGCAGAGTACGGTGTGGGCGTACATTTCAACCTTCTCGATAAAGGGATATGGGATCCAACTCTCACCGAAGATAAAATCCGTGTTACTGCCAGCATGGAATATATCGCTTCCAATCCCAGTGTCTCAGGCTATGGCATGAACAACAGCAACATCAACTTTGATGAACTCTCCGGCTCGCTGATCGTCAGCCTCGTGAACGACGTGCAAGGCAACAAAACGTTTCTGCCATTCAGTCTTTCCTTGTTCGGAGGTCTCTTGTACTCCGATCTCACAACGAACGTCCATAGTGTCAAGCAAGATGGCGAGTTTGGATTCATCGCCGGTCTGGAAGTCTTCTACACCGAAAGCGTTTCCATGTTCGGCGCGGCACAGGAGATTGGCGACCCCGGTTATTCTGCCGGCCTGAACGTCCGTTTCTAGCAGCGTGAACTCTGGTTTCTGTTTCGAAGCGGCCCAGATGCTGCATGAAAAGCTCATGACGGCAAAACGCCGCACAGCCTTGTGTGGAAGAACGTTCAGAGCACAATTGCCAGGCTGCTGAAACACTGTTCTTAACTTAACCGACTGGCGAGCGGTTAGAAACTTGCGTTCACAATAGGCAGAAACGGCAGAGGCGACGTTCTGATGATGTTCAGCAATCCGATTTGTATCCCTGACATCGCTTCGCAATAATTTACGATACCAAATTGCAGACCTTTGACGTTTGCAGCCGAGTTGCATGTCGCGGAAATCTGAACGCCATCCACATCGTCCGCATGGTTTCCGAGCAATCCGAGGTTGAACTGCACACCTCGAACCTTGACAGCTTTGTTTAGTGAAATCAATGCAGCACTGAGCTGAATGCCATCCAGTCTGTCGGTAATATTTGCAGAAGCCGTCAAGGCAACTGCTATCTGTCCGCCACACATGCTGCCAGTCACGATATTAGCGCTGCCGCATTGCACTCCTCGCACGTCTGCATTCACGTAATTGCAAAGCGATGCTAACTGTGCCCCTGTCATGTCGCTCTGAACAATGTTCAGTACAGCAGCGACCTGCAGGCCCGCAACGTTGCGCGATGCGCAATTAACCAGTCCAATGTCAAATCCAGTAACGTCCTGATTTCTACCGTACAGAAGGTTAAGGCGAACGCCTTCCACACTCGATTGTTCAGGGTACAGCTGAATCGGATTGCACAACGACAGCTGCACCGGCTCAGCCTGCGCAACGCAATTATGAAAAAGTACAACCAAGACAAGTATGACTGGTATCTTCAAGTTCAGACCGCGCAGCATATTCTGAAACCGGAGAGAAAGAAAGGGAAAGCGCGCCCACGTTATATTCGCTAAACATGGGCGCGCAGTGCTGAAAGGAGAGACAGACTATTGCTTCCTCAACAGCAATGCCATAATAGGTTGTAAAGCATTCTACATAGATCGGAGGAAGGATGCCTGTGTAATCGCCAGAGGCAAAAATATCCTTTATGCCCGTTACTTTGTCGCTGAAGTTTTCACTCGCGTTGGGCCAGATGAGCCCCTATTTCGCCAGACCTTCCCGTGTCCTCTCTTACAGTCGTTTCCCAGTCAGAATCTCTAACTTATTTTGTGATTCTCGCTCCATGTTTGTTGACTAACTCGTACGCCTTGCCTCAATATCCAGCCATGCAGCGGATACTGAAAGACAAAGGGCTCTGGAATGGTGACATACTTGTTTTTGAGTCACTGCACTCCACGAATAAATGGGCGCTCGAAAACATGGCGTCACTTGCGCACGGCGATGTCATCCGAGCAATCCGACAAACCGCTGGGCATGGGCGATTCGACCGCAAATGGTTATCGCCTGACGATCGATGCCTGACCATTTCAATCGCCATAAAACGAGAACCTTTCGCCGGCACCATGGCCACCATCCTCGGCCAGCTTTCTGCGCTTGCCATCAGAGCTTCGCTGGACAAACAGCAGATAGCCGCGCTCGTAAAATGGCCGAATGATGTATTGGTGAACGGCAAGAAAATAGCCGGCATCCTTGTTGAAGGAGATTCGCTCGCCGGCTGGATGGTTCTTGGAATAGGGCTGAACATCAACACGACAATCAGCGATTTCTCGCAGCTTGATCCGATGCAGCCGGTCACATCGATGGCCATTGAACGGGAGTGCGCATTCGATGTCGGACGGGTTTGTGTTGATCTTCTAGCCGAATTAGAGCGGACCTTCGACGCCACAGAGAAAGGTGGTGCAAACCACCTTTTCGACAATTGGAAGCTTCACGACGCGTTGACTGGAAAGCAGATCACAGTGAATACCGGCACTGCACCGGTAAAAGGAACCTACGCCGGCATGACCGAGGACGGGAGGATACGCGTCATTGACACCTTCGGCGAAGAACATCAATTCTGGAGCGGCGATGTATCCTTGAATAGCATCTAAACTTCATGATACATCACAGTCAGATACGTCGGTCTCTCGTCACAACCGAAGAGGTAGAAGATCAATGTCCACTGTCAGATTAGCAACTTTGATGGCCGTCGTGGCGGTGCTTGGCTATGGACGCGCATATGGAAGCGCCGACGTAGTCGTTGATTCTCACCAGATATTTCAGACCATCGAAGGCTGGGGAGACGGCGGCGGATTCTACAATGGAATTACCGGCGGCATGGCGGATCCGGCCATAACCGATCCGGTGAACTATCAGTATCTGGACTATCTCGCCGATGACCTGGGGCTCACAGGCACCCGCACATGGGAGGTTGGGCCGCGTATAGACGGGACTGGAATGGATCATGGCGACTGCGATGTCATTGACTGGAATCTCTTCGAATCCGATACTCTTCCGGCTTCACTCGCCAATTACCTACTGTACTTTCAGGACAAAGTTTTGGCGAAAGGATACCAGCCGAATTTCTACTCGAGCCCAGGCTACCCGACCCATGCGTCCGAGGTGAAGCCCTGGGTGATGAACCATCCCGGCGAACGCGCCCAGCAGATTTGGGCAAGCGCTCTTTATTTCAAAAACACGTATGGCATAAACATCAACTATGCCGTCATTAACAATGAACCGCAGGGAAGCTTCACTTCGACGATTCTTTCGGATGACATCAAGGCTGTTGGGCCAAGGTTGGCCGCGCAGGGACTGTCAACCAAGGTTCAATACGCAGAAGCGGTAGCCCCGCAGACTGACTGGAGTTTCATTACGCCGGTTCTGAACGACCCCGACATGTGGCCGTACGTTGGCAGGCTCTCGTAC
>CAZASC010000203.1:0-5851 GCA_964487695.1 uncultured Victivallales bacterium
TGTTCTTGTCCGCGATTACGCTTTGAAATGCTTTGTCTATGTATTTCTCGTCTACAGCCAGGACCATCACCTTGTAATCAGTGAGAAGGTCTTTGCGAACGGCTTCTGAGAAATCGAGGCGGTGCAGTTCTTCGCCGTATGTGGCTGGATCGTCCATCGAATAGATCTCGACTTCGGCTTCTTTGGCCTTTCCTTTAGAAGCATCGTCGTAAATGCGCGGCGTCGCCGTCATGTAGAGGCGTTTGCTGGCTTTTAGGAAGTCGTCTTTGTGGACGGAGATGAAACAGGAGGCGTCCTTTGCATCGAGTTCGTTTTGTTCGACGCCTGTGGTGCGGTGCGCTTCATCACAGATCACGAGGTCGAAGTCTGGAAGCGCGAATTTCTTCTGCGCTTCGGAAATGACGGCGATTGATTGATATGTGGAGAATATGACTATGATGTTCTTCTTGCTGACGGTTTTGGTGGCTTTGATTTGTTGGGACAGAAGACGCGGATTCGTGTGGGCGGGAAACGCAAGGTCGTGAGTTCGGATGTCTTCGGCGTCGTTCTTTTGGCCAGCTTTCGGATCGGAACAAACGGCAAACGGGCTGATCGGCTTTTCGGCCTCTGCCGCCCACTCTGTAAGAGTCTGAGAGATTAGCGATATGGATGGGACAAGGAAAAGTACGCTGCCGCCTGGAGGGACGATAGTTTCGGCAATCTTGAGCGCGGTGAACGTCTTCCCCGTGCCGCAAGCCATGATCAGTTTGCCTCGGTCTGCTTTCTTCAGCCCTTCCTGAACTGCGGCGAGTGCGGTTTTCTGATGCGGACGGAGTTGCTTCTTCGGTTTGAATTTAATGTTCTGCGGTCGATTGAGGTTGAAATCTGACCAGTCAATCGGGCTATCATCGAGGTCTTGGACGCGGATTCTGGTGACTGGAATACGTTGGTGTTCAAGCGCGTCTTCGGCGTTCTTGCCCCACTTATCGGTAGTGGAAACAATCAGGCGATGTTTGAAAGGCTCTTTGCCGGAGGCAGTGAAAAAGGAATCAATGTCCTCCTTTTGAAGGTGGTGATCTGGCATGAAGAATTTGCATTGGATAGCCCAAACGTCACCGGTCGCCCGTTCCTCAGCAACGAGATCAATGCCCGTATCGGGTTTATTGGCGCGATGCGGCCATTCCATCCATAGCCAAACGTTGCCCCCAAAAAGATCGGCGTAGCGGGGATCTTTCGTGAGAAAACTGGCAATGAGACGTTCGAACTTGTCTCCGAGATTACGATTGTTCCGCGCATCTTCTCGGAATATGTCCAGAATATCGTGGATGGTTTGCGTCATTGATGCCTCGCGTTGCCCGATAATTCCGCAATCTATTTGTTATTTGGGGCAAACACTGTTTTAACCGCCCCGTTTTATCATTGCCGCCGATGTTATGTCCTGTGCGGTGGATTTGCAAGGGGGATGCGTGAAGGTGCGTGGGTGAGACAGGGACAGATTCAGAACCGCCTAGATCACGAACCACGTCATGGGTCAGTTAGTGGTCCTTATATATACCCTATAGTCACTACCGGATTATTCTCGCCCCGCTGTTGGCCTGATGTGACTCGCAGCAGCCGGTCGGATAGACTGGCATGGCATAGACCTTAACCCGAGCTGATTGAATCGTTTGCTTGCCTCGCCAGTTCGACCGCCATGCGACATTCCTCTAACTGTGAAAGCAGATTGGGGATCTGAACCGAAAGTTCAGGGTGTTGTTCAATTAGTTCCTCAAGGTGTTGGAGTGCGCGTGTGTCTGAAAGGTTGACTTTGGTTGCGGTGATGAAGTTCGTGGCTGCTTCCGCATAGTCGCCTTTGCCGGAGAAAGAGAGACCAAGATTCTTGAAGGCGTTACAGCGTGTTGGGTCAATCTTGATTGCGGCACGACAGTATTTCGCGCCATCCTCGTACTTGCCCAGTTGATTTAGAGAATAGCCCAGATTGTTGTTGATGAAATACCAGGTGTCTGTGTTCGTGGGTTCTAAGGAGAACGCTTGGGAGTAGAACGTGACGGCTTTTTCATAGTCACGGAGGTCTTCCATGCACTGACCCATTATACGATAGCAGGTCGCTTTCTTCTCTGGATCGTCTGTGAGACAGGAGAGGTTCTGTAGATATTCGAGGGTCTTCATTTGACGGCCCGATGTTTTGTAGAATCGCACCAGCTTCCAGAGGATTTCTTCCGGTTCCGCAGCTTTGGCCAAGTCTTCCAGCAGAACCTTTTCTGCTTCTTCAAGCGTGACAATCTTCCCCTGACATCGTTCTGATGCGTAGAAGCGGAAGCGGTCAGTAGGTGGATTTGTTTCTTCCGTCATCCCATACTCCGTTTAATCTCCTCGGCAATGATACCTTCCAGGTTGCGTACGATGTTGTGCGTGATCCGCCACTTCGGCAGCGCCGAGGCCAGCCCAGCTGTTCGATCCTTCGATCTGGATCTCCTCCTCGGCAAAGAAGAATCCGATCAGAACAAGAAACGCGAACAGCAGCACAATATATGACCAAGTAGATTTCATGAGGAACGTTAGCGGATCAAGAGGGCGCTGATAGCACGTCACCTGCGGATCTCCTAGGTGCCGTTTTCGTGTCTGTAAAAGACCTGGCCGCGTTGATGGCCGCAATTATGGTCTCCTTTTCCTGCTGTTCGAAGAACCACCAGTTCGTGCTCCAAACGCGGTGAAAGCGCCAACCGAGTTTTTCGAGAATCCGTTGTCTGGCGCGGTCGCGGGTGCGGGCAACAAGTGAACTGTGGTAGCTCGCCCCGTCGCATTCGATGGCAAGAAGGTTCCTGCCTCTTTCCTTGACAACGATATCGAGCCGGAACCCGCTGGCTCCGTATTGGCATTCGATTTCGTATCCTTCATTTTCGAGGAACTCGACCACTTGCTCCTCAAACGGGGAGTCGCAATAGACGATATTTGACACCCCGTCCGTCCGTCGCTCGAAGCGTTTGCTGCCAATTCCAAAATTACGAAACTGTTCATGTTCAGTTGCCTCCAAATCGTTCAGAAGGGCTTTGAGGCACCTGAAACCTGTGCTCTTTGCGTCACTCGTTTCCAGGTCCGCCGCTTTCAAGGAGGAGACAACTATCATGCCACTACGGGACCGGGTGATGGCGACATTGAGACGCCGTTCTCCACCGCTCTTGGTCATTGGTCCGAGCACGGAGGCATTGAACTTTTCGGTTGGCTTCTTGCCATAGGTCAGGCTGAGTATGATGCGGTCCATTTCGTCGCCCTGCACCGTTTCGAGGTTACGGAGGAAAAACTTGGAATCGTCGGCGCAAAACGCACGCATAGTCTCGGACGTAGAAGCCTGGATATATTCGTCGATGAGTTCCATCTGCTGGATGTTCATGGTAACGATGCCCAGAGACTTGTCGGGACACTCGCGGACGTGCAACTCGATAAGTTTGACGACTTCCTTCGCTTCCGCAGGGTTGTTCCTTTGGCCAGCGGTTTCGGAGTAGTTTGCGTTGGGCACATAGTGCAAACGCCGTCCAATCCCGCTAATGTGTGCTGGCGGATACATCTCCAGACGGCCTTCGTAAAACCAATCATTCGAGAATCGGATAAGGTCTGGCGTTTCACTCCGGTAGTGCGACATCAGCATGACGTGAGTCTTGTCGTCCTCGAACACACCACCGTATTCCTCTAGTAGGCTGTCGCTGGTGCCGAAGTCCTGCATCTCGGTCTCTGCGTCCAGAGCGATGAAACTGGCAAAGAAGTCGGTGGGCGGCAGTTGGTGCTTGTCGCCGACGATGATAACCTGTTTGCCGAAGGACATGGACAGAAGGCCGTCGAGGACGCGGATTTGTGAAGCCTCATCAAAAATGACCATGTCGAACGGCACACCGTATTTCTCGAAGACACCGGAGTCGATGAGGTTGGCGAGCGAAGTTGGACTCATCATCCAGCAAGGCTTCGCTGTCAGCAGGTAGTCAAGATGCGCGTTGACCAGTTCACGAACTGTGCCTCGGACGCGCTGCAAGCCAGCAAGACGACGGAGTTCTGATTCACCGTGGGCGTCGGTGGTGGATGCTTCTTGCATGGATTTCCTCAACCGGCTTTTCAAATGGTCGAGTACCCATGACGTGAGGTTTTCGTCCTGCTGCACAAAGGAGTGAAGTGTCTGCTTGAGTTCCGGCCCTTGTGGTTGTGCAATAGGATCACAGAGCCGTAACAGGTTGAAGCAGAACAGACGCTTCGCCTGATCCGGTAGAACATGCCCGTCGAGCACCTCGCCCCAGAGTGTCTGAAGTTCCGGAAACGCTGGAATTTTCTTCTTCCAACGCGCTTTCTCCAGCCATAGTGGATGCTGCGGCAGACCCAAAAGAATGGGACCGAGGAGATCCTTCAGCGACTCGTAGTCGACGACATCTGATCGAGCATTCTTGAAAAACCCCTCCAGCCGTTCGTACGATTCGTTCATGATAATGCAATGGGCTTGCATGCGGTCTCGCAACTTAGGCCATATGGAACTGTCCACGTCGAGTTTCTGTTTGCCGCGCATTCGTTCGAAGTGGTCTCGCCATGCAATTGTCTCGCGGAGCGATTGCCAATGGGGCTGCAATTGGCCGTCGCCCTGCAATTCTAAGTACTTGGTCAGTGGGACAAGGCGCTCTTGGCAAGACTTGTGTTCCTTTTGCGCGACGAAAGCCGCAATCACGGCCTGTGATCGGTCCCCATTGAGGTTTTCATATTTGTCGAGAAAATCCTGTATCCGTTGGCGGGAGTTTTCGAAGAACTCTAACGCCCCATCCAAGTTGTCGTGTTGTTCGTCGGGAAGGGTGAGCGAATCCAGATCGGAAAGGACAATTTCGACTTCCGAAAGGATCTTCGGGTTCGGCGACTCCCAGAAAGTCTGCCAATGGGTACTGCTCACTTCGAACAAGTCATTGCGTTCGCGGCATTGCTCGACCAGTGCAGCGGCCCGCTGGAGGCGGTCCACATCCTCATGCTCTATGAATTGGCTGCCATCATCGGCAACTTCGTGGGCCACAGAAAGGTAGTGTTCGGTCAGACGTTTCAGAATAACATGGGTCTCGGCAGATGATCGCAAGGATTTGGCCGTGACATTTCCGGCGACGGCGTGCAACGTCACTTCGCGCCATTGTTTGAAACCGCGAACAGGAATGTCGGGATAAGCCTGCCGTAACGCGTACTTACATTTTCGGTCATGCACGAACTTCAGGCAGTAACTTACTAGGTTAAAGCCATGTTCTGCCATTGCTTCCACATGTTGCCAATGTGTTGAGGCCACACGTTCAAGGGCGACAAAGTGCAAAGGCAACGGCGCTGCTTTTGCATGACTGATACAGGCTCGCAATTTGCCAAGCCAGCCGTTCACCATGAGAACGGGATTGGTGGCCGCGTCCCACCAAGCACGCGGAATCAGGCCTCCGAATGAACCTAAACCCAGCACAGTTTGGAGTTGCGCACGGCGCACTTTCAGGAAGGGCGAATAGACAAGTCCGACTTGGTCACAGAGCCTCAAGTATCGGGCTCGGCTCCTTTGTCCCTCCTCTTGCCGTTCCGAGTAATAGACGACCCATTGAGAAAGGTTCTCCCATGACACAGACAATCCCTCGTCTCCGAGTAAGTCGTTCGCCTCATCCTCCGCTCCCGTGTAGACCTCACCCAAAGGAACAGGATGTCGTGCAGCGACCAAGGTTTCACGTTGCTTCCAAACAACCTCCAGTGCCTCCAATTCGGCCAGACTGAGGTCGGAGTTGCCGACCAACTTGGGGTGGCAACCGGGCCTCTTGATGACCGTCTCGACAAGTTCAAGAACGTCCGTCACGCCTTTGTCCGCTGAATTGGCACTTCGATTCCCAAC
>CAZASC010000204.1:0-4795 GCA_964487695.1 uncultured Victivallales bacterium
TCGATGAACGTTTTCATGCTTTCAGTTTCAGGCTCGTTGAATTGCAATTGTCCAAACTCGCTCTTCACTTCAACCGACAAATAGCCTCTGTCGAGCGATGTTGTCTTCTTGATCTGATTGCCTTTTGAGTCCTGAACATACTCAATCTTAACGGTCTGCATGTTCCTGATCCAGCATGGATGTACTGCATATTCTTTCCCTTCGACGAACAGAATTTCATCATCGGCGTCTCTGACGGTTTTGATTGCCTTGTATGGTTTATCTGTGAAATACGCGAGTAGTTGATGCGATTTAGGCGGGAAAAAGGGTAATGTAAGGAAGGCATACTTCTTTTGAAGCTGTTGAAGTTTCGTTTGTAATGTGCTCGAAATGTGCGTTTCAAAGCCTATCCTCCTAAAAAAGGAAACAGCTCTCTCGGGACCGCTGGTCATCAGAGCCGGTGGCGACAGATAAGCCTCTTTTACTCCGGTGCGGCAACCAAGAACGCTGTTATACGTCTCCATCACCTCGTCGTAGAAATCGACCAGGCTAATCGAAAAGGGATCACCGCCTGCACCGGCAATGTTCAGCTCAAGCGTTTTATCAACCCGGAAGCTGATGAGATTCGACAAGTCGGGAATCGAAATTTCATTGTCGTTGTGATAACAGTCCAGCGATTCGATGTCGATCTGATCTATGAAGGAAGTAATTTGCTCTATGTCCGTGATCTGGGCAATTATCGGTTTCTTTGACCTCTCTTCATATTCTGAGCTTTTCCGTGCAATGACGACATCGACCTGAACATCGATTCCGTACTCCTGCTTGAACATGTGATTGACGGTGAGACGGGCAAGCAATTCCGTGGATGCGCCAATGAAACGAACGAGTTTCCTGTCTTTTTCGTTGCTAAACGTTTTCGTTGGGATGATCGCTACAAGAAGCCCGTTGTAGGACAGGCTGGCAATCGCAATCTCCATCGTCGCCGACTGTGACTCGATCTTGCCGCCGTAGTGCATCGTCTCAAAGCAGAAATCGACGTTTTCGGTGTTCCAGGTGATCCCAAACGGCGGGTTTGTTATCACTACGTCAAAGTTGCCCAGATAGGGCACATATTTCAGAACGTCGCCGATTCGCGAATTCTTCGAGCCGACGTTATGCTTCAGCACTTTTCCGGTCTCTTCATCCAGTTCGATTCCAATGACCAGGGCTCCCGCTCGCTTCCACGGAATAAGCAGGCGGCCGCTTCCAGCAGCGGGATCAAGGACCCGCAGCTTCTGTATTTCTGATATTTTCTTTTTCAGGCCGGTGAAGATGGCGTTGGCAACTTCAGGCGGGGTGAAATACTGAGCATGTTTCGACTGACTCCACTTCCTGAAACTCAGGTCGTGATTGGCCTCACGGCCTTTAAAGTCAAGATTCTCCATTTACTATTCCTGCGTACCTCTGCTTGAATCGTTCTTCCACACCTTCTGCTAAGTTAAGGAGATAAACACTTGCTCCGGAGTTCCCTTCATCCCGAACTTCAATAAGGAGTCCATAGTGCTCGTCCTCTGGGATGTTCGACAGCTGCTCTTCCTCAATCCTCAGGCCGAATCGGTCATTCACGTATTTCCATGCAAGGAAAAAGCTCCCCTTGCTCGTAGGAGCAGGGAAAAGCAGCTTCCCTGTCGTTCGTTCACTTGCGTAGTTGTGGAACTCATGCTGATAGGCGATGTAGACTATTCGATCACCGGCTTTCGTTTTAATCAGCCGCCATTTTGTTGGAAGATCTTCTTCATACAGTGGATAATTACCGGTCACCTGAATGAAGACGAGCTCTCCACGGTCGCGAGAATACGCTCGGGCAAGAAAGAAGGATTTGCCATTTATCGTGATGTACTTCTGTTCGTTGTATTCAAAAATCTTCATCATCTACAGCGAAATCGCGGCTTCGAAGGCTTTTTCCTTCAAAACGGCCCCCGAACCGAACATAGCGGAGTCCAGTGCCTTTTCTGCATTTGGGGACCTCTCATGATCGACATACTCAACGGCGGCGTTGTATAGCTCCCATGCATTCTGACCACGGTTTCCGCGTCCGTTCTCGAACAAGTTCTCAATTTTTTCCCTCTGATTCTTTGCTCTGGTTGATCCTGACTCGGGCACTATCTTTTTGAGAAAGGTCTCTACCATCTGCATATCAACAACCTTCTGCGCAAGGATTTTTGCCTTTTCTTCGAACAACAGGAACGCCTCGGTAGACATATTGAACACCTGCATCGCTTCCTTGAACCGATCATTTACGTTCGATGTATGCCGAAGGCGGATGTTCGTGGTTGCTGACTTGATAGCTCTGATGAGCTGGTTCTGACAGAAAAGCCTGATCGGTGTTAGAAACGCATGAATGCTTGACGTTCCGTCGTGGGCATTTACCATCGTGATGTACGAATCGACTTGATCGCCGGCAGCGGCTTCGAAAGAATTGCCAAGCTTTGCTTGCAGGAATACCCGGCGGCCATCTTTTATGATACCAGCGTATTCGTAGGTCGCACCATATTTCTCGGCGATAACATCGAAGAAAGCGAACGCAATCGTGTTCTGGACAGGCTCATAATTTCTGCCGACGATACCGATTATCTTGTTGTTATCGCCTCTGAGAACTGCCTTGTGTGAATCGACGCTTATGCCACTCCCCGTGATTAAGGGCTGTTGTTCAACTGACCACGCGAGCCCGGATTTCTCCAGAGCTTCTTCGGCTGATTTGATACCGTCAAGTTTTACGAGCATATCGTCTCCTTGTTGATTTTAGTAGTCGTCTGGGCGAAGAAAGCAGATTCCGTCGCCGTCCATGATAACCCAGATTTGATCTTGCTCAATGACGCGTAACTTCATTGTATTTGAATCCTCTGAATCCAGAATCGAGAGTAGATGCAGACCTTTTTCGATTAGTTGATTCCGTTTTTCAGTGTCTTGATAGTCTTCGAAAAGGTTTGCAGTGAAAACCATTCTCTCTGAAATCGGAACGAGGATACCATCGGAGATTGCTTGTTGGCGGGTATAAGTGTATTCAAACATTTACATATTATTAACGAGCTCTTCTGACAAATCTGAACAATAATGAGTTGTTTTTATGATTCTATTTAATCTTCCCTGTCAAGGATGGCTAATGGTATGAACTCATGGTTCAATTCATCTTCACTCTGAACCTGGACGAACTTCAAATACTCCTGTTGAGACTCTGCGTTTAAATCGCGAAAATAGATTTCAAACATTCTCGTTGTCATCTCTGTACCTTTCTGATATGAACGATCTCACTTCGCTTTATATGCGAATTTTGCCGACATGTCTGTGCCGTCGCTGAAAAATTTGCGCGTAAAGGAATGCGTGTCGTCACTGAGGATAAGGCTAAGTCACGCGAGTCGAAATGCGCAGCGCGCACCGTGTTATATTAAACGCGCTTCGGGCTACATTCAGCTCTCTATACCAGCGCTGCTTCGAGTATCGTTGACTCAAGGCTTGATAAATCGCTCTGCTCAAGGACCATTTCCGCTCCGCATCGCATCGCAGCCATCGCGTCGGCAACTCCGCAACTCCCGGTCGGGACAATCACGATCACCTGAACAGTTTGATCGAAGGAGTCTCGAACACTGGTAAAAACCGCAAAACCGGTCGGGTCAGAGAGCTTACAACACACGATTGCCAGATTGATCTTCAGCTCTTCATGTGCGGGCACAAGGTGAGGAATGCCTTTTGCATCGTCCTCCCAGACGCCTATATGCTGCTGATATAGTTCCTCTTCCCAGCCTGGCCGGTCACTGCAATAAACGAAATATTCGATGCTTAAATCGGTCAGGACGCGGGTAACGGCATTTTCAAGGTCGGCACAACGTTTTTGAAGAACAAAAACGGCCTTATCGTGAATTTCTGGCAGATATTCTCGTCGCATCCGGCGCGTAGGACACCACGTGGGATTGAAGATATAGCCTTTAGATAGCAGCTCTGACGACAATTGTTCGAGGTTAAACGGTGGAACAGCGAGAGGCAAAATCTCGATTCTGCGGTTCGAGGTAGAAGTGATGCTGTCTCGATATTGAGCCAACTTTTCACCGCGTGAATCATCGAACCGCTCATACCCAGGCCCAAGGTTCACGAGATTGAAAATCCTACGGTCGTTGTCGATCATTCTGGCGATCACTCTGGCCATTTTCACAAATCCTCAGAATTCTTATCCATGCCCTCAAAAGCCTCGTGGTCTGGATGTTCCTTCCAAAATTTAAAAATCGTAACCACTGTGGCTGGGCAGAGCGGATTAGACCTGATTCGTTTAACCGTCTGGTGGTAACCGGTATCGTGTCGGGCGTAGTATAAAAACCACTGCTTCTCGGTCCAAGCGATCAGCTGGCAAAGGCCGATTAAGGCCTTCTTGGCATAACGCTCAGGCAGAACCCTAGCCATTTTGATGGCAATCCGCGCGATTATCTCGAACACACTCAGACCCTCTCTCCGTTCATACGATACCTTCCTTAAAAGAATATCGTTTCTGCGGGAAGCTTCTGAAAGGCAGGAATTTCGGTAGATTTTGCCTTCCTCCGGACGAGAAAAGTATATTGTTCAATGTCGAGGTAATCCATAGTTGTATCTGCGTTTTTCCCACCAAGGGGTGCTAGGCACATAAATTGTGCCCGGCATTCCAACCCTTTGGTGGGTACTTCTGTGGATTGCCTCGACAGCGTCTGACAGAATGGGATGTCGGGCTTATTTTTTTTCCCTTGATTGGCTTTGATCCTGCTCGCTTTTTTGTAATCCCTTCTGATCCATAACGCAAATTCCATTAATTTCT
>CAZASC010000204.1:4805-5832 GCA_964487695.1 uncultured Victivallales bacterium
GTGGATTGCCTCGACAGCGTCTGACAGAATGGGATGTCGGGCTTATTTTTTTTCTGCGACTGGCTCGGACCTCGCCCGGTTTTTTTTGCAATCCCTTCTGATTCATAACGCAAATTCCCAAAATTTCTGAAAACGATTTCAAGCTCTCGTAATAGAGAGCGTTGCTGCCACAATTTACGCACTGGAGCACGTCCAGACAGGAGGCCGTATGAAACCAATCGATAAAATCAACCAGTGGTTATCTCTGTACGGAGCTGGACTTACTGATCCTCCAACACGAGGACTGATAGCCGAGCTAATATTTCGAGAGCTTATACCTGAGCGGATTAAAACTAGACTATCAAAAGGCACATTCCAAATCAGCTCACACCAATCTCAGAAATCACCGGAGAAACTATCCCGGAAAGCCAAATTTCAATATGACTGGCTTTTGCTCCGTAACCCTGTGAATGAAAAGACAACGTTCACGCTATCGGGAATTCCCTTTGACGTTTTCAAGGAACAAGACGTCTGTGCTTTTATTGAAATTAAAACTGGTCCAGATATTGGCATAAATAAATTGGAAGACGTCTCGTTCAGTAGCTTTTATCAGAAAAAGGCAATGGGTAAACCGTGGGTATATATATCGTTTACTACAGCAAAAAAGCTTTATCAGGCCTTTTTAGAGAATTCGCTTGATCTTTCGCAAATTCATGCCGCAAATGGCAGAGTTTTCTTTTTCCACGCCTTTGGACAAGAAAATCAAGCTGAAAATACGCTTAATAAATTAAAAGAGGTATCATCGTACCTGGAGAGCTTGATACGATAATACCAATGGTGGAGCGATTTCTCAATTCAATCTGGTAGCGGTTTTTCGTTATAAAAGAGGAATAAGGTAATTGAGAAGACCTTGAAACGTTTCTTGAAAGCCTTTTCAACTTTTCAACACATGAAAGGATATTTATTATGAAAACAAGACTTATTCCTCTTTATTTGGTTCTCTTGTGTTCATGTGCAGCTATTTTTCCTGATCATAATTTAGCAACAA
>CAZASC010000205.1:0-5831 GCA_964487695.1 uncultured Victivallales bacterium
TATCAGAATGTTGGAACAGAACGACTGTTTTTTAACTTAGGTTTTCGGGATAAACATATCCCATCCCCACCGCGTTTGCTATGGGGTGAAACCCTACCTTCTTTTCGATGTGCATGGACGGGACGAACATCCATGAAGATGAGGACGTGGGTAATCAGAGTCAAGCACCAGCAAACTCGCAGCACAACAGCCTCAACTCGGCTACAGTTGTTACAGCAGTTAAAAAAGAGGAGTTTGCGTAAGCTCTGCGTCTCGCGTGTCGCCGATCTTGTGAGGTCAGCCCCGATTCAGTCCCCGCATTTATTCAAGTAGAACTGGATGAAACATTGCTGTCCGTCATTGCCCGATCTGGCGTTGCAGCCTTACGCCGTCGGTTACATTAGTGCCATCGGCATTCTCCGGTAGGATTGCGCCAACCCAGTTTGTCAGCGATGACGATGGAACAACCTCAAACACGATGGCACATGTTCCTGTGTCGTCCGGTACTGTCCACGCGTACTGATAGTAATATTGTTTCAGACTGTAATATGAGCCGACTTTCGCCAGCGAATCGTTGATCAGAGAAGCATTGTACTCTACCAGTGTCCCGCTCGACGGCATCCGCCACCATGTGTTCGATGTCGCTTTCAACGTGCCTATTCCTACAAAATTGCTGCCACTGGGAAGATTCACATTCAACCTTGAGCGGGGATTTGGATAAGTCAATATGCTCCAGACGCATATAACAACGCTGCCGGGCGTCAGATTGTTCGTGATCTGTATGTCCTGTGCCACACATCCGCGCCTGTAAAGCGCCTGACTCAGCGTCTCAAATGTGGGTGACACCTTGATCAACGTTTCATTCTGAATGTCAGGCGTCGTTCCGCCTCCAACAATGTCCCGCGCGATTTCCTTGCCATCCAACCCATACGGACGCACATCCGTCCCATCCGGAATGTTAGCGTTCACATACGCATAGCCGTCCTGTCTCGCTGTAAGAAACCTGATCCGGCATGTGCCGGTACTGACATTCGGCGTAATCCAGTCCGCTTCAAAACTGTACACTTTGGACTGCCAATCGCCAATCGCCGCTGCCACGTTCGTTGGAGAACCTGTCAGAACTCCATTCAAAACAATATTCGTCACGCTGCCGCCAGCGGGCAACCTTATCCTCAGCGCAGACAGCACTGGTTCACACGCCTCAACCTGCCATTGCACCGTGTTCGTGGTTCCCGGCACCAGATTATCAGCCATGGCGATTTGCCTCACAACCGCGCCTTCCAATAATTCCAGATTTTGCAGATTCTGATATTTCGATAAATAGGTCACAGCAAGCTTTGCGCTCGCCGCGTTGCTGCAAGCGTCAAAAGCAGTCACCGTTATGATGTTTGTTCCGCTGTATAGCGTAATACCGTTGTTACAGCTCCAATTCGTTGTACCGATACATGTTCCACCGGAACTCCGGTTATTGGAGAACACAACATGATCTATGGCACACACCGGATTGGACGCCTTCCCCATTATGGTCAGCACCTGGCTGGTGGTCGCGTATAAGGAATGCGATGTCGGATTCGTTATCGTCACTATCGGCGCTGGATCGTAGAGCGCCCGCACAACCGTGTTGCTTAACAGGCTCAAAGTTGCGTTCGTTCCCGCCTGCGAATCGACTCCTGTCCAACCGGTGAATTTCCACCCGCCATGCAACACGCTCGGCGCGGCCAGGCTGACCACGGACTGCTCCGCATAACAACGCGCAAACGGGGTGGTTCCCGCCGCTTTGTTGGAGTAATCGTTGGGTGTCACAGCTATATTGATCTTCTGTGTGGAGTTGTTCAGGCCTAGAGCCTGAACGTTCAAGTACAAACCGAAATTGGCCGTTACGGATTTCGCGGATGTCATCTTTACTGTGATGTTCGTTCCCCTGATCGTTGAACCCGCCGTGTCGCCGGCCCAGCCGAAGAAACGCGAGGTTCCAAACGGAGATGCGTGGATGGTCACATTGCTTCCAACATTGTACCAGCCGCCAACCACATCAACTGTACCGCTGCCGCTGGCTTGCGTCGTCAGCAGGAAGTTCGTGTTCCACAACCAGTTCAGAGTCGCGTTGTTTGTCTGTGTCATCTCAAAGTTGTTCGTCGCACCTGAAGCCGGGATATTCCCCGTCATCGCCCACCCGCGACACGTCACCTGCGTTCCGCCAATCGCATCCAATGCAAGCACACTGTTGCTCAAAATAGATCCATAGGCATTGGTGTAAACGCCAGCTGCCGGAGACGGCGCTCCCCATTGGGAATTCACTTTTAACGTCTTTTCGTCAATTGCGAAAATGGCCGTGATTGTGCGCCCCTGCGTCATCTTAACTGTAATATTAGTTCCGCTGATCGTCGCCCCGTTCGTATCGCCACTCCAACCCGAAAGGTGCCAATGTGACGATGGGGTGGCTTTGACCGTGATGCTTGATCCACCGGCAAACCAATTGCCTGCAACATTAACAGTTCCGTCGCCAGACGTCTCCGTATCCAGCCAGAAATTAGTCAGCCATGACCATGCCAGCGTTGCATTGTTAGTCTGCGCCATCACAAAACCGTTGGTCGTTCCTGCCGTTGGCGCGTTCCCAATCATCGTCCACCCGCGACAAACATGCTGAGTCGCGCCAATAACGGCAGTCGAGGAAGCGGTATTCGTCACAACATTTCCGTAGACGTTGGAATACACGCCCGGTAGAGGCGCAACATCAGGATCAATTGATTTGATTGTGAGCACACCGATTGTGGCTCCGGAAACAGAACATGTTGCACCTCCGCCGCCGGTAAACACCACATTACGGATTTGACGGCCATTCGACGTTGGCACGTAGCGTATTGAAACGTTGTTAGACTGTCCCGCCGCAAGATTGTACGTCGCCCCCGTTACAACCGTGAACGGAGCCGAAACAGTTGAGGTTCCACTCAGCGTCATTCCACCAACATTCTGCACGTTGAAGCTCAGGGTTCCGCCATTCGTGCAATTCACCAGTTCCGTTCCGAAATCCAGATTGGTTGGCGTCACAACAATCAGGGGCGGTATGTAACCAATCCCCGTGACAGGACACACAGCACCATTGCCGCCGCTGAATGATATATTTTCCGAATTGGTTACTACCGCGCTCGGGCTGTACGCCACCGTTATCACCTGAGTTTGCGAAGCGCTTAAACTGTAATTGGTGCCAGAAACAAATTGAAATGGATCCGACAATCCTCCGGCACTCCCCACCAAAATCCCACCCCCGGTGTTTTGTACTGTGAAAGCGAAATCAGCCACAGCTCCAACCTGGACACGCCCATAATTGTTCGAAGCCGAGCTGACGCTGAGCACAGGAAAGTCGTAATAGAGCGAATTAGTAACACTTGGCAACATTCCGGTTTCGAATGCCATGCACGTTATCAGCACCCTTCCAGTGATTGTCAGCGGCCCGGCATAAAGCAGGGAACTCACTGTTGGTATAGTCCCATTGGTTGTATATCGGATATCGGCATTTGTCGTGGCGCACGACAAGGTGACACTCGCTGGGTATATTCCATCCGTTCCATCCGACGGCGAAAAAGTCGGCTGCGCAACCCTCAGCATGACCGTTGGCCCGTTTGATGTGCCTGATCCTGACGGGAGCGACAAGTAATTGCCTCCAGCCGCCTGGAATTTGAATTGATAGTTATGACTGCCCAAAGCAAGTCCGTTCGTGGCGAACGCGTATGTTCCATCCGCCGCGCTGCCGGTTTCCAACTGCATGCTATTCGTGTTCCCGTCAATGCAAACATCCGTGCTGAGCGGCGCGCCCCCCGAGCCATCCACATAGTTCACACTGTAGATGAATGTGTCGTTGGTGACTCCGGTGGAAGGAGCCACTGAGCCGACATTCAGCGTCGGGACAGGCGGGGCCAACGCGTCAATCAGCGCCTTGCCGCGCGGCGTGCCCCATCCAGTGCAGAGGTCATAGCCAGTGACGGCGCTATATTTTGAGCCACTTTCAGGGGTGATATTATTGCCAGTTGTGATATCGTGAAGGCAGGATGCATATTTCGCACCCTTGCCGATGGCATAAATGGCCGGGTTCAGAAACCCGATCGGCTGCAACCCGTTGGCCGCGGCCTGCTGATTGACCAGCGCGATGAAACCCGCCCACAAAGGCGAAGCGCAACTCGTACCGCCTTCATATACGATCGATTCACCGTTATTGGCTATGACGAAAACATTGTCCGCAGGCATGGAAACGTCTGGAATATTCCGCATGACCGTGGAGCCCTGATTAGCGATCATGCTGATCCCTTGTTGCCACGATGGAATGAAATACGTCGTGCTGACTCCTCCGGCGCTGGCGCTTGGCGGATCGGTGTCCCAGTTCCAGGTTGTTTCCGACGCCCACGCCCCACTCGCGCCTGTCGTCAACATTGTTCCGCCCACTATCGTGATATATCGGTTGTCATCCGGCGTCGGAATCGCTCCGACATATGCCCCGTCATCTCCGGAAGCGTCGAAGAACGACTGACCCTGCGACGCGAACTGCTGGAAAATCTGATCGGTGTTTGCGTCTGTTTCCAAATCCCAGGAACAACTCAGCTGCTTGGCCAGATTGTCTGTTGCCATCCTGGTAAACAGGATGTTGTTCACGGCAGGAGTATCTTCGCCTGCACCTATATAGACAATTACCTTCGACAAGCCGGGCGCCATGGAGACCGCCATCTCGATGTCCAGGGATGCCTCGGTAGTGTCGGGTCCAGGCTGCCCATTGTATCCATTCAAAAACACGTTGGTCAACGCTACGTGAGGCAGCCCGGCTGCGTTCTCGTATGCGGTGATGTCAGTGGAATAGTATCCCTCAAATTCAACCAAACCTACCATTTGTCCGGTCCCATCCAGGGCGACGCCGGGAGCGTATGCCGCCCTGAAATCGTAGCCCATGTAGTTTCCCCATGGTCCCGAGCCGCCCTTCGACGCCACATTCTTTGCCCGGCCGGTTCTCACGTTCTTGGAGTGCGGCAACCGGTAATTGTTCAGGCCGCTGACGTGCAACACTGGCAGCGCCCCATCAACCGATGGCTCAACATCAGGCGCATAGAACGTTCGATTTTCTTTCGGATGCTGATAGGCCAGCATTTTCACAGCGAACGTCTTTTCGATATCGGCAATGGATCCGTCCACTACCAGCAATGTGCGGTTTGAAAAAGTGCCGGTCACGGCCAGACCATTTTTCACGGCAAATGCGGTGACACTCTGGTAATTCTGCTCGGTCGGACCGAACTTTTCAGCGAACTGCTCGGGAGTCAGATAATGCCGGTACTTGGGACTGGCTGGATCGCACACCTGCTGCAGAAAATCGTTGAGATCGCCCTGATTCCTTAGCGGCAATCCTATTGCAAGAGTCAAATGTTGTGTGGCAGAAACACGTCCATTCGACGCCAAACTCGCAGTCACGGCCGGCACATGCCCTTGCAGCGTCTTTCTCCCGAGTGATGCCGAAATCTGACCCGGCACCTGGTTTGTCGCGGAAAGTGGCATGGGAGCCGCAACGGTGCCGGTCTGAGTGATCGAGCCTGATAATAACAAAACACCCACGAACAGCGAACGGCGACATCGGCCAATCATCGTTGACGATCGTCTTTGACGTTCTTTCATCCGGATGATCCTTCGAGAAGAGCATTTGGGCATATCGAGCGGAACGATCTTGTGCCTCGGCCCATTGCCTCGCCAGAGTAGTGCGAATTCCGAGCTGACGAGCTGGCACCTCTGCTCAGCCCCAAATGATCCACGCTCAGCCTGTATATTAAACCCGAAAACCTAAGTTAAAAAACAGTCGTTCTGTTCCAACATTCTGATAC
>CAZASC010000206.1:0-5829 GCA_964487695.1 uncultured Victivallales bacterium
TGGTCGGCGAATCAACTGTTGGAGGAAATGGGAAAGATATACAGCGCGGCTAAAGCAAAGACGAAACCTTCTCTTGCGCCGTTGATGCCTTTTAGTAGTTATGCGATGAAGGAATTCGAAGAAAAAAATGTGGGAGCGTATTCGGATAATGAGCGTTATTGGGTAGAGATGTTTTCGGGACGTGCATTGGCGCTGGACTTGCCGATTGATCGTCCTCGCGCGGCGGTAAAGTCCTACAATGGAGCAACGCTAAACGTAGCGTTAGGTAAGGAACTGTCGGCTGAGCTAAAAAAAGCAAGTTCGCGGCTTGGTTGCACCCTATACGTGATGTTACTTTCAGCGTTTCAAATTTTATTGCACCGGCTGACGGGGCAATCTGAAGTCGTGGTTGGCATTTCGGCCGCGGGGCAGGCGTTACTTGATGATGCAAGCCTTGTCGGTCATTGCGTGCATTTTCTTCCAATGCTGAGTGTCCTACCAAAATCATGTCTTGTGAAGGAGCACTTGACCGACACGCGGCGGAAATTGTTGGACGCTTATGATCATCAAGAATTTACTTATGGCACGCTCCTGGGTAAGCTGCCCATCGAGCGCGATCCTAGTCGCCTGCCTTTGATCGAAGTTCAGTTCAATCTCGAAAAGCTTGGGGATAATATTCATTTCGATGGACTACAAATCGAGATGAACTCAAATCCAAAAGCCTTCGTGAATACAGATTTGTTTTTGAATATTGTCGAAACCACCGATGATTTGTTACTTAACTGTGACTACAGCACAGACCTTATCAACTCAGAAACACTCGAAAGATGGTTAGCTTCTTATGCGACGATATTGCGTGGGTTCGTCGCAAATGCAGAATGTGAAGTCGCAAAGATGGACATCCTGGCGACATGCGAGCGTCAACTTGTTGTGGAGGAATGGAACCGGACTTCAGTAGACTTTGGACCGTTCGAGCCGTTCTATCGGGCATTTGAGCGGCAGGCAGCGAAGACGCCAACTCGTGCAGCAGTAGTTTGCAATGGCGCGGAATGGACCTATCAGCAACTCAATGAATATAGCAATCGTGTGGCACGTCACTTGCGTCGGCAGGGAATCAAGGAAGGCTCTTTGGTTGCTGTTTGCCTTGAACGTTCTCATTCGATGCTTGGCGCTGTTCTCGGTGTATTGAAAACGGGCGGAGCCTACCTACCGCTTGACCCTGGTCATCCAGTCAACCGTTTGGAAATGATATTGGATGATGCGCAGGCATCGTTACTGATAACTCAGGAAAACATGGCCGCGCAGCTACAAACTGGCGCGCGCGTAATTTGCCTTGATAGCGAAGAAACATTGTGGACTCGCGAGAGCGGCTTGGATCTCGACATTGCTCCTGCTCAGGAGTCTTTAGCGTATGTAATCTATACTTCCGGGTCGACGGGACGGCCGAAAGGTGTGGCTATTGAACACGGCGCGTTGAGCAATCTTCTACACAGTATGGAACGTGAGCCGGGCCTGACAGAAGATGGCACTTTTGTCTCGGTTACAACGCTTTCTTTCGACATCGCTGCTCTGGAACTATTTCTCCCGTTAATGACCGGTGGGCGGTTGGTGATCGCGACCAAGGATGAAGTAATAGACGGCTTTCGCCTGCTAAGTTTGCTGAGGCAGACACAAGCGACAGTGATGCAGGCAACTCCGGCAGGATGGCGAATCCTTTTGGAGGCTGGATGGAAAGGGGACCCCCAACTGAAGGTGTTATGTGGTGGTGAGGCCTTGCCACGCGACTTAGCTGATTTACTGCTGGCTGCAAGCAGCGATGTATGGAACTTATATGGGCCAACAGAAACAACTATCTGGTCCTCGGCCACAAGGATCGAAGGGAAGGCAGGACCAGTTACGATCGGGCCTCCTATTGCTAATACACAATTCTATGTGCTTGATGAATACTTGCAACCTGTGCAAATAGGAGTTATCGGAGAGTTGTTCATTGCCGGTAAGGGATTGGCGCGCGGTTATTGGAAAAGACCTGATCTGACCGCTGAAATGTTTGTATCTAACCCATTCGGTGAAGGGCGAATGTATCGCACGGGCGATGTAGCGCGTTGGCTTGCTGATGGTCACCTCGAGTTGCTTGGGCGTAAAGACTTTCAGGTAAAGGTGCGTGGTTTCCGGATAGAGTTAGGGGAGATCGAGACTGTACTGGCGAGCCATCCCGCAGTGCGCGATGCGGTGGTGATGGCCGTGGAAAATGCTCCCGGCGACAAACGGCTTGCAGCATGGATTGACTCCGCTGCATCTTCCACTCCGGCTGATCTCGAAGGGCAGTTACATTCGCTTGTATCGGAGCAATTGCCAGAATATATGCGCCCAGTAGCTATCACTGTCCTTCCTGCGTTGCCACGTACCGCAAATGGAAAGATAGATCGCAAGGCACTTCCTGCTCCGGGATTTGTGCGGAAGAAACAGGATCGTAAGTTTACACCCGCAGTAACGCCGCAACAAAAAAAGCTGGCTGCAATATGGGCCGAAGTTCTAAAACTTGATCGAGTCAGCATTACGGATAGTATCTTTGAACTTGGTGCGGATTCTCTGTTGATTTTTCGGATTTCGGCGCGTGCGGGACGCGAGGGTTTGCCGCTTCAGGCTGCACAGATATTCCAGCACCGTACTATTGCCAACTTGACAAATGTGCTCGAAGCAGGAGGCACTGAAGGTTCAGCGCAAGTCTCCGCCACCATTGCGATCCCTGCAGTGTCCCGAGATAAATTTCGGAGAACGAAATCTTGATGGAAATCACTGTCGACAAATTGGTTTTCTCAGAGGAGAGCGGGCCGTCGATGCCGGTAACGGAAAATGAAGTCTTTGCGATGCCTGCTACGCCGAGCCAGATGCGCTTCTGGTTGTTACACAGAATGCGTCCGGACAACCACGCCCTGAATATGCCGATTGCATTGTCGTGCCGAGGCAACTTCGATTTCGAAGTTGCTGCAGCCACGCTGGCGGAGTTGGTTCGGCGGCATGAATCTCTGAGGACAACCTTTGAGGTTGTCGATGGTAACTTGTCGCAAATAATTCATCCTTCATTCGAGATCCCAATTAGGATCGATGAAGTCAAATCGCTATCGAGTGATAAGCGCCAGTCGCTCATAGATGCAATTATTAGAGAAGAAGCTCGCGTCCAAATGGATTTAGAGCAGGGGCCGCTAATCTTTGCTCGGGTAATTCGGGTGACTGCTAACGAACATATCCTTCTCATAACCATTCACCACAGTGTCTGCGATGGGTGGTCAAACGGGGTATTACTTCGCGACTTTTCGGAAATTTATGATAGTCTTACATCCCATTCTCCAGCGAGACTGCCCGAACTGACGATTCAATTCGGCGATTATGCAGTTTGGTTGGATCAGTGGAGAAAGGGAGAGGATCGTGAGAAGTCATTGAACTTCTGGCGCGAGAATCTGGGTAGAGACTTTGTCCCGCTCCAGATTCCACGTGATTTCAATGGAGAGAATATTGAACAGAAAGGGGAGATCGAAACTCTGCTGCTTGCATCAGAGACAGCGCAGAAGGCAAAGGAGTTTTGCGCGACACGTGGAGTTACAGTTTATATGCTCCTGTTTGCAGTTTACGCAATTGTGCTGCATAGGTTGACAGGTCAAGAAGATTTTTTGATTGGCACGCCCTGCGCCAACAGGCGGCAAGAGACGGAGAACCTTATCGGCCCGTTTTCAAATCCACAAGTTATTCGGGTCAGGATTAACAAGGATGATGTGCTGGACTCTGTCCTTAAGCAAGTCCAAGAGTGGACTACGGGAGCAATGGCGCACCAAGCTTTGCCATTCGAAGATCTGAATGAAGATGAATTCTTCGTAAATAGATCGAGTCAAATGTCTCTTCAGGTGTATTTCATTTATCAAAAAGCGTTCATGCAAACGCAGCGAACAGCGTCGTTGGAGATTGTGCCTCTGCGCTCAGTTAGTCCGGGAACGATGTTCGATCTGATGTTGAGTATTGTAGAGCGAAGCGAAGGGCTGCGTTTGCAGTTGGAATATAATCCGGGCTACTTTCTCGCCTCGACGATACACAGCATCCTTCATCTCTATGTGCAAATACTTGAAGCTATGTTATCGAGTTCAGGGAGAAAATTAGGATCCTTGCCCGTCCTAGACAGGGCCGATCAACGAGAAGCAGGACTAAAACAGCCCTTAAAGCAGTCAATGAACCAACTGGCGCGTGCAATCGTAATGCAGAGCGAAAGGTTCGTAGCGCCGCATGATGCTCTTGAAATGCAGATTGCCGGAATTTGGGAAACGGCAATGGGATTAAAAAATGTAAGCATTCGAGATAGTTTCTTCGACCTTGGTGGACGATCCCTCGCGGCGATGCGAATCGTGTCTCGAATTAATAAGACCTATTCGCTTGATTTTGGTTTGGCTACACTGTTTACTGGCAATACGGTAGAACGCATGGCGGAGTTGGTTCGAAAGCGTTTATCCGCATTTGGAAGTTCTTCTATTGTACCTATGCAGCCACACGGTTCAGCAGAGCCGCTGTTCATTATTCATGGCGCAGGAGGAAATATTATTCGCTTTTATCAGCTCGCGATGCTTTTGGGAACGGATCATCCTGTTTATGGCATTCAAGCACAATCGTTGCTGGTAGGCCAGCCTGCTTTGCTTCGTATAGAAGATCAGGCGGCATTCTATCTCACTGAGATACGTGAGAGACAGCCTAAAGGACCTTATTATTTCCTGGGATATTCTTTTGGTGGCACAGTAGCACTTGAGATTGCGCATCAGTTAGAAGCGCTTGGCGACAAGGTGGAACTACTTGCTATGCTAGACAGTCGGCAGACTGATTGTGTGGTGGACACAAGGCGCAAAAATTCGATTGTGGCACGACTCGATCGCCGAATTATGAGGTTCCTAGGAAATTTTGTTTCACTCTCTTTAGGTGAAAAAATTACGTATTTGTGGGGAAAGCTTGTTACTAGAACACTACGTCGTAGTTATGCTATGGCCTCGGCGATGGGGCTTCGATCTGTTCCGCCCTTCATGAAGAGCACAGACGATATTTCCTGGGTTGCGGCAATGAATTACAAGACGAAACCATGGTCTGGGACGATTACTCTATTTCGCACTGCAATCCAGCCAGACCCGTATCTGCCGCAGGATTTGGGATGGTCTACATTTGCGAAGGGTGGCATTGAAGTTCACGAGCTCCCGGGCGATCATGATCTGATATTCCAGAAGATGAATATACCGGTATTGGCCACGAAGCTTCGGGACTGTTTGAACCGCTGCGATAATGAGAAGAGTAGGTCCGAAGGAATTTACGCTGACGAGTCCGCTGCTGTTGCAAAATGACAAGAATATTTGTTTGGAAAGTTGACCCATGCCTATTAGTCGTCAGGTGTATATGGTGCTATCTCCGCGTTCCCTGAGTTATGCCAGGGATGCGCTGGAAAGCTTGTTCAAGAACTCTCTCGAGCCAATTCATTTACGCTTGATCACCGACTCGGCGCAAGACAAGTCGGAGTTATCTGAGGCACTGGTGACTCTCGACACGAATTTACATCAGTGGACTGTCCTCTCCGAGGAAGATCTTGTTCTACGAGAAGAGAATGTCTTCGGTAAGCATGATAATCTTCGTGCATTTCGACATGGGCATCCTTGCTGGCGTAAGATTACCGACCCATTGTTGCTGAGTGAATCTGACGAGGAGATGGTACTTCTCGATCCGGATCTTTACTTTCCAAATCGGTTCAAATTTGAATCAACCCCTCAGAAAGGCCTGCTTCTAATGTGGCAGCAGCCAAATTGTTTATTTCCACCTGATGTGGTGAAGACC
>CAZASC010000207.1:0-5822 GCA_964487695.1 uncultured Victivallales bacterium
AGCCCGGAGAGCGCTGGCTCGTTCCACATCCTGCAGCATGTGAACGCTGAGGAGTTGCGACGGCAACTGCAAACACGAGGTTTCGGGAGGAATGGAGGACATAAATTGTCTCATTTCCTACTGGAAAGTAATGTCCAACACGAGCTGCTCGTTTAGTTCCCTCAGCCGCACTGTGTCGTTGGAAAACGTAATCTTGGCCGGCCGATCTGCCCTAACCCGAGCGATTTTCCGAAGTTTTGGATCGCGCAGGCGGAGCGCAATCTCCGTCGGCGCAGTCCGCCTCGGCGGATCAAGACTCACACGCAGCGTCCCATCGGCGTGCGCAGTGATGCTGTAGCTGACCGCGCCGAAATGGGTCGGTGCATCCGATACGGCGACGTGTTTGCCTGCGGTGAGCCAGTCACACGGAATGGCCTGCCCAAGCCAAAGGGTGCGGCCGTCCTCGCGCACGAGCATATTGCGGAGCAAACGCAGTTGTTGCGTATTCGAGTAAGTGTGCGGAAGCGTCAAACAATTTTCTCCCGTGCGGATGGCGGTGCATTCGACTGCGGAGAAAGTGTCGCGAGACATCCCATACGCGATCGAACCGTAAAGGCCAAGAATAACGCGCTGGACTTCGTCGCCTTGAAGGCAGTTCATCCAGTACCCACAGGTGTAGGCGTGATCGATCTGGTTGTTGTCGAACTGGCACAGGCCAACCGACAGACCGCCGCGTTGTTCCAGAGCATGGACAACAAGCTTCGCCTTGGGATCGTTCCACGCCAAAACCCCCGTTTCGAGCATGCACGAGGCGACGAGGCTGTAATAACCACTCGCGCTGCCGTGTGCCTTCCACAGTTCATGTGTGTCAGGCATCATCGGCAGAATGTTCATGCCGCGATCCGCAAAAACGGCCGCGTCCATGGACTCGTGGATGTCTTTGAGGTAGGCATTACTCTCGGCTTGAAGCTTCGCCGCTTCGTTTTTCAAACCGATCTCGGCGAAAACGCGCGCTGCGGCCTCCAGACCTTTCCAGAGATAACCGTTGGAAAAATAATCCGCCGTGGGATGATTCAAATCACAGTACGGCTTATAGCGGATCAACCCCTTGGTTGTGATAGGTCCTTTGTCGGCCTGTGCCAGCGCGGCGTGGCGCTGCTGGAGAATCCATTGGCACATCAAGCGCATCTTCGGCGCAACTCGATGCAGCCAGTCCGCGTTTTGCGTAAGACGGTAATGTTCCGCCATCATCCACAACGTCGTCCCAGTGTCCGTGTCGCCGAAATTCACATCCAGCAGGCCATTGGTTTGCATGAATGACAGCAAAGAATCGCAGTAGGTTTCAGACAGATCGTGATAACCGAGCAAGTCAAAGGCATTGCAATAGAGCGCCGCGCTGTAGCCAAAGACATTCGTATAGAAACCGGAGCCATCGCACACTTCGTAAACTCCATTGCGTTTGGCGACGTTCAAAAAGTTGTAGGCGATCCACGCGCGATAGGCGTTCTGCACACGTGGTTCGGGAATCTCAAAGCGACTGCCACCGGCGAGTAGTTTGTCCCAATACGCCACCACCTCACCCAGCTTGTTCTGAAACTCCTCGGTGGCCACTTCGCTGGAAGTCGATTCAACGCCGGAAGTCGATTCGAAAATCTTGGAGGGCAGGCGAATCGAAACGATTTGACTGCCGAGCGCAGGCAGGTTGATCTGCCAGTTCAATGGCGGCGGTATGTTGGACGCCAACGCTAAGACTAACTGGAGATTTATCTTGCACGGCGAGTCGGTGGGATTCGTCGCGCGGAACTGGACATAGCCCACCAGCGGCTCGTCCGGCGAAAAGCCTTGGCTCCATCCGAACACGGTTTCCTCCAGCTCAAGCTTGTCATGGCGATCGCTCATGACGACGATGGGCATCCAGCCGTCCAGCAATTTCTTGCGAAAAAAGACCCGGCTCGCGCCAAAGCGATAATCGCCGACTTTAAAGAACGCCTTTGGCGTCTCGTCGTTCGCACTGAGGCTGCCGTCCGGCTCGACGTCGATCTTGTGCGGATTGTCCTTCACGCCGACGACTTCACGCGATTGTTTCATAGCAGGATAGTGCTGGCTCACCGAATCAAACGATGGATCTGCGCGCGACGCGAGTTCCTGTTCACCAATAAGATCGGGCTCGGCGTTCGCTACGTCCGTGATGGGCTCGGCAATGGCCGTGCTTCCTATGGCGAGGGCGAGAGTCACCGTGATACGTACATTGAATATCCTGCTGGCTTGATTGCTGAACCGTCGCGCCAGTTCGAGGAGGCGAGCCGACGCAAAACCAGCTTCCGCGCTGGGCAACGCCGCAGCCCCAAAACCGAGCGTTGGCCACTCGATGAGGGTAAACCCTCGGCTGGCTCCACCGACGTTGCGGGCGCGGTTTTGGCCCTGCCTTAGTTCTCGTGTGACGATTCTTTTCATATTGCTATGTGTCGATCTGACTGATCTCATTCCCGGTTAATCTGGCATAATGATAATCGCTTGTCTTGGTGTAATGGGCGATGTCATTTCAATTGTGTTTGGTAAGCAATCTGCTTTGAGTGATCGAACGTGGCCGGCGCGTCGGCATGACGCCAAAACGGAGGGCGCCGCGAGGTTGTGACATCGTTGTTACATGAATGTAGCTTGTACCTTTTTAGCCATTTAGTTCTAATCGCGCCAAGCCGGTCATGCGCAGGCAACCAAAGACCCAAGAAGAGAGGCCAAGGGTATGCGGCTGCACTTGCGCTTCAATCTGGTGGGGGCCAGCCCGAGGAGGCCAAGATGCAATAACGCAAAATTTATAACATTTGGCGAATCATGTAGTGCGGCGTAGCTCTTACCACCAAAGGAAATTGGGGTCAGGCACAGGCGTCCACTCCCAGGAAGGCATGTTAGCGGGGAAGGCGTAAAAGAGCACGTGGCCATCCCCAAATAGCATGTTGAATTTTCGTTGGCCCTTAAAATTATGCCAAACGCCGCTCATGAGGGCGACGCTGTGTTCGCCGTGCCAATTCCACTCGCCTTGAATGATTTTCGTGGCGGGTTTTCGGGCGACGTCGGCGCTTTTAATTGGAATATTTTCGGGATTGCTTGCGTCGCCACAGACATGTTGGGTGCAAAAGGAATCATCGCGCCATTGTGGGCCATAACTATTTCCGAACTCGATAAAGCAATTCATCCCTCCATAAGCGGAGTCGCCTTTGTCGGAAGGGCAGGCCCAGGTATTGAAATTGGGAACGTAGCGATTGATTGGACGATTGGTGGGATAAACATAAGCGCCAAATTCCTCCAGAACGCTGCTATCCGAGACTCCTCCAGGCACGGGTGTTCCTCGTTGGCCACCGGCCGCCGCCCAGCCAGCCTGCACAGGATAGAAATCGCTGCAGTCCTCGGCGTACATGGCGAATCCGAGGCCGATTTGCCGCTCGTTGCTGGCGCATTTGATTTGCTGGGACTGTTCCTTGGCGTGCGCAAGAGCCGGGAGCAACATTGCCGCCAAAATGGCGATGATGGCGATAACTACGAGTAACTCGATTAGCGTAAACGCGTACGGTTCATGGTGCTTCGCTGCAATTGCTTGTCTGCACATATATAACTCTTTATCAGATTTTTCGCAAAAAGTGTAACTTGCCCGGCGCTGCAGTTCTTGGCTTTCCGGGCAAAACGCAGTGCGTTTTTGGGCTGTGCGCGTTTCGACGCCCAAAACCCCAATCAGGGTTGCCTTGAAAACCAAGACCCAAACCGACAAGTCCAACTATGTTGGACTCGTGACTGTAACGAAATTGGACGAGCAATCGCCGTCTCCATCTGAATTTGAGGGCAAGAAATGACCGGAATTGACTGGACAGTAGTGGCCGCAGTCGTGGTTGTCACAATGCTGGCGGGAAGGGCCATGGTGCGTTTATCGTCCCGCCACGGCGCGCTTAGTTATTTTACGAGCGAGCGAGACCCGTATGTTCAGACCAACCCTTGCACCGGTTGCAATCATCGACGGTTGCGCCAACCCGAAATCCGCCATAATATGAAAACTATTCTTATAATTTTGGTTGCCGGAGTGACAATTCTGGTATCTCAATTCGGCGCACACGCCGGCGATGTCCAGCCCGGTTTCAAATATCGCGGCATAAAGGGATGGTGTTGGACTTCAGAGCAGTATTTGCAGGAAATTCCGGTTTTGCCTGAGTTGAAGATGAATTTCCTAATGAACTGCTATGGCTCCATGTACACCTCGGCGCCCGGCGAACCCCCGCGCAACGAATGGTGGAAGCCCATGACGCCGGAGCGCAAGGCCGGCTACCGGGGCATCATTGAGTGCTGCCGCAGAAACGGAATTACGTTCTGCTTTGCATTCCATCCGCAGATCAATTCTCCTCGTCCGTTGAATCCGGAGAGCGCGGAAGACACCAAGCAGTTCTATCAGCATTACGCCTGGGCGCAATCCCAAGGCGTCCATTGGTTCAGCGTTTCGCTGGACGACGTCGGTTGGGACCAGGGCGGGCCGGAGGCGGGCGGACTGCGGCACGCCCGTTTTGTCAATACCATCTTCTCCTGGCTGCGGCGGAACGACCCGTTGGCACAAATGATCTTCTGTCCAGGGCCGTACTGGGGTGACGGGAGGGAACCGCGACACCGACCCTACCTGGAAGCGGTGGGAAGGGAGCTGCAGCCGGACATTTATGTGTTCTGGACTGGCGATGCGGTCGTGACGTCACGGATTACCCGGGCCGCGGCGGCATCCTACAAGAGCATTGTCAAACATAGACTATTTCTGTGGGACAACTATCCAGTAAATGATGGAAATTCCACGCTGCACCTTGGACCTGTGATGGGGCGCGACCCGGATTTGTGCGAGGTCATCGACGGCTACATAAGCAATCCGATGGCGACGCAGAACGAAATTAACCGGTTGCCGCTGGCCACATGCGCCGATTACGCCTTCAATCCGCGGGACTACGATCCCGCGCGTTCGCTGGATCAATCCATCGCGAGGCTGTCTGCGACTGATACGCAACGGGAGGCAATGCGCTCGCTCGTTTCCATATATCCGGGCTTTTTAGCCACGGGCGGCGGCACGGGAAGCAATCCTGTACGCGATAAATTCAACGCCCTTTTGTGCAGCGGAAAAGGAAAGAGCGTTCTGGACTTCCTTCAAGGTGTAAAAGATATCTCAGCGCACTTTGAGCAGGAATTTCCGAATCAATTTTTAGATGCCAGGCGAATGGTGCTGGCCGACATCGCATGGATGAACAGCAAAGCCAAGACCATCGCTTTCCCAAATTTATGAATGTTGGAACTGCAGAACTCGAAATCACGCCGAAACCAGGCATCGATCTGGCCGGCTTTGCCATTCGTCCGCAACCTTCCGCGTCCGTCTTGGACCCGCTCTACGTCCGCGCGCTTTTTTTGGAGAATGGACCGGAGCGGTTGCTTTGGTTGCATTGTGATCTTCTGGCCTTGGAGCAAACGCTGGCCGATCGCATCAGGCGCTGGTGTCAAGAAAAGCTGACCGCCGCCGGTTCGCAGGTCATTGTTTCGACGACCCACACACATAGCGGACCTGCCACGATTCAAAGCAATGGCTGCGGGCGTCCTGATGAGACCTACATCGCCTGGGTGGAGCGGCAGTTGCGCGACGCCGCCTCGCTGGCGACGGCGCAGACCGAACCCTGCCGGTTGATCCACGCGCAGGGATTGTGTCACAGGGCGATAGATCGCCGGGGGTTTGCTTCCGCCCACACCGACCCCAGGGTCGGCGCGTTCGGTTGGCTGCGGGAGGACGGGACATTTAAGGCGGCGCTTATGACTTACGCGATGCATCCGGTTTGTTT
>CAZASC010000208.1:0-5792 GCA_964487695.1 uncultured Victivallales bacterium
TGTCTTCGGTCCCGATGAGACACTCTCGAATCTCCTGGGCGCGGTCTTTGAAGTAACCAACCGTCAGTGGGACGCTCGAACAGAAAAGAATGATGATTTCCTTGCGCCCGCTGGAGGCGTACTGGACTCGATGCTCAGCGAACACCAGTGCGAGGGTTGGTTGGAGGGATATTTGCTGACGGGGCGGCACGGGTTGTTCAACAGCTATGAGGCCTTCATTCGCATCGTTGACTCGATGTTCAGTCAGCACGCCAAGTGGCTGAAGGTAACGCTGGAGTTGCCATGGCGAAGGAAGATTGCGTCTTTGAACTATCTGCTTGCCTCCCACGTCTGGCAGCAGGATCACAACGGCTTCACGCATCAGGATCCCGGATTTCTTGACCACGTTGTCAACAAGAAGGCAGATATTGTGCGCGTCTATCTTCCGCCCGACGCCAATTGTCTTCTGTCCGTTTTTGATCACTGCCTGCGTAGCCGTCACTATGTCAACGTCGTCGTTGCGGGAAAACACGCGCTTCCACAATGGCTGACCATGGAACAGGCTGTCGTGCATTGCACGGAAGGAATTGGCATCTGGCAATGGGCCAGCAATGACCAGAACGCCGAGCCGGACGTGGTAATGGCCTGTTGCGGCGACACACCCACACTGGAGATTCTGGCAGCCGTTTCCATTCTGCGCCAACATCTGCCTGACCTGAAGATCCGGGTAATAAATGTCGTTGATCTGATGCGGCTGCAACCGCAAACAGAACACCCGCATGGACTGAGCGACACGAATTACGATTCGCTTTTCACCAAGGACAAGCCGGTCATCTTTGGATTCCATGGATACCCCTGGCTGGTCCACCGGCTGACCTACCGCCGGACCAACCGCAATCTCCATGTCCGGGGCTACGTGGAGGAGGGGACGATCACGACGGCCTTCGACATCAGGGTGCAGAACAAGTTGGATAGATTCCACCTCGTACAGGACGTGATTGATCGCCTGCCGCAACTTGGCACCAAAGGTACCTATCTGAAGCAGATCATGAAAGACAAGCTAATCGAGCACAAGCAGTACATTGACAAACACGGCCAAGCGCTACCTGAAATCCGGAACTGGAAATGGATGGAGCCGAGCTGTAACAACGCCGTCCCGAGATCAATCGGGATGGGATCGGGAAAGCAGGGAATCAATGAATGAGATACAGCGCAATCACAGCAGTCCGCATAGCGACAGTGTTCATCATGGCCATCGTCCTTACTGGAGAGGTGCGCATCGTGATTGGCGTGTCTGGGTCGGGCTGTTCCTGATGCTTACGGCCATGATTATTTACCTGATGACCAATGACCTGGCTGGGTGGCATGGCGATCGACAGCGGCAGCCGCTTTTGAACGCCCTCGGACAATAGAAGTATCTTTACAGATGTTCGTAACGAAAGCCGAAAATGGAAAGGATGACGCAGAAGCTTATTGATACCGCGCTAATGCTGGTAGTCGCGACATTCTGTGTGCCAGTACTCGGTTTTGCCGGGGACGATGATACGACTAATAATTTGGCTCAAAAGCAAGAATACATACAGAAGATGGATGTCGTGATTGTTTCCACAAATCAAGTCACACTTGGCACCAACACGATGTCAGTGGCGGCGGCTACGAACGTGATCGCCCACTATCGGGACGCAGTTGACGTGATCGCCATTCACGGATCGATCGAGAGTGATGTCTCCGTGAGGAGGACGTCTTCAGTCATTGAGGAAATCGCACACGCTGGAGTACCGCTTGTGTTCGTTGAGAAAGATGGCGGGTACGCACGGCGGGAGCCGTCTGGCGCCGATGGCGTCCGGACCGTGAAAATAGGGACGGACCAGTTTGCCGACCTGTGCCGCTTCTGGAACGGGGAAAAAAATGGTGAGCAGACATCCTCCGGGCCTATTCTGCAGACGACCGTCGACTGGGATACCGCTGCAAAAACTTACGAATTGAAACGCATCGCGCTCGGGCTCTTTGGAGAACGTGTCTGGCTCATACATGAACTATCCCAATCGGACGAAAAGACCAGCACAATCGGGATTCAACTCAATAAGAAATGGTAGTGCAGGCGAGCACGTGTCAGAGCCACGATGCCTGTTTCAATCTGTTTATGGCGCTAATACGGCAACAGTAGGGTTACACCCCATCGAACATGACTGGCTTTGGGTGTAATGTTGAAGACAAATGAATGCGGAAGAACTCATACATACGGCGAAGGCGCTGGTAGCCGACGACAAGGGCCTGCTGGCGATGGACGAGAGTAATCCGACCTGCAATAAACGATTTGCCGCATTGGGGATTCCGCAGACCGAGGAGACCCGACGCGCCTATCGGGAATTGATTGTGAATACGCCGGGTCTCGGTGAATGCGTTAGCGGCGTCATCCTTTATGATGAAACCATCCGGCAGTCCAACAGAGACGGCACACCGTTTGTCAAAGTCATCACCGATGCCGGAATCATTCCCGGCATCAAGGTTGACACCGGTGCAAAGGACATGGCGGGGCATCCCGGAGAGAAAATAACCGAAGGTCTGGACGGATTGCGCGATCGCCTCAAGGAATATTTCCAAATGGGCGCCCGTTTTGCCAAGTGGCGCGCGGTCATTGCCGTGGGCGACGGTATTCCCAGTCGCGGTTGCATCGAGGCCAATGCTCAGGCATTGGCCCGCTATGCCGCGATGTGCCAGGAAGTCGGACTTGTCCCCATCGTTGAGCCGGAAGTACTCATGGACGGCAGGCATATTCTGGAGCGGTGCCGCAGCATAACGGAGGAAGTCCTGCGAACGGTTTTCAACGAGCTTTATACACAGCGGGTGATGTTGGAAGGCATGATTCTGAAGCCAAACATGGTGCTTCCGGGATTGACCTGCCCCAAGCAAGCGGAGTCGGATGAGGTGGCCGATGCCACGGTGAAGTCTCTCTTGCGAACCGTCCCAGCTGCAGTTCCGGGGATCGCCTTCTTGTCGGGAGGCCAATCCGCTGAGCTGGCATCCGCCCGTTTGAATGCCATGAATGTCAGATTCAAGTCGCAAACGCCGTGGGCATTGGCATTTTCATTCGCCCGCGCCATTCAGCAACCGGCTCTGGAAATCTGGTTGGGACAGGACACCAACGCGAAAGCGGCCCAGCAGGCCTTGCTTCATCGGGCCAGGTGCAACCGGGCTGCGCGCCGTGGCGAATACAATGCCGATATGGAAAGGACATGAACACGACAAAACGGATATCCCGCAACTCATGACACCTTTGACAAAGTAGAGAGAAAGAACACCCATGAAAAAAACCAACGCAGACCAGACTAATGCTCCCCAATCGAATCCGGGATCGAAGCCAAATGAGCCATTACCGGCCACGCCGCAAGCGAAGAGCAAAGCGGCTGCCTCGTTACACGGCCTCAGCCAAACCGAAGAGCAGAACCAGCTGACCGGAGATGGGCATAACAAGAATGAAGGAAAGAAAAGCAACCCTTTCCAGGAAGTTCTTAATAGTGAGTGGGGTCCCATTCGTGGATAATCGAACGGGCCGCATAGAATCAAGGGCTTGAAGTTCGAATCGAGGAGGCGGGAAACCAGTGAGTCATATGAAGCAGGGTCAGCACTTGCAGGGAAGGCCTGGTGGCGAAAATATTCAGTCGAATTATTGCCCCCACGGGAATCTCTCTGCATGGCAGGCCCTCGAAACCCATTACCCTAAAGTCCGGGAATTGCATCTTCGCAAACTGTTCGCGGACGATCCAAAGCGCGGAGAGCGGATGACTGCCGAAGCCGTTGGCATCTACTTTGACTATTCGAAGCATCGCATCACCGACGAGACGCTTGGGCTTCTTCTGCAATTGGCGGAGGAGTCTGGCCTGAGGGCTCACATCAACGCCATGTTTCGAGGAGATAAGATCAATGTCACGGAGAAGAGGGCGGTCCTGCATGTGGCTTTGCGCGCTCCCAAGGGGCAATCCATCGTCGTGGACGGCGAAGACGTCGTGCCGCAGGTTCACACCGTGCTCGACAAAATGGCCGACTTCTCCGCACGTGTGCGAAGCGGGGAATGGAAAGGCTACACCGGCAAACCAATCCGCAACGTCGTTAATATCGGCATCGGCGGGTCTGACTTGGGGCCGGTCATGGCGTACGAGGCATTGCGGCATTACAGTCAACACAACCTGATCTTCCGTTTTGTCTCCAACATTGACGGAACCGACTTTGCCGAGGCCACTCGCGATCTCGACGCCGGAGAAACCTTGTTTATCATTTCATCGAAGACCTTTACGACGCTGGAGACGATGACCAACGCGCAAACGGCCCGCGACTGGGCCCTTAAGACTTTGAAGGATGCCACAGCTATCGCAAAGCATTTTGTCGCGGTCTCCACCAACGCCGGCGAAGTGGCCAAGTTCGGCATCGATACCGCAAATATGTTTGAGTTCTGGGATTGGGTCGGCGGGCGGTATTCCATGTGCTCGGCGATCGGCCTCTCGACAATGATCGCCATTGGTCCCGAGAATTTCCGTGACATGCTGAGTGGTTTCCACCAAATGGACGAGCATTTCCGCACTGCCCTTTTCGAACGCAACTTGCCGGTGCTCTTGGGTCTCTTGGGTATTTGGTACAACAATTTCTTTGATGCACAAACCATTGCGGTTCTGCCGTATGAGCAGTACCTGAAACGCTTTCCGGCTTATCTCCAGCAATTGACGATGGAAAGTAACGGCAAGCACGTCATGTTGGATGGGACTGAGGTTGTCCGGCAGACCGGGCCGATCTACTGGGGGGAACCGGGAACTAATGGCCAACATTCCTTCTACCAGCTGATTCATCAGGGAACCAAGCTCATCCCTTGCGATTTTATTGGGTTTTCTCAGCCGCTCAACCCTCTTGGCCGCCACCATGACTTGCTCATGGCCAACGTGTTTGCCCAGGCAGAGGCGCTGGCTTTCGGAAAAACGTCGCAGGAGGTTGAAGTCGATGGCACACCCGCATGGCTGGTATCGCACAAGACTTTCGAGGGTAACCGTCCTTCCAGCACGATCCTGATGGAACGGCTGACCCCGGCGGCGCTGGGGAAACTTGTAGCATTGTACGAACACAGCGTTTTCACTCAAGGCGCCATTTGGGGCATTGATTCATTTGACCAGTGGGGTGTGGAGCTGGGAAAAGCGCTTGCCTCACGCATCATCCCCGAACTTGAAAGCGGCGCCAAGACCGAACTCAAACATGATAGTTCAACCAACGCCTTGATTCGGCACTACGGAAGATCCAAGGAGGTCTTGCATGAGCGATGAAACCAGGTCTTCAAATCTGGGCGCGGTCGTCTCGGTGCGAGGCAGCGTTGTGAATGTACGGTTTGATAAGAACTTACCGCCAATCTACTCTCTGCTTCACGCGGGAGCGGAACAACAGATCGTCATCGAAGTGCTAGAGCAACGCGATGCGCATCACGTTCGTGGCATTGCGTTGACACCAACGCAAGGTCTCGCTCGCGGCATGGCGGTGGAGGACACTGGCGGTCCGTTAAAAGCGCCTGTGGGTAAAGCGATTTTGTCGCGAATGTTTGACGTGTTTGGCAATGTCATTGATCGCGGAGCGGCATTGTCCGAAGTCCAATGGCGGTCGGTGCATCGCCCTCCGCCACCGTTGGCACGACGTTCCACCAAGTCAGAAATCTTTGAGACGGGCATCAAGGTCATAGATGTGCTTGTCCCGTTGGAGCGCGGCGGCAAAGCGGGGCTTTTCGGTGGGGCGGGCGTTGGCAAGACGGTGTTGCTCACCGAAATGATCCACAACATGAT
>CAZASC010000209.1:0-5786 GCA_964487695.1 uncultured Victivallales bacterium
ATCGAGGCCGATCTGGTGGACTGCATGGTTGCTCTGCCGCCGCAGTTGTTTTATACGACTCAAATTCCGGCCTGCCTGTGGTTCCTGACCCGCAATAAAGGCCATAGCAAGTTCCGCGACCGGCGCGGCCAGACCCTCTTCATTGACGCCCGTAAGATGGGCACGCTGTATGACCGCGTGCATCGGGAACTGACCAGCGACGATATTGCCAAGATTGCCAAGGCTTACCACGCCTGGCGAGGCGAAAAGGACTCAGGCAAATACGCGGATGTGCGGGGTTTCTGCAAGGGCGCCAAGACCGAAGAAATCTCCGGCCACGGATTTGTGCTAACGCCTGGACGCTTCGTGGGCGCGGAGGAAGCCGAGGATGACGGCGAACCATTCGATCAAAAGATGCAGCGGCTGACGGCTAAGCTGGACGAGCAGTTCAAAGAATCGGCGAAGTTGGAAAAGACCATACGAGCCAATTTGAAGGGGCTGGGGTATGGTAAAGATTAAAATGGAGATGAAACATGCCGCTTGAACTGGATAGCTTGAGGAAAGCCGTGGCCGCCCTGAATGGCGTGTTGGCGAAAAGCGACGACGCGGAATTCATGCGCGGACTGGATGAGATCGCCAGAAATGCGGTGAAGTCCGGCGCGATCCAGCATTTCGAGTTCACCTACGAGCTTTGCTGGAAATTCATCAAGCGCTGGCTGGAGACGAACGTCAGCCCCACGGTTGCGGACGGCGTTACGCGGCGCGAGCTCTTTCGGCAGGCCGCCGAGCAACATTTGATCGTAGATGTGGAAGAATGGATGCGGCATCACGAAGCCAGAAACGAGACCTCGCATACCTACGACCCCGAGATCGCCGAAAAAGTCTATACGGCGGCCCACAATTTTGCTCGGGACGCCAAACGTTTGCTGAATGCTCTGGAAGCCCGGAATGATTGATCTCAACCCCAGCCACCTTGAAACGATCAAGCGCATCCTGGCCGCACATGTGCCGGAGTGCGAGGTCCGTGTTTTCGGGTCGCGGGTGGCTTGGACGTCCAAGGACTATTCAGACCTCGATCTGGCCGTAGTCGGCGTCCGCGCCTTGAAACCGGATACGCTGCGCCGCCTGAAGGAGGCGTTCGAAGAGTCCGCTTTGCCTTTTCGCGTGGATCTGCTCGACTGGCACGCCATCTCCAAAAGTTTCCGCAAGGTGATTGAGAAGAAGTTTGAGGTTCTTCAAAAAGGGGAAAAGAAAAGCGGGGGTGTGGCGGGCAAGTGGCGGGAACAACCTCTGGGTGAATTGACCGAGAACTTCGACAGTATCCGTGTCCCTGTCAAAGAAACTGACCGCGTGGCCGGTCCGTATCCTTACTATGGCGCGTCCGGGGTTGTTGATCACGTTAATAAGTTTTTGTTCGATGGTGAGTATCTGCTTATCGCTGAAGACGGAGAGAACTTGCGAACGCACAATACACCGATTGCGTTTATGGCAAACAGCAAGTTCTGGGTGAACAATCATGCTCATATAGTTCGAGGGAATGCAAAGGCAGATACGCGGTTCCTTATGTACGCGCTGGCTGCAACCGACATTAGTGGCTATTTGACCGGATCCACGATACCGAAGCTCACACAAGGCAACATGAACCGTATCCCAATTGTCGTACCGCCTCTTCCGGAACAACACGCCATTGCCTCAATTCTCGGCTCACTGGACGACAAGATCGAACTGAACCGGAAGATGAACGAAACGCTGGAGGCGCTGGCGCGGGCGCTGTTCAAGTCGTGGTTCGTGGACTTCGACCCCGTGCGCGAGAAAGCCGCTGGCCGTAAGCCCAAAGGCATGGACGCCGCCACCGCCGCGCTCTTCCCAGCCAGTTTCCAAGATTCATCCTTGGGCAAGATTCCGAAGGGGTGGAAAGCAAGGGCGCTACCGGAAGTTATGAACATCAACCCAACGCGGTCGCTCGCAAAAGCCACGCTGGCGCCATACCTTGACATGGCCAACATGCCAACACAGGGGCCATCGCCGGCTGCCTGGGTAATGCGCGAGATGGGGTCTGGGATGAAGTTCGTAAACGGTGATACGTTGGTTGCACGGATTACGCCTTGCCTCGAAAATGGCAAAACGGCATTTGTGGATTTCCTGGCCGATGGAGAAGTGGGCTGGGGGTCCACCGAGTATATCGTGCTGCACCCGAAGGGTGTGATCCCGCCGGTCTTCGCGTATCTGTTGGCCCGTACGGACGACTTCCGCGCCTTCGCCATCCAACAGATGACGGGAACAAGTGGCCGGCAGCGCGTACCCGCCGACAGTCTCAATAAGTATTGTATTTTATCACCGGAAATTGATTCGCCACTTTTCCAATGTTTTGACAAACTTATTACCCCGCTGTTCAACCAGATCAAGGCAGCGATGATGCAATCATGCACCCTTGCCGCCATGCGCGACGCGTTGCTGTCCAAGTTGCTGGCTGGGGAAATGCGTATCAAGGATGCCGAAAGATTTGTGGAGGGCGCTGTATGAGTTCTCTCCAAGCCATTGAAAAGGGTAAACTTGAAAAGTTATTTGAGATGTCTCATGGGTGCGTTCTAAATTTCTCTGATTCCACCATTGCCTCATTTTTCAGTGACTTCGATATTGATATTCATTCAGAGCAGTACACCGCGAACGGCACATCCAAAGCAAACAAGTTGCGCACCTTCTGGAAAATTGAGCCAGACGCGCTGGTAGGGAATGTTCTTATAAGCCTCATTGATTATAAAGGTGCATTTTGTCCCTCGTCCCTCCCAGAGGCTATTGAACTGACTAGGCAATGCCGGGCGATTGCCGAGCGATTACAAGCAAGAGGGCCAAGCCTTGCCAGCCTCAAACAAACAGCAGTAACTTTTAACGCTGCTCATTTGGCGGCCCAAATACGCCGTATGGAATCTTCTGTGCAATCTGATCCGCCTTTGGCTATTGGCACCGCGAAGGAGTTAATTGAAACTTGCTGCAAAACGATTCTCGCTGAACGCGGAAAGCCGATTGCTGGAACACCCGACATTCCGGCGTTGACAAAAGAAACCCTGAAGGCGTTGAAACTTGTTCCAGAAGATATTTCTGAAGCCACACGTGGCCATGAGGTAATTAAGCGACTTCTCAGTAATCTTGGCACAATCGGAAACGGGCTGGCTGAACTACGCGGTCTATATGGAACTGGCCACGGCAAGCATGGCCGCGCAGTAGGTCTAAAGCCACGTCATGCCAAACTGGCCGTAGGCGCAGCAACGGTGCTCGCTACGTTTCTTTTTGAGACTCACATGGAAACGAAGTCGTAATAGCGGAGAGTGGACGCTGAACATAATTAACAGAGATTACCAATGATTCAAAAACCTATTGAAAGCATTACGAAGGCAGACATCGAAAGTTTGGTGTCGAATCAAGTACGGGAATCGAGAACTCTCGATTACAAGCAAGAACTTTCTGCCCAAACGGATGGACAAAGAAAAGAATTTTTAGCCGACGTGTCGTCTTTTGCCAATGCCGCCGGCGGAGATATTTTGTTCGGCGTAACCGAAAAGCGTGACGAAAAAGGCCAGCCCACAGGTCTACCAGAGACTGTGTGTGGAATTGCAATGCCAAACTCCGATGCGGAAATTCGCCGTCTGGAATCTATTATCCTTAATGGGATTGAGCCGCGTGTACCAGGAATACGGATGCGCGTATTCGATGGTTTTCCAAAAGGTTCAGTGCTGCTTCTCAGAACGCCAAAAAGTTGGACTTCTCCCCACATGGTTACGGCCCATGAAGAGTTTCGTTTTTTTACCCGCAATAATACAGGTAAGCACCGGATGGATGTTTCTGAAGTACGAATTGCCTTTGACCTCTCTCAATCGGCAGCAGCCAAGATTCGCCGCTTCCGAGAGGACCGTCTATCCAAAGTTATTTCCGGCGAAACTTCCGTACCCCTCGATGGGTCAGGCAGGATCGTTTTACACATATTCCCGTTCGCGGCTCTTGATATGGCTTCCAACCTTGACATCAGCCGTATTGATAACCAGCCTAATCTTACGCCCATGAATCCTTATAATAGTTGGGGGGCACAGTATAATCTCGACGGAGTGATGATCCGTTCTGGATCGCTGGTTACATTCGCGTACGTTCAGGTCTTTCGCAATGGCGCCATTGAAGCGGTTGACACCTCAATGCCAGTGAAACATAGCGGGAGCAATCAAATTTCTGCAATAATACTTGAACGAGAAATTATTCACGCATTGACACGTTATCTTGAGTTTGAAAAACAGCAGCATTTTGAGCCGCCGTTTATAGTAATGCTAAATCTTGTGGGTGTTAAGGATGCTATTCTTATACCTGGCGAGAATTTTTTCCGGTATAGGACCACTGGAAATCCAATTGACCGAGATGTGCTGACGCTGCCTGAAGTAATTATTGACGACATGAACCAAAGCATTTCAAAACTTTTAAAGCCAACCTTCGATGCCCTCTGGCAATCAGCAGGGTGGGACTGTTCGAAAAACTATGATGACAAAGGCGAATGGACGGGGGATAAACGTCAATGACTGTTAAATACCATAAAGGCAAATTCCCGCCGGCAAGTCTCGATTGGAAGCGGCTAATCCCGTTGATTGGCCCCGCCAACGCGGCTTTGGCCAGGTTTGACGGTGTGCTGGCGGCCATCCCCAATGCGCTAATCCTGCTTTCGCCGCTTTCCACCCAGGAAGCGGTGTTATCTTCGAAGATCGAGGGCACCCAGGCCACCATGGGCGTGGTTCTGGAGTACGAAGCAGAGGGCGATCCGTCGTTGTTTTCACCGGAAAAGACAGCAGACATCCAGGAAATCATCAATTATCGCTCCGCACTGATGGGGGCTGCGAAGCGGTTGGATAAACTTCCGCTATCGCAACGGCTGTTCAGAGACGCGCATGCGTGTTTGCTTGAGGGCGTGCGCGGCCACAACAAAACCCCCGGAGAGTACCGCCGCGGTCCAAACTGGATAGGCAGGCCTGGCAACCAGGTTGACGAAGCGCGTTTCGTGCCGATTGATGTCCAGGATTTGCCGGCGGGAATGTCCACTTGGGAAAAATACATTCATGCCAAGGAACTAGACAACTTGGTGCAACTGGCGGTTCTACACGCAGAGTTTGAGTCATTGCATCCCTTCCTTGATGGCAACGGACGACTGGGCCGTATGTTGATACCGCTATTCCTGTTTCAGCGCACAATCCTTTCCGCGCCGGTGTTCTACATGAGCGCCTATCTGGAGGCCCAGCGCGATGAATATTATGACCGCTTGCTGGCCGTGTCCCGCGACGATGATTGGACCGGCTGGTGTATTTTCTTTCTCAATGGAATTGAGCAGCAAGCGGTCGAAAATACCAAGAAAGCCAAGACCATTATCGAACTGCATCACCGGGAAATAAATCGGTTGGGCGACCTCACCAGATCGCACAAATCGGCTAAAGCCGTTGATTTTTTCTTCAACAGGCCCATCTTCCGCGCGGCGGACTTTGTGAGCCAGAGTAAAATTCCCAAACCAACCGCGAGCCGCTTTCTCAAGGTGTTTCGTGACAAGGGCGTATTGAAGGTTGTTAAGGAGGGCACTGGGCGGCGTTCGTCAGTTTTGGCGTTTGGCGAGTTAATTAACATTGCCGAAGGACGCAAAATTATGTAATTTGTTTGTGTCTCACAATTCGCGTTTTGTGAGACACAACGCAAGTTGCATGTAATGGGTGAGACACAAACTTGGTTCTGGCAGGGATGGTTTTGAGTTGCCACAGCTTACATAACTTGGCTTTTGTTCAGGAAGG
>CAZASC010000210.1:0-5783 GCA_964487695.1 uncultured Victivallales bacterium
ACTAGTGGGAGAAACATTCCGTTATTTTCACCCTTCTGTCAATGCAGCACATGGTCGACATAAAGTCGGCCCTACTCATCATCAGTGATTCGGTGGAGATTTCCACCGCATAAGACCATCCAGAATCTCGACCGGAAAATAATTTAAGCTTTGTGTTGCAAAGTTCTCTGTTCAATGTTATCGTGTTGGCGAAAAGATTGGAGCAGGAATGATTGCGAGTCATATACACGATGCGCTGGCGCAGGTAAGGAAGCTGCAAGAGGTCATCCTCTCGAAGCGGTTTTTCCGAGGATATTCCGGCAAGGCGCGCATAATCTCTGGAACCGTTGCCCTGCTCGGAAGTGCAATCATGGATTCGAAGTTCTTCCCATACAACTACGAATACCATCTTCTCGGTTGGTGCGCAGTCCTGATCATTGGGCTTCTTGTGAACTACACCGCGTTGTTCTGCTGGTTCTTCTTCGATCCGGAGGCGCGGCGCAACCCGGTCCTGCTTAAGCGAGCGCTTGACGCCGTGCCTGCGCTGATTGTCGGCGGCACATTAAGCGTGGCCATGATCATGTATGAACAATTCGACATGCTTTTCGGCGTCTGGATGAGTCTCTACGGTCTCGCTCAGGTGGCGTACCGGCAATCGCTGCCGAGGGGAATCTATTTTGTCGGACTCGGCTATATCGTCGCCGGCGCATTCTGCCTGCTCGCTGAATCTATTTACTTCCTTGATCCATGGCCCATGGGCATCGTGTTCTTCGTCGGCGAATGGATCGGCGGCATTGTGTTGATTTTGAACGAGACAAGGAAAGAGGAATGATGTGAGTTCAAATGTAGGAGCGGGTTTATCCCGCGACGGATTGTGAACTGACGTTGTTCACGTCAGAAGTCAGTCGCGGCGTAGAGCCGCTCCTATAAAAACAGTAACAGGAGAATAGTAATGAAAAACGAAAATCCCTACGACGCGCTGGAAAAGATATTCCATGAACCTAACCGGCTTTCCATTATGTCCGCCGTTTGCGCATCGGATGACGGGCTGACCTTTAATGAATTGAAAGCCACCTGCAAACTAACCGATGGCAATCTGAACCGCCACCTGAAGGTTCTGGAAGAGTCCGGCGCAATCAAGATCCGCAAGGCATTTGTGGAAAACAAACCGCAAACGACAGTTCATATCACCAAGACGGGACTCGACCGATTCAACGAATACCTTTCCGCCCTGTCGGAAGTCCTGGAACAGGCAAAACAATCTCTGCCAGCCGAACAACGGAAATCGTTTCCGCTGCTCGCCGGCAAACTCGTAACAACATAGGAGAATAATAAACAATGAAGCAGAATAAGGAGTTAACGCAACTTATACTTTGTCTTGCAGAGTCCTTTGCCTTGGCTGCGGCCGGCGTGCCGGTCCCTTTCCTTGGAGGAACCACTCTGCTGACGACAAATCAGAAGCATAACCCGTGCACCGCAAAACACAGGCGTCAGATCAAACGAGTTCTTTCGAAACGCATTGGGAAAGAGAGCAATACAATGAGAGGGAAACTGCATATATTCAATTACTTTACCTTAAGCAAGCAAGGGGATGCCCCATGAAAATCAAACTCATCTTCCCGGCAAGGCGACTGCGAGACACAGAAATGATTGTGAAGAACCATCTCGTGCCTTCCGAAACACTGGCGGCCATCGCCGCAATTACGCCGAAGAACCACGAAGTGGAAGTAGTGGACGAGAACGTGCAAGAACTTGATATGAATGACATGCCAGATCTTGTGGGAATTACAGTGTACACATTCTTGGCGCCACGAGCATATGAGATAGCTGACTCTTACAGGACGAAAGGTGTCTACGTCGTCCTTGGAGGTTTGCATGTAACCGGTATGCCAGACGACGCCATGCCGCATGCCGACACAATCTTCGTTGGCGAGGCCGAAGGCGCATGGTGCGATTTCCTTTCGGATCTGCAACAAAGACATCCGAAGAGCGTCTATCGGCCCGACTTTGTGAAAGATCTTGATCAATTGCCGGAACCTCGAAAGGACATCGTGCACAAACATAAATATTTTACAATCGCATCCATTAGTGGCTCACGCGGATGTCCACACAGTTGTGCGTACTGTTTCAACAGCGTAAAACCAAAGGCGCCGTTTCGTCACCGGTTCACTGACTCAATCCTTTCGCAGATCAAAAGAACTGGAGATAATTACCACATCTTCTTCGACGACAACTTTGTTGCCGACAGGGCATTCGCTCGTGAGTTGTGTCAGGGACTCAAAGGGCTCAACATCAAATGGCGATGCGCCGCCAGCATTGATTTGGGTTATGACGATGAACTCGTGCAGGAGATGGCCGAAAGTGGCTGCGACAGCGTTTTCATCGGCTTTGAGTCCATCAATTCCGGATCTCTCGATGAGTCACATAAATATCACAACCGGCGCAAAGATTACGAAAGGCTCATCGCGGCGCTTCACAAATACGCGATTTTAATCAATGCCGCGTTCGTGTTCGGCTTCGACCACGACAAGCCTTCTGTCTTTCGTGAAACTGTGCAATTCGCAATCGAGAACAAACTTGCATCGGTGAACTTCCACATACTGGTTCCGTTCCCTGGAACACAACTATTCGAGCGCATGAAGAAAGAAGGACGAATCTTGACTTATGACTGGTCCAAATATGATACGGGACACGTCGTTTTTCAACCGAAGCAGCTTACGCCGGAAGAACTCGAAGCCGGATACCGCTGGGTCTACAGAGAACTATACTCCTGGCCGAACATCCTGCGCCGCCTGCCCACTCGCAATCTACGGTATGCAGCTCGCTCCCTGATTTTTAACATCGCGCTGAAGAAGATGAACTGGGTTTGGGATCTGCTGAAAAAAATGAACCTTCTCTATAGAGCTTTTCATTTGTACTACAACAAATGGCACCGCTTTCCACGACTTAGCTTGTGCTTCGGCAATTCCTCCGCAGTTAAAGTGCAGAAGGCTGATTATGTTCTCTCGATGGAATTGATGAACAAAGGAATGACCAAGTGAACACCCGTGCGCCAATAGTTTTGCTCGTGTCATGGCTGTGCATCAGCCTGACACTTTTGGTCTGGTGTCTGTCTCATCCGTCGTTCTTAATAATAAGGATTATCTATCGATTCAATACTCTTGTCTTTCCATCAGCACTTTTATTGGCCGCAGTCGTTGGTCTGCGTCGCTGGAATCGCCGACCATATGAGCGGGATTTATTGAGGAGATCAGTCGCTTGGCTCGGACTCGCCATTCTTCTCTTCGGAGTTGGAATCTACGCCACCCATATTGAGTCTGCAAATCGTCCATCATCCTTCAACACCAACTCTAATGTCAGAACTAGCCAAGCGCATCGTAATACTTTACCCTGAGGAAGGAAATAGAGAGATGAACAAGGAAGACAAACGTCTGTGCATGTTAGATCTTCTGCCGATACCGTTCCTCTTGATCGGCTTGCCGCTTATCGGCATCAAATTCGCCGGCAGGTCACTGGCACAGTACACGGAGTTTCCGCCACTGGCTCGATATGTCGAACATGCCGGTTTCTCGTGGCCGGTCTTCATCGGGCTGACGCTTTTCGTTATGGCCATCGTGGCACCCTTCTTCATCCGAACCATCCGCTGGGGAATTTCGCATCCATCGTGCTCATTGCCGACCCGCGCCCATCCCTTCCCGCCGTTCGGCTATCTCGGGTTTATCTTCGGCACTGCGGCATGGATTCTTGCGTGGCACCGATTCCAGTGGTTCACGCCCTTTCAGCAGTTTACATTCACTCCGCTCTGGATTTGCTACATCCTCGTCATCAACGCGCTGACCTTCAGGCGGACAGGTCAATGTATGATGACCAGCCGCCCGGGATTCTTTCTCTCGCTCTTTGCCGCCAGCGCGGTCTTCTGGTGGTTCTTCGAATACCTGAACCGCTTTGTTCAAAACTGGTATTACATAGGCATCGGCGATCTCTCCCCGTTCCAATATTTCATCTTTGCCACACTCCCATTCTCCACCGTGTTGCCGGCCGTGTTGGGCACATTTGAGCTTCTCCAATCTGTCTCCGGCTTGGGCGATGGACTTGAGGATTTCCTGCATATAGAAGTTAAGAGCTCCAAAACGGTGGCATGGCTGATTCTCGCGGTCTCCTGCGCCGGTCTTGCCGGCATCGGTGTCTGGCCGGATATTCTTTTCCCACTGCTTTGGATCTCGCCGATCGCGATTATCGCTTCCATGCAAACGATCCTCGGACAGGAGACAGTATTCTCGCCAATCCGCAAAGGCAACTGGCAGCGCATCTGCCTTCTCGCGCTTTCGACGTTGATCTGCGGAATCTTCTGGGAAATGTGGAATTTCCACAGTGCCGCCAAATGGATTTACGCCGTGCCGTTCGTGAACCGCTTCCATTTCTTCGAAATGCCGATCCTCGGCTATGCCGGCTATCTGCCATTCGGCATAGAATGCGCGATCATAGGCGATATAATCGTCAACTCGTCAGGGCGCGATATCCGCCGCCGAGATGATGCGAAACAATGTTGATCTGGCCTGTTGCGTGCGACCGCGACGAACCATCGCCAGTCAGAACCGCAGAGTGCCGAATAATGAACAGCAGAATATCGAAGGGGATCCTTCGTAATTCATGATTCCGCGGTTCGTCAATCTGCTGTTCAATCGGATATCGGTGTCGCCCATCAGACCACACAGAACAATTTCACAAAGCCACCTCGTAACGATGGCTTTACTTTCCATCAATCCCGCCTGCCGGTGCAGCCAACGCTATGGACTGCTGTCTGCATTCATCCGCGTGCATCGGCGCCTCCCATTCAATAAGGCTTGGACTATGATTACGTATGATATAGGATTGATGCTTACTATTGAAGGAGGATGAAAAATATGAGTACAAACAATTGCCGTTCGCAAATTCCGATATTGATGAAGAACATACCCGTTCATGTCACCGGGCATACGAGACAGCGTTGTCTTGTATGCCGCGTGACCTCACGCGGCGCCAATCCGGTTTTTCGATGGGATCTAATTCCGGTATTGATGCTTTTGGCGTTCCTTGTGTCATGCTCGGCACAAAACGTATTTTCCCAGCAGGAAACGACCGGCACACCGGGATCGCGCATGACGCCCCTGACTGTTGCCGATGTCGAGACCCGTCTGCAGAAACTGGCGACGAGTCAACCTCCAGCCCATCTTTCAAAAGTCCCGTCGCCAGAGCAACCGCCATTGCCGGATAGCGTGACATATGTCTGCCCTGTTTGCGGATCGAAGACTGTGTACAAGCGCCCTGAGACTGAACAGCCAGCAAAGAAAAGAAAAACACCGGATAACCAAACCTGGAGTTGGAATCCCGCCACCGATGCCTCAAGATCACATTTGCAGGACGAAACAGAAAGAGAAGCGTCTGCTCCAACCGCATGGGAGCTCGGCGATCTGGTGGCCCGGCAGATTCCTGCTTGTCGGCAGCTTACAGCGGAGATTCGCAGTTTCGGCCTCTCCGCCAAACTGGATGAATCCCGTTTCTGTGAGAAATGCATGAAGGATCAGGCATCGACTACGCCCTATCTCACTTTCACCTTCCAGTATGCCGGAGTAAAGCAGGCACGCCGTCTATCCAAAATCAAGTCTGACGATCTGAGGCTGATTGCCGAATTCCTCGTCGGCAAGAAAGTCCATGTTGCGCCTGACGGCATCGAATCCCCGCTAAAGAATTATGTCCAGCGCCTCAGCTTCCTGCTCGGAGCGCAGCTTCCAACACAGCAGTGAGCGGGATTGAGAGAAGCAACG
>CAZASC010000211.1:0-5774 GCA_964487695.1 uncultured Victivallales bacterium
GCTCCGCGATGGATCCGCAGCCTTCGTCCAACGTCTCTGCGACTTCGAAACTTAGAGCGCCTCTTGTGCCCTGAAGAAGCTGCGAAAGCCTTCCCGCTGCAGGGAAGATGAGGGCAGGACTCTCGGAGCTGCTCTGCAGAGATAGATTCCAAACAGCCACAAGCTGCTGCGGCCCAATGGCCGTCGTGGTGAACGCTGGGTCGCGGTAGTGAACTTGCCTTCAGGATGCGTCCCTCTCAACCGGTGGCTTCGGAAGGTTTTTGTTCATTCCCTTCGCAGTCGTGGCGGTGGGACTGTAACATTCTGACTTATCGCTGTCCACGGATCGTGCGAAAGGCAAACACCGAAGGACAGCTTCGCCGCGTGACCCGATCTCGCTTGGAAGCGCCGGGAAGCGCGATGACATCAGGTCCGCTCATTGCTTGTGAGTCAAGCCAGTCGGGCAGTTTGTGATACATGTCACATTATTGAAGCATAACGTAGACTTATCCAGGTCAGACTCTACAGATTAAACAATGATTAAAGGGCTATATAGCTTCGTATGATCCGGAGCCTATCGATCTCAATTATTTCTCACTTGCTTGCCTCGCAACTTACTGATTTAACGGGCCTTGTATGGCTTCTTGTCAAAGGATAATCTCCATCGTTTTGTCAGATACATATCCTGGCGAGTATTGCTCAAAGCGCCAATAACACTACATGCGGTTACCTTTTTCCCTATCCATTAAACGATTTTGTAGTAGCAAAATACTTTTCATTTTCCGCTTAGAGTGCTTTAATGGGAATCACAATCCAGGTTCACCAAAATTCTGAAGCGTGCACGGTTTCTGCAGCGCATGAAGTCGCTTGCATACATCGTTCCAGTCACGCACATCTATTGCCGGGCCCTGCGTTACTCCCTCAAATATCGATCTGCTCACCTAAGTGAGGATAGCGAAGCTATGTCCGAAAACTATATAGGCGCCGCACGTTCCGGGGCCGCGAACCATGCGAGCACAGTTTTGCAAAACACACGCTTCGATGCACTGTGCAAGACCAGTTGGGTTGCAGCCTACACCTCTTCGCGTCATGAAAAGGCTGTTGCTCATGGTTTGAGCCTTAGAAAAATCGAGCATTATCTCCCTCTCTATTCCAAAGTCGTCAAATGGAAAAACGGCATGACGATGACCACGGAGCTTCCGCTCTTTCCAAGCTATATATTCGTGCGAATCAGGCCCACACAGCGAATGCACGTTCTCGAAGTTCCCGGGATATTGTCCGTGATAGGCGGCACCGGACGTGAACTGGCTACCTTTCGGGATACCGAGATTGAAGCGCTGCAGACCGGCACGCAGCTTCATCGCGCCGAGCCGCATCCATGTTTATCGGTTGGACAGCGCGTAAGAATCAAGACAGGTAGTTTTTGCGGCATGGAAGGCTTTGTCTTGCGATCCAAGAACGGCATTCGTGTGGTCCTCAGGATGGATCAGATCATGAAATGCATCTCCATAGAGGTCGACGAAAACACTGTCGAACCCTGTTTCCCGTAACACGCGGCAAATCTTCCGCAGGCTGACGCCGGAACGTCATAGGAGTTACATTTCGTATGAAATCGGCGAACGCACCAGTTGAGAGTGCTGCCTGCCAGAGAATTCTCATTCGGGCGACGGAACTCTTTTCGAAATACGGTTACAAAACAGTAACCACGCGCGCCATCGCCTTTGCCGCACAGGTGAACGAAGTCACTGTATACAGGCATTTTCCTCGCAAGCATGAACTTTACGTTGCGGTCATGGAACGTGCCATGCAACAGGTTTCGATTCGGGAAGACTTACTGGCCGTCATTTCTGAGGCCAGAAACCCGAGGGCCGCACTTTCTGCTGCGTTTGACCTGATCGCTGGTACCCTGATGCGCGACAGGGATACGCTGCGTTTCTTCCAGTTCAGCGCATTGGAGTTGGACAACGATTTCGCCCCCCTCGCCAGCAGGCATCTTCGCGAGGTGGTAGAGGTAATCGCGCGAAACCTCGATCCATGGCATGGAAAAGGCGAACTGAGGAGCAGTGACACCAGGACCGTCGTCCTGACCATCATTGCCATCGTGCTCAGTTACAACTCCATCAGCCAGTTGTTCTCCAGCAATGGCCCTGAGATCGACTCTATCCGGGATGCATATTTGGATATGGTGCTCAGTGAGGTCTGTTAGGATTCCGCGGCGTTGTCGTCAAAAAGGAGAATGATTCAATCCATGTCCAATCCAGTTTCCATCTGCGTTGTTGGGTCCGGATATGTCGGCCTTGTTGCTGCTGTCTGTTTTGCCGAGATGGGCCATCAGGTCGTTTGCGTGGACAACGACGAATCCCGGGTAAAGACTCTCAGCGACGGCGGCGTGCCGATCTTTGAGCGCTATTTGCCCGAGTTACTGGAGTTGCACCGCGGCCATGGCGTGAGCTTTACCACCGATCTCGGGGCAGCCATCGGGAGCAGTGAAGCCATTTTCATCGCGGTAGGCACGCCGCAGGCCGATTCCGGCGCCGCTGACCTGTCATTCGTCGAAGCGGTTGTTTCGGAGATTGGCCAATCCATCAGCGGTTACAAGGTGATTATTGAGAAGAGCACCGTGCCGGTTTACACGAACGAGTGGATACGACGGGTGTTGCATCGCCTTGGCGTAGACCCCGGCAGATTCGATGTGGTCTCGAATCCAGAGTTTTTGCGCGAAGGCACGGCCATCCCGGATTTTCTGCATCCTGAGAGAATCGTGGTGGGCACTGGATCCGAGCGCGCGGTCGAAGTGATGCAGCGTATTTACGAGCCGCTGACCAGCGGAAGTTATTACACTCAGGTCAGCGCCCTGCGGGGATCTTGCAGCAAAGAGCTGCCGCCGCCGCTGCTCATCACATCGGCGCAGAGTGCGGAGATCATCAAGCATGCCTCCAACGCATTCCTGGCGTTGAAGATTTCATTCATCAATGCGGTGGCCAATATGGCCGAGGCGGCGGACGCGGACATTGAAGACATAGCGGCAGGCATGGGTCTGGACAGTCGCATCGGCCCCAAATTCTTGAGCGCTGGGCTTGGCTATGGAGGCTCCTGTTTCCCCAAAGACGTAGCCGCCTTTCACTGGGTCGCACGACAGCAGGGCGTTGATTTCAAGCTTCTCGATGAGATTCGCAAGGTCAACGAGAATCAAAAGGATCTGTTTCTCAAGAAGGTTCTTTCGGCGCTATGGACGTTGCGCAGAAAGCGGATAGCGGCGCTGGGGCTCTCGTTCAAGGGAGATACCGACGATATTCGCGAATCGCCGGCCCTGGATGTGATCGGAAGGTTGTTGGAGGCCGGTGCGACGGTCACCGCCTACGATCCGGCGGCGATGGCGCACGCTCAGGAGTTGCTGCCTGCCTCGTCGAACCTCCACTATGCCGACAGCATTTATGAGGCGGCCAAAGACGCCGACGCCGTCCTGATATTGACCGACTGGAAGGAGTTTGCAGAGATCGACCTGGATCGACTCAATCAGGCGGTCCGTTTCCCAATCGTTATCGACGGACGGAATCTCTACAAGCCGAAGAAGATGTTAGAGCACGGCTTTACCTATTTGAGTGTGGGCCGGTCCCCAAGTAACCAGATACAGCAGCGCGAGCTGCAGAAGGCGACCGATCACATTCCGCCTGACAATTGGCAGGGCAGGCGTCCCCTTTTCGATCTCGCCTTTCATCGGGACATGAATTCTTAGGCAGCGACGTTGCGCGGAGTGGTCGCAGAAGCAAGGGATTTCTGGAATCGATGGACGAATCATCCGCTGCGCGGCGATCGCACGGCGCTTGGCATCGATATCGTCTCAACCGGCGGTCCGCAATCACATCGCTCTCTGGACTTCACCAGAGCCAGTACTTTGCTGGGGTCGAAGCATCCCATTACGCTTCAGACTCAATTGGCAAAGGTGGTGGGATTCTTGATGAGAGAGTCTCCATCTCGGTCTGCGCTCAGTTCTGCCTGAGCGATTAGGCAGAACCAAGCACGGCGACCGATTCCTAGACGGGGAAATGCGGGCCTTCACCGCTTGGAATAAATAGAACCGTTCGAAGAGATATGCACGGTCTGGCCAACTTCGATCGCAACACTGAACTGACCTGGACCATTGACGGTAACCACCCCAGGTCCGAAATTCTTGATATCTACGGACCATGGACGGTTCTTCATGTCTGTTTTTGGAGGGCGTGAAGGAAGATCGATGATTGGACTCGCATTCGCCAATTCCAGCAGGCTACCGCCAAACCCAATTTCGATGTGGGTGCTGTGTGGCTTCAAATGAACCACAGGCTTATCTTGCAGTGAATTCATTTGGCCGGCAAAAAGAACGAAACAAAGAAATAGGATTCTCATTGAAGAGCAGTTGACGTCCTTTCGTAGATGCTGTTCGCCCTCTCCGTTTACAAGGGAAAGAACATGAGACAGCATAGCAGTTCGCAGGATATGTGAACACTCTGAATTACTCTGCGGAATACCCCGGTGTCTATCACCCTCAGTACAGTCAAGGAGTACTCGATGAATTCGATGAAGTCTCTTGTGTGGAAACTCTCACCGTTGCTTTGCGCCCTTTGCGTGGTAGCAATCGTGGGCCAACAAAGATCAGCAGGACAGGCGCCGTCAGCGAGCGGGCCCGCTCTTGAGGAAAGGCACCCCCGCTATGTTCTGCAGCGCCAGGACGTTCTATCGCTGGTTTTCCCTCTATCCCAGGAACTGAACCAGACGGTCACAGTACAGCCCGACGGTTATATCAACCTGCAAAATGCAGGGAGCGTATATGCTCAGGGACTAACTGCTCCGGAATTGGTTTTGGCGATCAAGAAGGCTTACGAAGGCATTCTCCACGATCCAATCGTTGACGTGGACATCCAGGACTTTCAGAAACCGTTCTTTACGGTCACGGGCCAGGTGGGAAAGCCCGGCCAGTATGAGTTGCGCGCAGATCTCACCATCGTGGAAGCACTGGCAGTTGCCGGTGGACTGACGATGGAGACCGCGAAGACACAGATATTTGTCTTCCACCGCACCTCGCAGAACCTGTTCCAAGTGGAGAACGTGAATCTCAAGAGCATCCTGTCCGGGAAGAATGTGAATGAAACTGCACGCATCCTGCCGGGCGACATGATCTATGTGCCTGAAAAGTTCATCACGAAATTCAGAAAGTACATTCCTTACGCTGTCAACGCCGGAACCTACCTGAATCCAAACCCACTTTAATAGCGCCCAGGTTTTCTACGCAGAGTGGTGTCAGAAAGCTCAATAAAGGAGTAGCCAGAATATGAATGAAATGAACGGTCGATCCACAGTTGCACAGATCTACAAGGAGATATCGATCCGCGATCTCGTCGCTCCGGCTTTTCGTCGCAAGAAAACGATAGCTCTTGCGTTCGTGACAATCTTCACCGCCGTCATCCTGCTTTTCTCGCTCCTGGGCTACACGTATTCCTCCCGGATGGAGATCATGGTCAATCGCGAGCGTCAGGATCCAATGGTGACGACAGAAGCGACCACCCAGATGCTCACAACGAGCGCCCCTGTCACTGTGGACGAGATCAATTCCGAAACGGAATTGCTTTTGAGCCGGGACGTTTTGGAGAAGGTGGCAGTGGCCAACAAGCTCGACCTACCCCATGGCTCTTCAATAGGTGAGTGGTTGCACCCGAATCAAACCCCTGAAGAACGTGTCGCCCGCGTAGTTAAGCGCCTGGCCAAACAGATCAAAGTGAAGCCTATAGCGAAAACGGACCTGATAGAAGTGCAGTACA
>CAZASC010000212.1:0-5753 GCA_964487695.1 uncultured Victivallales bacterium
GGGAAGCTGGCTGCACATCGACCCGCAAGGCCAGTTCTACGACCGCCAGGCGCAGCCCATTACCCGAGAGGCCGCCCTTGAGCAAGCTGGCCAATCCTCGGCTCATTTATTGGGCGACAATGCGCAAGTGCAGTCCGGCAGCAAAGACACCACCGACCTCGGCCTGAGTCTGTAAGCCACATCAATTTTCGGCAGCAGTCTTTGGGAAAACCCTTAAGCGAATTGCCCGCCGACGTTTGGTAGGCAGTGGGGCCACCGAAGCAGAACGGTATGAACGTCTCTATGAAAGTGGGTTTGGACAGATACCGCGACGAGACCTGAGAACGCGCCCATCCGCCCAAGTACAATCATAGTTTCCATCTGAGGTATCCGAGTTGTCAGCGTTAAATAACGAAATCCAGATTGCGTTCTTTCGTTACGAACTATATGCTCATTGGGAGCGATAAGACCGTCACGATTTGGTCGCAGACCGTGAGAGAAGGGGAAGGTGGGATGGATGAGCAGAAGGACTCCGTCCAAAACCGTGGGTAAAGAGCGGTTATCGCGGCGTGCGCGTACAGCGCAGAGCAGCGTGAAATCAGACGCAGGCGCCCTCACCCCACTCAATTTTAAGGTCCCTCGTGAGTTTCACAGAGAATTCAAGACTTTCGCGGCCCAACACAGCAAGAAGATGGTCGAAGTATTGCAGGAGGCATTTGCCCTCCTGAAAGGAGCAAATGACGCTTGAGCTTCGAAAACGTCCCCACAGAGGGATGCTAAAAGCTGTGCATGAAGGCGGACAGCCTTTTGAGTCGCCAGAAGCTTCTGTTGTCCGAATCTCCGGCCGTGTTTTTCTTTTGCGGTGCCCCTTATGAGCCATTACGGACAGCTCTGCTAGAGCACGAACGCGGGAGCATAGGTGGAAACATGAATCAAACTCAACAAACAGGGCTAAGCATGGCGAATCCATCGATGCGTGACCAACAGGACACACCCCAGAGACAAACGCAGGTAAAACACGCTCAATCTCTGGGCGCATTCGTCTGGTCAATCGCGGAAATCCTTCGCGGTGACTTCAAGCAATCTGAGTATGGCAAAGTTATTCTTCCGTTTGTCGTGATGCGCCGCCTCGACTCAATTCTCGAAGGCACAAAAGATGCCGTCATCAAAGCCGCAACGGGCTTGCCAAAGGGCGTGGACGACGCCACGAAAGACATGATTTTGTTCGGAGCGGCGGGCAGCAATCTCCGCGTCTACAATCTGAGCGCCTTCACTTTCCGGAGCTTGAAATCGCAGGATGCCGGGCAGCTTCACGCCAACTTGCTCGATTACGTCACTAAGTTCTCTGGCAATATCCGCGACATCTTCTTGGACAAATTCCTGTTCACGGATCAGCTTAAACGCTTGAAGGAAGGGGATATCCTCTGGCAGGTCTTCGACCGCTTCGCACAACTCGACCTGCACCCGGATCGTGTCTCAAACATCGAGATGGGCTATCTCTTTGAGGATCTGATTCGTCGCTTCTCGGAAATCTCCAATGAGACCGCCGGAGAACATTTCACGCCCCGCGAGGTCATACGCCTCATCGTCGATCTTTTGCTCGCGAATGATGAAGCCGCGTTGACCGGCACCGGTATTATTCGTACCGTCTATGATCCCGCATGCGGAACAGGTGGCATGCTGGCCATCACTGAGGAGCGGATGAAGGCGTTAAATTCCAAAATCCGTGTTGAATTATACGGACAGGAGCTAAATGGCGAGTCGTTCGGAATCTGCAAATCCGACATGCTCGTGACGGGCCACGATCCTGAGCAGATTGCCTTCGGTAATACGCTTACTACCGACGCGCACAGAGGTAAGACCTTTCACTACATGCTTTCCAATCCCCCTTACGGTGTGGACTGGAAGAAGTACCAGGAGCCGATCAAGGATGAGGCCGCTACCCAGGGACAGGAAGGCCGTTTTGGGGCGGGATTGCCTCGCATTTCCGATGGGCAATTGCTGTTTCTCCAGCACATGATCTCCAAAATGCGAAATGACGAGGCTGGGTCACGCATAGGTATTGTCATGAACGGCTCTCCGTTATTCACCGGCGGAGCCGCATCCGGTGAAAGCGAAATTCGTCGATGGATGCTTGAAATCGATTGGGTAGAAGCGATTGTCGCGCTGCCCACCGACCTGTTTTATAACACTGGTATTCAGACATATGTGTGGCTCCTAACCAACCGTAAGACCAAATCACGGCGCGGCAAAGTGCAGTTGATCGATGCGTCCTCGGAAAGGTTCTGGAAATCCATGAGAAGGAGTCTTGGCTCTAAGCGCCGAGAGATTCCTGAGGATGCGCGCAAAGAGATCGTCCGCATTTATGCCGGGATGCTCAACGGTAACGGCGAATACGGGGAGTTCTCCAAAATCTTCCTTGTATCCGACTTCGGTTACCGCGAAATTCGCGTCGAGCGGCCCTTGCGGCTTTCCTTTCAGGTGACGGCGGAGCGTATCGCTAGGCTGCGTCTGGAAAAACCATTCGTGAAGCTCGATCCTGCCGAGCAGGTCGCATTGATCAGCTGCCTTGAGCTGAAGATCCCCGCCGACATTTACCGAAACCGGGGTGGATTTGAAAAGGCACTCGCCAAAGGCCTCAAATCCTCGGGGATCAAGATCAGTCCTCCGCTTAAAAAAACAATCCTCTCCACGTTTTCCGAACGTGACGAACATGCCGATATCTGCTGCGACAGCGACGGCAATTTTGAACCAGATGCGAACCTGCGGGACTTCGAGCAGGTGCCGTTGAACGAAGGCTGGCAGAGTTATGTTGCACGTGAAGTAGCGCCATTCGTGCCGGACGCCTGGGTGGATCAGACCTACCGAGATGACCACGATGGCGATGTGGGCCGAGTGGGTTACGAAATCAATTTCAATCGCTATTTCTATCGGTATGTGCCGCCGCGTCTCGCAACAGAAATTGACGAGGAGCTGAAAGGGCTGGAAGTTGAGATCGCTAATCTCCTTAAGCAGGCATTGGCATGAACAACATAATGCTCTGGAATAAACCGGCACATTGGCAAGTTGCGAAGCTTGGTCAATACTTTGAACAACGCAATGAGAAGGTCAGCGATGAAGACTACGCGCCTCTTTCGGTAACGTATGGCGGCATAGTTCCTCAAATGGAACACGTTGCCAAATCAAACGACCGGGATAACCGAAAACGGGTCGCTGCGGGCGACCTCGTAATCAACACACGATCAGACCGCCGAGGGGCGAGCGGGTTATCTGATTATGACGGTTCCGTCTCCCTCATCAGCCTTGTGCTTAAACCGCGTTTCGGTAATCGAAGATTTTTTCACTACTTGCTCAAAAGCGTTGCTTTTCAGGAGGAGTTCTATCGCTATGGCCACGGTATAGTTGCCGATCTATGGACCACGGGATACTCAGAACTAAAGAACATCCTTGTTGGTTTGCCGGATGATGACACTCAAAACCGCATCGCCGCATTTCTGGATCACCGGTGCGAACGAATCGACCATCTGATTGAAAGAAAGCGACAACTGCTTTCCGAGCTAAAGCAAAGAGAGCACATCGCAATCGACGGTAGCTTGATAGATGCCGCTGGAAAAGGAAAGCCCTTTAAGGAGACAGGACTGCCTTGGATTCCGAAAATGCCTGCGAACTGGAAGATGATCCGGGCAAAGTATCTATTCAGAAATGTCAGCCGTGCGCCACTGGACGATGACAAAATTGTCACCGCCTTCAGGGACGGACAAGTTACTCTGCGGGAAAACAGACGCACAGAGGGCTATACCTTCGCGGTCAAAGAAGTAGGCTACCAACACATCAAGAGAGGTGACTTGGTAATCCACACGATGGATGCTTTTGCAGGTGCCATTGGAGTTTCGGACTCCGAGGGGAAATCAACCGGCGAGTATGCGGTCTGTGAAGCGATTACGGATAATGTGAACAATTATTACTATGCACAGGTGCTTCGTTGCATGGCAGAACGGAATTTCATCTACGTTCTCTGTCCTTCTGTAAGGGAGCGTGCGCCGCGATTCCGCTTTTCAAAATTTGCTCCGGTATATATGCCTGTCCCGCCGAGACAGGAGCAGGATAAAATCGCAGAGTTGCTGCAGCGCTCCCGAGAACTGAGGAACAAGACCGCCTTGTCCCTGAATCTGTTGAAGAGCTATCGCGCCTCTTTAATTACCGAAACTGTGACCGGCCAGTTAGATATCCGACAATCGATGGATCAAGGGGCGAACGATATACGCCTCGACCAAATCGACAAGGTAGTGTTGTCATGACAGCGCGCCATTCCGCAACTACCATTCACCGCGAAACGGTCCTGGAGCAGCATGTCGTCGAGCATCTGGTTGCGCAGCACGGTTATGAAGAGGGCACACCCGAGAATTACGACCGTCCTCATGCTCTTGATCGCACCCTTGTTTTGCGATTTGTGAAGGAGACACAGGCCGACGAATGGGCCAAGTTAGAGGCCCAATACACCACAGCAGCAGAGGCCGAGTTCTTCAAGCAACTGGAGAAGGCCCTGAAGACGCGCTCGGCGCTGGATGTCCTGCGGCAAGGGATCAAGCTCATACCCGGTATCAAGTTCTCGCTATGCTTCTTCAAGCCTGCCTCCGGTCTGAATGCCGATCTGGTACGTCTTTATCGCGCGAACATTCTGTCTGTGATTCGGCAGGTACGGTACAGCCTGAAGAACGAAAACGCTATTGACGTGGTCCTTTTCGTCAACGGCTTGCCCGTGGTCACGCTGGAAATGAAGAACCTCCTTACCGGCTCCACGTTCAAGCACGCAGAAAGGCAGTATCGAAGCGACCGCTCGCCAGCCGGTGAACCGCTTTTGAGCTTCAAGCGCGGCGCGCTTGTCCACTTCGCTTTGGATGAAGACAACGTGTCCATGACGACACGGCTTCAGAACGGTAAGACGCGCTTTTTGCCATTCAATCGGGGCCGGGACGGCGGGGCCGGAAATTCCGACATCGAAGGGGAGTTCCGCGTCGCCTATCTTTACGCGGACCAGCCCGAAGGTAAGGCAGTCTTCTCTCGGGAGGTTTTACTGGATATCATCGGGCGATTCGTTCATCTCGACCGGCAGGAAACCCCGAGGGCAGACGGCACCGCCGAAGTGCGCGAGGCCCTTATCTTTCCCCGGTTCCAGCAGCTCGACGCAGTGCGCAAAATGATGACGCACGCCCGCAATTTCGGACCGGGGCGCAATTATTTGATCCAGCACTCCGCCGGTTCTGGAAAATCGAACACAATAGGATGGACTGCGCATCAGGCGATCAATCTGCATGACGATGCGGACAAGCCAGTCTTCGACTCCGCGATCATTGTCACGGATCGTATCGTCCTCGATAGACAGTTACAAAACACAGTCTCGCAATTCGAACAGACCAAGGGAGTGGTGAAGAAAATCGATGGCACATCCCGTCAGCTCAAAGAGGCATTGAGAGGCGGCGCACGTATTGTCATCACGACCATTCAGAAGTTTTCCACCGACCACCTCAAAGAGCTGTCTGGTCTCGGATCACGTAAGTTTGCTGTCATTGTGGACGAAGCGCACGGCAGCCAGTCCGGCAAGAGCGCTCAGGCAATGAGCGATGCCCTGACGCGCGATGAGGACGAAGCCGCTGGGGATATTGAGGGGCTAATTGCCGACTACCAGAAGGCGAGGGGGCCACAGTCCAACATCAGCTTTTTCGCCTTCACCGCTACGCCCCGGAACGTTACTTTGGAACGGTTCGGAATCAAAG
>CAZASC010000213.1:0-5753 GCA_964487695.1 uncultured Victivallales bacterium
CGCCAAGAGGCCGATCCAAATGCCGGCGTCGAATCCCGGCATGCCTTGCTCTTCGGCAAATGCGAATATCTGCAAGACGGAGAACTGCGGCCTGGTGCAACTTGCCAAGGGCAATGGCGAAACGTACTTCGATTGGAACGGGCAGAACTGCAAACAAGAGTCCTCCAAGCTGATGAATCTGAAGGGCGAGCACATTGGCTTCGTAGAGGTTGTGCAAGATCTGACCTCTATCGTACGAGCTAAGGACTATACGAATTCCGAAGTGAGTCGGGTGGCCGGTAATCTGACAAAGCTGGCACAGGGCAACTTTGAACTCGATCTCCAGGTAAGGGAGTCGGACAAGTTCACGGCCGAAGCCAAGGAGCAGTTTGGCAAGATCAATGAAAGCCTCGTCGCCGTTAAGCATGCCGTGGAAGCCATGACGCACGACGCGGAACTACTGACCAAGGCAGCCGGAGAAGGCAAGTTCGAGACGCGGTCGGATGCCACGAAACATCAAGGCGGCTATCGCGAGGTGGTGAATGGTATCAATGGAACGCTTGACGTGGTAGTGGACAAGCTGAACTGGTACCAGTCGATCATCGATGCAGTTCAGTTCCCAATTCATGTTATCGACAAAGATATGAAGTGGGTATTCCTGAACAAGGCATTCGAAAAGTTGATGGTGGAGAACGGCATCATTCGCAACCGCGACGAGGCACCCGGCATGCCCTGTTCCTCAGCCAGAGCGAATATCTGTAAAACTGAAAGCTGCGGCCTTGTACAGCTCGCAAAGGGTGTCGGGGAGACATATTTTGACTGGAACGGACAGAACTGCAAACAGGAGTCCTCGAAGCTAACGAACCTTAAGGGCGAACACGTTGGCTATGTCGAAGTCGTTCAGGACCTGACATCCATCGTGAAAAACAAGAACTACACAGAGCGGGAAGTTGCGCGGGTTGCAGATAACCTGAAGAAGCTGGCCGCAGGAGACTTCACATTAAACTTTGAAACACAAGAAGCAGACCAGTTCACGAGAGAGACGAAGGTGCAGTTCGGCAAGATCAATGACAACGTTGCTGCCGTAAAGACCACCGTAGAAGCGGTAGCGGCCGAATTGGGCCGGCTGACGAATGCATCCAAAGAAGGCCAACTGTCAGAGCGCGGAAAGCCCGAACAATTTCAAGGCACGTACGCCGAAATCGTCACAGGCGTCAACGTCATGCTTGACGCGATCCTGTTGCCAATTGGCGAAGGCAATCGGGTCCTTCGGCTGATCCGAGGCGGCAATCTGCGGGAACGCGTCGAGATTGCATGCAAGGGCGACCACGAGAAGATGAAGGAAGCCATCAATGGCGTACACGGATGGCTGACAGACCTGGTCGCATTTGTGACGAAGATCGCGAATGGCGATATCACAGCAACCATGGCAAAGGCCTCCGCAGATGACCAGATCCACGAATGGCTTGTCTTGTTGCAGAAGAGCATTGAAGCCCTGGCTGTCGATGCGACCACCCTGGCGGCTGCCTCAGCACGGGGCAAGTTTGACATACGTGCCGATGCCGGCCACCATCACGGTGAGTTCCGCAAGATCATAGAAGGTGTCAACCAAACCCTGGATTCTATCGTTGCGCCACTCAAAATCACTGGCGAAAACGCAAGTACACTTGCGTCCGCATCGGAAGAGCTCACAGCCGTCAGTCAATCCATGGCGGACAGTGCCGACGATACTGCGAAGCAGGCCAACGTTGTTTCCGCGGCAAGCGACCAGGTATCGAGGAATGTTGCATCAGTCGCGGCTGCATCGGAACAAATGCAGGCATCGATACGAGAGATTTCAAAAAATGCCAATGACTCTGCAAGGGTAGCGAAGAACGCCGTAACCGTGGCGCAGTCAACAAGCGAGACGATGGGCAAGCTCGGCACCTCGAGCCAGGAGATTGGCAACGTCATCAAGGTAATTACTTCGATCGCGCAGCAGACAAATCTTCTGGCGCTGAACGCGACGATTGAAGCTGCGCGCGCCGGGGAGGCTGGCAAAGGCTTTGCCGTGGTGGCAAACGAAGTGAAAGAGCTGGCGAAACAAACCGCCAAAGCAACAGAAGAGATCGGACAGAAGATTGATGCGATTCAGGCCGGCACCAAGGGCGCAGTCAAGGCAATTGAGGAGATCAGCTCAATCATCAACCAGATCAACGACATTTCAAACAGCATTGCTTCGGCAGTAGAAGAACAGACGGTCACCACCAACGATATTGGTCGCAGCGTTACAGAAGCCGCTCAGGGCGTAACGGAAATTGCGAAGAACATCAACGGGGTTGCCACGTCGGCAAGAAATACCACACAGGGAGCGAACGATACGAAGTCGGCATCTCTGGAGTTGAGCAAGATGGCAGCTCGACTGCAGGAATCGGTTTCGAGGTTTACCTATTAACCATGGATTGGAGCTGAAGGCAGCCGGCGTGCATTTGCATCGCCCGCCGACTCCTTCCGTTCTGACCGAAGGCGGATGAAAATGCCCAAAGCAATAGTTGTAGACGATTCCAGGACAATCCGAATGATTTTAAAGAGGATCCTGGGCGAGGCCGGTTTTGATGTCTGCGAGGCGGGAAATGGCAAGGACGCCCTGGAGATTCTTCGTTCAGACGGTGCCGCAGTGACGCTTGCACTGGTGGACTGGAACATGCCGGAAATGAGTGGCATCGAGTTTCTTGTCGAGCTTCGCCGCCAACCCGAATTCTCCTCGGTCAAGGTGATCATGGTCACTACCGAGGCTGAGTCGGGGCATATGGCAGCCGCCCTACAAGCTGGTGCTGATGAGTACGTTATGAAGCCGTTCACAAAGGAAATCCTAAAGGAAAAACTTCAACTTGCCGGAGCACTCTCCTACGCAAGTTGCTAGAACATGCCATGCTGACCAGAGCACTCCAACCCGGCGAAAGAATCCGTGTAATGGTCGTTGACGATTCGGTTGTCATTCGCCGTATCGTTACGCGCGCGCTCGAACAGGACCCGGCAATCGAGGTTGTCGGTTCAGCGTCGAATGGATTGCTCGGCTTGCAACGAATTCCACTACTGAACCCTGACGTGCTGACGCTGGATATTGAAATGCCGGATATGGATGGGCTTGAGATGTTGCGGCGCATCCGGCAGGAACATCCACTCCTGCGCGTTATTATGTGCAGCACACAAACAGAGCGCGGCGCCGCAATTACCCTGGAGGCACTGACACTCGGAGCGGAAGACTACGTCACAAAATCCTTTAACGAGGCGTCTCGTGAAGAGTCGTTCTCTCGGTTGAAGGACGAGATGATCCCGAAGATCCGCCAGTTCTTTCGCTTCCCCCGTCAGTCCGAGGAAGCACAGAGCGAATCGGATCGCCCGACTCGGATCGGGTCGCCCGGTTGGGTTGGTGTCGTTCCGGCAGAACCGCCAAGAATAGTAGTTGTTGGAATCTCAACGGGTGGTCCCACAGCGCTTGGTTCGATTCTTCCGGGTTTGCCTGCCGATTTCTCTCTTCCGATCCTCATCGTGCAACACATGCCGCCATTGTTTACCCGCCTTCTGGCCGAGCGGCTGAACAGCCGTTGTGCGCTCAATGTCCGAGAAGCCGTCAACGGCGACATAGTGGAGCAGGGTAAGATTTTGCTCGCGCCCGGAGATTTTCATATGAAAGTTGTTTCCGATCAAGGGAAGATATCTGTTCAGCTCGATCAGTCCTCTCAACAGAATTTCTGTCGCCCAGCGGTTGATGTCCTGTTCCGCTCTGCAGGTGAAGTGTACGGGGGCGCCGTCTTAGGGGTCGTGCTTACCGGAATGGGACAAGACGGGCTAAGAGGCGCAGAAGTTCTCAAGGCACGCGGTGCAAGGATCTTAGCCCAGGATGAAGCCAGCAGCGTGATCTGGGGCATGCCAGGCGCGGTAGTCAAGGCGGGGCTTGCTGATTGTGTTTTGCCACTTGATGCTGTTATTCCGGAAATCATCCGCATGGCGGGGAGGAACTGAAGAGGCGCTATGGCGACGACTGCAACCAGCATCGCGATTCACCCTGAGAATTATAGATTCTTGCAGGAGAGTGTTTACTCCGAAGTGGGCATAGTACTTGAAGACAACAAGCAATATCTGCTTGAAGGGCGCTTGCAGCCCATAGCGGTGAAGCTCGGACTTGGTTCGGTGAATGAGCTATGCCAGACGCTCCGGCACAGCGCCAACGCTGGTATGACTCGAATGGTTGCTGAGGCCATGACAACGAATGAGACCTATTTCTTCTGCGAGCCGCAGCATTATGAAGCGATCAAGACACTTTTACTTCCACGTCTGAAAGCTGAAGTGGGCCAAGCCCGCCGGTTGAGGTTCTGGTCTGCTGCATCATCGACGGGGCAGGAAGCCTACAGTCTTGCGATGCTGATGCTTGAGCAAGGTATTCAGGCACCGATCATCCAGATCCTCGGAACAGACTTTTCTTCCAAGGTCGTTGAGCGCGCAAAGTCTGGTCTCTATCAACAGATAGAAGTGAACCGCGGGCTCCCAACAAGCTTGCTTCTGAAGTATTTCCGCCGTGTTGGGACAAATTGGCAGCTCAATGAAAATGTGACGCAGACGGCAAGTTTCGAGACATTTGATCTTCGCGGGAGCATGAGGACGATGGGTCCCTTCGACCTTGTGTTTTGCAGGAACGTTATGATTTATTTCGACAACGAAACCAAGCGCAAGATGATGAAGCAGATCCACAGCACCCTATTTCGAGGCGGCTGGTTGCTGATTGGCGGCGCGGAAACGCCTACGGGCATGAGCGAATGTTTTCAAGAGCAGAGAATCGGAAGCGCGACGATATACATCGCTCGCTGACAGGAGAGTTATGGTCACCGAAGTTAGTCAGAGCACAGTGGTTGAAATTGTCGAGTCGATTTTCGCAACCATGATGGAAATCGAAGTGTTCGTTTCCGGTTCGCCACTTTGTCTCGCAGGGGATCGGATGACCGCTACGGTCTATCTTGAGGGCGAGTGGAACGGGGCAGTGTCTCTTGAATGTAACCGGGTCCAGGCATGCCAGTTTGCTGGGAGATTCCTTTCAACAGATGCACCCGATGCGGTGGATGACGATGTTCGAGACGCACTCGGAGAGCTCGTGAATATGATAGGCGGCAACATCAAATCGGTGATGACCAAAGATATTCGACTATCGATGCCTTCCGTTATTGATGGCCACGATTATGAATTGCGAATCTGCGGCTCTCAAACGAGAGATGTGAACGCGTTTGAGTTCTTCGGCGGGACTTTCTGGGTGACGGTTCTGAACGAGCGCCGATCGCCTCCCAATTAAAGGGCGGCCTAAGATGCGGTGGGCAAACGCTGATGGGTTGAACAGCGACGATTCAGGAGAAGGATGAAAGATGGACATTCTGGTTGTAGATGACAGCAGGATCATGCGAAGCATTCTTCAGAGGGCGATTCGGCAGGCCGGATATCGTGGGCTCAATGTTTGCGAGGCAGAGAATGGCGTTCAGGCGCTTGAGAAGCTGCGTGATGGTAAACCGAAGCTCATTCTCTCGGACTGGAATATGCCTGAGATGTCTGGGCTTGAGTTCCTGAAGCAGGTCAGGGAAACGGATACGAAAACTCCATTTGGCTTCGTGACTTCTGAATGCTCGGCAGAGATGCGGGTCCTGGCTATGAGTTCCGGCGCATCCTTCATGCTCTCAAAGCCATTTAGCCCTGAGGATATTGAGCAGGCACTAATACCAATCCTTCTTTGAGAGTTCCGAATATGGTTA
>CAZASC010000214.1:0-5742 GCA_964487695.1 uncultured Victivallales bacterium
CCTCAATAATCTCTACGCCGTAGACATCATGGAAGAGGCGGTCGAAATCTGCAAATTGCGCCTATTCCTGAAACTTGCGTCTCAGGTCGAGCCGGACGCCAGCAAGGACAATCTCGGCATCGAACCACTGCCAGACATTGATTTCAACATCCGCGCTGGCAACAGCCTCGTCGGCTACGCCAATGCAGACGAAGTCCGCAAGTGCATGACTGAGTTCGGAAGCGGCCAGATGCGGCTGGGCGTAGAGGACGAACTCCAAAGTTTCGCGCGTTTCACGGATAAATTACAGATTGCCGACGCCGCATTCCGAAGCTTTCATCAACAGCAAACCGAACTCGGCGGAACTGTCACGGCGCATGACAAGGCCGAACTGCGCGTCAAACTCAAGGTGTTAGAGGACGAACTCAACCGCTACCTCGCCGTCGAACACGGCGTCAATGCGAGCAACAAAGTTGCATACGCCAAATGGCTAAAATCCCACCAACCGTTCCATTGGTTCATAGAGTTTTACGGAATTCTTAATGCAGGCGGATTTGACGTCATCATAGGGAACCCTCCATACGTGGTGAATACACCTGAGAAGGTCAAGTATCAGATTCGCGAGGCATTGTTTACAACGTATTCTGCAAAGAATCTGTACGCCTATGTCTTTGAACGTTCATTGCAATTGGGGGCTCGCAACGGAACATCGGGAATGATTATACAGATGACGGCTCTATCGGCAGAGAAGATGTCAACATTGCAGGACATTCTCTTGGAACGTGGCTCGCTCATCGTGTCGGCCTATCCACGAAGACCGGAATCCATTTTCGACGGCGTGGAAATGCCGGTCACGATCATGATCTCCAGATCGACCAAACAAACACTTCAAACAACGAGGGTAAATCGATTCTACACGGAGGAGCGACCGCATGCACTCGCAACCATGGGTTACGCGAAACACGACATTCGCCTTCATGGTCATAGGATTGCCAAGATAGGAACACGAATTGGCGTCGGCATATACAGAAGAATGGAATCTCAAAAGGGAATATTAGGATCACTGACAACATCAACATCAAAAGATGTTCTCTACTATCAAGAGGCCTGTCGATACTGGGTAAAGGCTTGCGTTGGAATGCCATTCTTTCGGCGAAATGGAGAAGAAATGGATCCCCCACACGGGAGAATCTTGTATTTCCGCGACAAAGGGGCATGCGCGTTTGCTGACTGTCTCGTGAACTCAACACTGTTTTACTGGTTCTACAGCGCATTCTCAGATTGCGAACATATCAATGACGCGTTGATCAGGGATTTTCGAATGCCGATGCAAACGAGAAGTGAAGAATGGATCGAATTACAAACGAGATTGGCGGAAAACCAGAGACAAAACGCGCGCCGCAAGACGATAGTCACAAAAGAGGGACACAAGATTGAATATGATGAGATGGATGCGCCTAAGACAAAACCCATAATCGACGAAATCGACACAGTGCTGGCGGGGCACTACGGGTTCACGTCAGAGGAGTTGGACTTCATCATCAATTATGATATTAAATACCGCTTGGGGCGCGATGGAGGCGAGGCGGAGGAGGAATAAGTCATGCTCACGAAACTGGTTATGCGGAATTTCAAGAGGTTCGACGAAGCGACCGTGGAATTGGGACAGCCGGTGGTTCTTGTCGGCCCGAACAATATGGGCAAAACAACCGCTTTGCAGGCGCTGGCGTTGTGGGATGTCGGTTTGCGTGCCTGGGTCGCCGAATATGGTACAAGCGGCAGGGTTCCTAAAAAGAGGCCCGGCGTGACGATCAATCGCAAAGAACTGATGGCGTTGCCCATTCCAAGCGCTAATCTTTTGTGGAAAAACCTACACACCCGCGAGACCACCCGCGACAATGGTAAACAGCGCACCGACAACGTCCTCATCGAGATCGTTGTCCACGGCCTGTCAGAAGGAATGGAATGGGTTTGCGGGTTCGAATTCTACTATGCTAACGAGGAATCGTTCTACTGCCGGTCGCTTCACATCGGCGGCGGGGACGACCCGGACCGTATGGCGGTGCCCGAATTCGCTTTCTCGCACCGAATTGCCTACCTGCCGCCCATGTCAGGATTGTCGGATCAAGAGTTCGTCAAGCAACCCGGCGAAATAGGTGTGCTGATTGGCCAGGGGCAGACGGCACAGGTTCTCCGGAATCTTTGCCAGAGCGTAAGTGGGGCAAAGGATCCGACTAATTGGAAAAGCGTAGTCGCGCACATCAAGACTCTCTTCGGCGTGGAGTTGAATGCGCCCGTAATGAATCCGGCCCGCAGTGAAATCACAATGGCATACAAAGATACAGACGCCAACGAACTGGACATCTCATGTTCAGGGCGCGGTTTGCAGCAAACACTGCTCTTGCTTGCCTATTTATACGCGAACCCCAAGAGTGCCCTTCTGCTCGATGAACCGGACGCACATTTGGAAATTCTCCGTCAACGCCAGATATTCAACCTGCTTACAGACGTCGCTGAATCGCAGGGATCTCAAATCATAGCCGCAAGTCACTCGGAAGTTGTCCTCAACGAAGCGGCCAACCGGGGACGGGTCGTCGCTTTCGTTGGTCGGCCACACACGATCAACGATAAAGGCACTCAACTACTCAAGGCTCTCATGGATCTCGGGTTCGACCAGTATTATCAGGCAGAGCAGAAGGGATGGGTTCTCTATCTTGAACATGCAACCGACTTGGATATACTGCGGGTCTTCGCCGAAACCTTGGAACATCCTGCGCTGTCCCATCTTGCAGCCCCCTTCCTCCATCCGATCTCCACAAACCTCCCGCAACGCGCACGAGATCATTTCTATGGCCTACGGGAAGCGAAGAGCGATCTTGTTGCCGTGGCCATTTTTGACCGGCTTGAAAAGGAATTGCAGACAGGGACGCCACTTGTAGAAACCATGTGGCGCAAACGCGAGATTGAGAACTATTTCTGCCGCGAAGCGGTTCTCCTCTCGTATGCCGTATCCGAGGTCTCCGATGACCTCTTTGGCCATGCCGAACGTCAACAGCGCCTTGAGGCGATGAAAGCCGCCATTGCTGAAGTGACAGGAGCCTTGGGCACACTCAGCAAACCAGGTCCATGGACAGACGATATAAAGGCAACCGATGATTTTCTCGACCCACTATTCAAGACCTTTTCGGCGAAACTCGGGGTGCCTCTGGTGCTGCGAAAGAACGAGTACTATAAACTCGCAAAGTTCGTCGCGAAGGATGGTATTGACGCAGAAATCAAAGAGAAACTCGATGCCATCGCGTCAGTCGCCGACAAAGCACGACCGGCGGACTGACAGAAGGGGGAGGAATAAGTCAGTGCCAGCAAGACAGCGCAAGATTGATGTAGGCATAGATGATCCCCGTATTGTCTCCCTGCCAACGGTCGCACTCTTCTGCTCGGTCAAGTGCCCCGGCAAAATCATACTCGAAACCTACGACCTGGCAAAGCGCTTCCGTGAAGAAGGCATCACAGTAATCAGCGGCTTCCAATCCCCGATGGAAGAGGAATGTCTCCGAATCCTTCTCCGGTCAACAAACCCCGTCATTTGGTGTCTAGCCAGGGGAATGCTGAAGATAATACCCAAGGAATTGAGAACCGCCGTCAACGAAGGCCGTCTATTGCTCGTAACTCAATTTCCAGACAAGGTTCAACACGTCACAGCGAAAACGGCCAAACTCCGAAATCGTCACGTCGCCGAAATGGCCGCCGTCGTCGTAGTCGCTCACGCCGCACCCGGCGGCAAGACCGAAGAACTCTGCCGTGAAGTCCTCGCAACCGGCAAACCGCTTTACACATTTGACACAACCGCCAACGCCACCATTCTTCAGGCAGGTGCTAAGAAGATCACCGCAGACATTGACTGGAAAAACATTCTAAAGTAGATGCGATAAACGGAAAAAAACAAAGCACGATCAATTACGACTGGGGATCTGAATTGTGAAGGATGGGAACCAAAGCCGGACATTTCGAAGGTTTGGGCAAGGCCATCGCTCCACTGACGTAAGTCTCCGGCAAAGAGATCCTTTTGTCACTCTTGAATCTCTCGATGTAAAAAGGAATCTGCCCATGATCAATATTGAGTCTGTAACAAATGAACTGCAACTTCTTCATGTCCTCAGAAGGGTCGTAGTCGGTTTGTTTTGCCCCAGTCGCGGTAACTGCAGGATAGAGATCAACTTCGATGAATCGGGGCTCCATATTGATAGATAACGCCGCTATCAAAATATCAATCTCGATTGCATAGGACTGGGCAATCAAGGGCAATTTCGACAACATCTGACCCTGGAAACCCCAACAGCCACACTGCGCGTCTCTCAATGCCACCTTGTAACAACATTCAACAAGGAAGTTCTCAAAAGCCTCAATATCAACACGTTTCCCATCCATGGTTTCTCGGGGATCCTTGCGGTAACCCAAGACCAACCGGTCGCCAGCTGCAAGGCGTTCCGCAATCTTGCAAGCACCGCTGAAGTCGATCTTCCCAGATCCGTCCATCATCACGACCACATCATGATCCGAATAGTTAGAGGTCGCTTGCCGCTCAAGAATGCTTGAAAGAGCTTGAAGCACCCATTTCCCCTTGGGCACAAGATCACAGCTGTCGTACTTCGTGTCAGGGAATTGTGCCGCCAACTCAGGAATCGAAAGACCTTTGGCCGAAGCAAGCTGCGCGGTCTTGGCTTCCGGCCATCCAGGTTTCAGATCACAGAGCCAACCCTTATCCTCGCAATAAGGAAGGAAGAAATCTCCGTACCACTGGTCGAATTTGATTTTCCGCTCAATAACAGTTGCAACGTTGCGACTATAGAGGGGCACAAGAAGATGGATGAACATGATGCTTCCAGATAAAGCACTACTGTGCAACTGCCGGATTATTCAGCAATTTAATGAACGCCCGCAGACTCGCGGACTTTCCCCAAACATGAAGTCCCATACCAATGGTCAAGGGCGTTTGCAGAAGCGCATCGCCACGCTCGATACGAGTCTCAACCTCGGGTGGCGAATTATGTGCATGGTCAAAAACCACACCACAAGCGGATTCTATTTCCTGAACCTTCTTCCCGATCAGGGAAGAATTCGGGGGAACAAAACTCTCAAAGCCGCTAAGTCCCGTATGCTCCGTTTTCATGTTAAATGCCCTCTCGTATCATTAAACTGCACAAATTATAGTACACCACTCACCAAAATACCAAACAAAAACCTTGCTCTTGAGGTGTATCTAAAGGAAACGGCCAAAAATCATCAGTTGCCAGTTCCTGAGTTTCATGAATACTTCCAAAATAGAGACTTATATTGCACAAGTCTGTTCATCCAGCTGAGGGCAAGACTAGGTCATCACCACCGCCGCGTCAATACCCAATCGTGCCCCCAAAATAGGGGGCATGAACGAAAACCATGCATCAACCTGGCGTGAAGTACAATTCAACCAACAACAATGGGAAAAGATTCCGGCATCTGCAGCCCTCTGGCCAAACGAAGCACTCGACCAAGCCGCGGAAATCCGTCTACAAACAGAGGCCGAAATCGCACTGACACTGCAAGCCGTCATGGTCACAGCGTTGACCAAACGACAACGCCAAGTGCTGGAACTCTATTACCTTGAGGACCGCACTCAGGTAGAAATCGCCAACGCGATGGGAATCTCACAGGCCACCGTCTCCCAACACCGTAAACGTCCGATCAATCCATCTACCTGAGTGCGGACGGATTTCATAACATTGA
>CAZASC010000215.1:0-5710 GCA_964487695.1 uncultured Victivallales bacterium
AAACCAGCTTTAATCGCATCTCGGTCGATGGCGACACATCGACGAACGACACGGTGCTGCTGTTGGCATCGGGTGCGAGCAAGGCTGAGGTCGGCGCAGGAAACGCTGCCTTCGGCGAGGCACTGACGCAGGTTTGCACCTCGCTGGCGCGGCAGATTGTGGCTGACGGCGAGGGCATCACGCATGTGGTGGAGTTGCACATCGAAGGCGCGGCTACGGATGCCGATGCGCTGAAGATTGCCAAGGCCATTGCGCATTCGCCGCTGGTAAAGACGGCCTGGGCGGGCTGCGATCCAAACTGGGGCAGGCTGGCGGCGGCGATTGGCTACTCCGGCGCGGAGATCGATCCGGAACACATTGACATTCGCTTTGGAGACTTGGTGATTTGCCGCGACGGAGGACGGGCGGCGGAGTTTGACGAAGCCGCCGCGCACGATTACGTCAGCGAACGGGAGTTTTCAATCACGATTGAGTTGCATCAAGGCGCAGGCTCGTGCATTTTTTGGACAACCGATTTGACGCACGAGTACGTCAGCATCAACGCCGACTATTCGACTTAGGCGCTGGCCTCGGCTGTTGACGGTTGATGCCGGGAAAATGAATGGCCTCGCAGGCGGCGCAGAGCTTCGACGGCCTGCATTGCGAGATAGAGCATGAAACAAAAGACGACTGCTCCGCAAGTGTCGAGACATACATCGCTGAATTGTCCGAAGCGGTTGGGCAAAAAGCTCTGATGAATTTCGTCCGCGCCGGCAACGAGAAAGACCGCAAAGATGGCGAGTCCATGTGCGCGGAGTTGACGCGATAAACGCGAAATCGTATTGCGAGAAGTCATCCAGAAGGCGCGAAAACAGACTAGAGCAAAGCTGCCGTAGCCGATGAAGTGACCGACCTTGCGAATGATGTGGTGGATCGAATTCCAGTTCACGCAGGCGTCATATCCAAAGATCGATTCGGCGATTCTCCGCAATGGCTCGCTGGTTCGGTCGCCGCCAAGATAAGTAGTGGACTCGACAGCAAAGACCATCAAGCAAGCCAGCGCCGGCAGCCAGATTCGCAGTTGCAGTCTTAGACCGGAGTTGATTCGTGCGGATTGAGCAATGGTGGTCTGCGCCGGATATTGGCTAAAAGTAATGGAAGATGAGGCCAAGATGATCGCTCCTGGAGACCGGTTGTTTATATGGCGCACAAAGGGCGCACCACACCGTCTGGATAACCAAACTTTCGGCAAAAGCGGCGCGAACTTGAGAAGAAATTTCAAATCTTTGCAAACATTGATTTCGAGATGTCTGAATACGAGACAGTCGACACATTTGTCGGCCACTCGTTTCGCAGCACTGCGCGAACAGTTGATTTCGCCGCCGGCATTTACAATCGCAAGAGTCAGTGAGGACTAAGGGACGATGACAACCAACAACGCGAGACAGAGCGCAGCCGCGGCCTTGGCCGGCAACAACGGCTTTTCGCTGATCTCCAATGAAAAACTGATCGAGATGTACACGACGATGGTGAAATGCCGCCTGATTGCCGAGCGGGCGAAATTGTTTTTGCAGCAGAGTGGACGCGACGGGAATGAAGACGCGGGAATCGGGCAGGAAGCAGCCGCAGTGGGCCTCGCTCTCGATCTCACCGCAGAGGACAGCATTACCTGGATGCGCGGCAATTTTTCCGGTCACTTTATCAATGACAACCGAGTCGATGCGGTTTTGGAACGTCTGATTCGTAGCGCCATCGGCTCAAATTTCGCGCCGTGTCCGAACGCGTCCGAACAGATCCACATGACCATCGGAACAGCTCTTGCCAACAAAACAAAAAAGAATGGCAAGGTTGCCGTGCTCTTCTGCAACGGCCGTGAAACTGGGCTTGACGCATGGCACGAGGCGCTTGATGTTGCCCAAGTTCACCAGTTGCCTGTTCTATTTGTCTCGGTGCAAAAGAATCTGAGCGAACCGATCGTTCGTAAAAGACCGAGCAAAGAAAACCACGCCGGCGCCGTCGTTCCCAACATGCCGGTAGACGGCAACGATGTAGTCGCTGTCTATCGCGTGGTGACAGAATCGCTGACTCATGCCCGCAAAGGCAACGGCCCCACGCTGATCGAATGTGTTGTCGAACGGTCGAAGAAGGCCGACCCGATTTTGAAGATGGAAAGCTATCTTACGCGCAAAGATTTATTCGATAAGGAGCTGAAACTCGAAACCGCTGCCGCGTTTAATCGCGAGTTGGACACAGCGATCAAGGCCGTCAAAAAGCATCTGTCTGAAGAGAGCAAAGTGGATTGAGGACGATTGAATTCTTGGTTCCCTGCCCTGCGGATTTACCTTTCGTCTCTGCATCGAGACCGCATCCAATCAGTGCAGGCGGATGATAAAGTGAGTGGTATGAATCTGAGCAGGCATGGCCTGATCGCAGCAATTCTTCAAGGTACGACTCTCGTTGCAGGGCTTGTTTTTTCGGCGCATGGCACGAGACTGGATGCGCAATCGCGCGCCGCACAGGGTGCTGCGCCTGACTGTCAACCCGCGCAGCTTGGCTCGCCTTACGTACCCGGCGATAGCTGGGTCTGCCCTGCCGTACTGCGGCTCTATTCGCTGGGTTACATAGATCATGTATTTCTCGGGCTGCGGCCATGGACGCGCGCCAGCGTCGGCACCATGATGGAGCAAGCGGCGGGGCGAATTGAAGATGCAAATGGACAAGCAGCCAACGAGGAAGCCCAGGGGATTTACGAAGCATTGACGCACGAACTGCGCGGCGATAGCGAAGGCCCTTGCCTGACAGGAAAAGCCAGCGCGCACATCGAGTCTGTTTATTCAGTAGCTCGCGGCATAAGTGGAACGCCGCTGCGCGATAGCTTTCATCTCGGCTCGACGATTGTGAACGACTACGGACGGCCGTACGAAAATGGATTCAATAACTATTCGGGAGCCAGCGGCTATGCCTCTGCCGGCCGGTTTGTGCTTTATGTGCGCGGCGAATTTGATGGGGCGCCGTCAGCCACCGGTTACTCTCAAGCGCTGGCCGCGGCACTCAGCGCAGTGGACTCAACAACGTTTCTCAACACCGCAACGAATCTTCCGTACAACCAGGCCACCATTCCGATGGGACCGATTACTTCAACGGACGACGGAAGATTGATCGAGGCTTTCGCGTCCGTTCATCTCGTCGGTCATGAGATTTCATTTGGCAAGCAGGACGAATGGCTTGGGCCGGCAGTGGGCGGCGGCATGGCGTATTCCAACAATGCCGAGAATATTTATTCCTTCCGCGTCAATCGTATCGAGCCACTGCGGATTCCGCTGCTCTCACGGCTGACCGGTTCCTTCCGCTACGACTTTCTGATTGGCAAATTGCGCGGGCATACATTCATGCCCAACCCAGCGTACGTCGCGAATCCTTCACCCTATCTGCCTAATGTGATCAATCCCGGCGATCCCTGGGTACACCTGGAAAAAATCAGCTTCCGTCCTACTGAAAATTTGGAACTGGGCTTTGAGCGAACGGCAATATGGGGCGGTCAGGGACATGGCCCCATCACGATTCACACATTTTTCAAAAGCTTCTTTAGTTTCTCTTCTCCGAGCGGGACGGCTAAAGATGGCCGTGATGATCCGGGCGCGCGCTTTGGCGCTTTCGACTTTTCTTATCGGCTTCCTTTCGTGCGCAATTGGCTGACACTTTACACCGATTCCGAAGTACATGACGACGTATCACCAGCGGACGCTCCGAGGCGCGCAGCCTACAGGCCTGGTCTGTATCTTTCGCATGTGCCGGGTCTCGCTAAACTCGACATCCGCGCGGAAGCTGCGACCACCGATCCATCTGCTTCGACGGTTTCGACCAGAGAATACGGCCGTTTCATGTACTGGGAGGGGATTCAAAAGCAGGGCTATACAAATCAAGGGCAACTCTTCGGCGACTGGATTGGACGCGAGGATAAAGGCGGCCAGGCCTGGGTTACTTATCATCTAAGTGGCAACGAGTGGATTGAAGTCGGACTGCGAAATCAAAAGGCAACCAAGGATTTTATTCCCGGCTCTGCCACGCTGACGATTCCCGACTCAAAGACATTGATTCCCGGCGGCACGACTTTGAACGATTTCAACTTCCAAATAGTCAAACGCATCGGCAAAGATTTCGAGATCAATGGCAACTTTGCAGTGGAACATTGGAAGGCGCCGATCTATCTCGCCGGTCAACAAAATGTCACGACAACGACCGTCCAATTTACATGGTTTCCTGGGCGCAAATATAGCTTTTGATCGAATGTCTGCACGGCGCACTTTTCTAGAATATTTACTGAAGTTATGGAACAGAGCCCTCGTCTCGATTGCATAATATAACTCAAGAGCCGCGAACGATGTTATCCGGACGTTAACTCTTGACTTTGAATACGACTCTCTGCAAACTATATTCTCCCGAGGTGCAGTCTGAGCAAATACACTTCAGAGAATCTTGCGATGAAACTGAGACTCAAATGGCTATTGGTAGCGCTATTGGCGTCTTACCTGCCGACGTTCGCTGAAGCGCAGAACGCGGCTGACAAATGCCCTATCGCGATCGATCAGGTGGAGCTGAGTTACAACCATCAGGACGGACAGTCTAGGCCGCAACTCACGTCAAAGTTTGTCAATGAAACAAAGAAGCAGGTATTGGCCATAACATTCAGCTTGTTTGTGCTCGATTCGAGCGAGGCTCCTCGTCCTTATCCAGACGATCTGACGTATTCAGAAAAATTGGATCCCGGCCAAAAGAAAATGTTCACATGGGATCTGTCGTCCGAATCGATTGACATGCATCGGACCGGTGAATCGTTGATTTTGGAGAAGGTGGAATTTGCCGATAACACTTTGTGGCGCGACGATGGTTCTGAGTCATGCGCCTATACAGTCGATTTCCACGCCAAGTAATAAATATTCCGACGAATCGTCTTAAGCAGCCTCGAATGAGTTATGGAGTTTCCCCAGTACCATTGTCATAGTTTCGTGACGATGATGGCCGCCACTCCTTGTCGCTGGGCAAAGCATGGTTTGCTCATACTTTTGGTTGCGAATAACTTTGCCCAAGCACAGCCTGGAGATTCCGTTCACGGCACGGTTGTTGACGCGCATGGAAAAGCCGTAGTCGGCGCGCGAGTTAGCGACGTTGCCGGGCGCCTGCTGACAGTAACCGCAACCGATGGCAGCTTTACATTGCCATTTTCACCCCAGCGCATTCAAATTACCGCCGCGCACTATGAGCCCGCAAGCGTGGCAATCGCAGCAGACTCACCGTTGCGCGTGGTTCTCAATGAACCGCTTGAAACGGTAATGGTGACTGCATACCATTCACCTCTCGATAGCTCGGATAGCCCGGTAAGTACTCGCGTCCTCGATGCACTCCAACTTAGTCAGGGCGCGACAACCACACTCGATGACAAACTGCGGGAAGTGCCGGGATTTGAGTTATACCGGCGATCGAGTTCTCTTGTTGCGAACCCAACGACCGAGGGTGTATCCCTGCGTGGATTGGGTTCCACGGCAGTCAGCCGCTCCTTGGTTGTCTTCGACGACGTGCCTCTCAACGACCCGTTTGGAGGCTGGATTCATTGGGGTGAGCTTCCCGAATTAGCGATTCACTCGATTGAGGCTGTCCGCGGAGGCGCGTCCGATCTTTATGGGTCGAGCGCGATCGGCGGTGTCATCAGCATCCTTCCTGAATCGCCACAAAG
>CAZASC010000216.1:0-5696 GCA_964487695.1 uncultured Victivallales bacterium
CGGCGGCCATGCTCGGGTTGGCCTCGGCATACCTGAACAACAACACTGAGCAAGCCATGGAGACCGCGCGGCTGGCCTTGGAGCGCAGTCCGGACGATCCAGAGCTAAACCTGATTATGGCGGAGACACTGGTGAGCAAGAACCAGTTTGCGGAGGCCGAGCCCTTTCTCACGAAGAGCCTTGGCGCGAAGCCGGAGATGCTTGGTAAGGTGCATGCCCTGCTCGGCAAAGTCTATGCGGAAACCGGAAAAACTCAAGAAGCGATCGATCAATTGAAGATGGGTGCATCAGGCGATGAAAACGGATCAATTCATTATCTGCTCTCGCGGCTCTACCACAAGATCGGAGACAGCAAGAATGCGGCCGCGGCACTCGAGCAGATGAAGTCGATCAAGCAACAGCGCCACGACCGGGGCGTAAAGCTGGTCGAAGATCCCGACCTTTCCCAGTTGTCCCCGCCGGGCGGAACGTCTCCGCAATAACAAGAACAGGTTTCTACTCACTTCCACGAACACCGTACAGGAACAATCTTTCATCAAGGAGTTATCATGCGTTTGCACCGCTCGTTTCCCGCGACGATTCATATCATTCTCGTTTTTCTCTCATGCCGCGCATCTTCAATAACCTTGGCGAAACAGCGCGTGAAAGCGCGATGAATGTGGATACTCCTCGATTTAATGCGTTTGGCGCTTGGTCTTGATTGCGGGATAAAAAACAGAAGAAGAGGAAGAAATGAATTTTGACGGGGCAGTCTTTGATATGGACGGCGTCATCACCAAGACAGCTGTAGTTCATTCATCGGCATGGAAAGACACTTTTGACGAGTATCTGCGCGGAAGAGAGGCAAAACACAAAGAGCCTTTCAGCGAATTTACACAGGACGACTATCTAACGTTTGTCGACGGCCGGCCCAGATACAAAGGGGTGGAGTCATTCCTGGTTTCAAGAGGAATTGCTATTCCCTACGGCGGACCGAATGACGAGCCGGGTAGAGAGACTGTTTGCGGACTGGGAAATCGGAAAAACGAGTTATTCAACGCAAAACTTGAAGACAAAGGCGTGCCCATCTACGAATCCACCATCCAACTGGTTAAGCAATTGCTTCTCAGCGGAATCAGGGTTGGCGTCGCGACATCGAGCAAGAACTGCGCCCGTGTTCTTGAAAAAGCAGGCATTGCCGATCTGTTTGAGACGCGAGTGGACGGTGTGCTTTCCGCGGCGCTGGGATTGCATGGAAAACCCGAGCCCGACATCTTCGCCAAAGCTTGTCACAACCTGGGAGTTAAGTACCATCGCGCCGTGATCGTGGAAGACGCGATATCGGGCGTCCAGGCAGGGGCCAAGGGTCGCTTTGGACTGACATTGGGCGTTGCCCGAGAGAACAACGCCGAGGAATTGCGGCGCAATGGTGCCGATTTGGTAGTTACCGATTTATCGGAAATATCTCTCGATGTGATTGATAACTGGTTCAAGAGCAAGGGCGAGAATGCAGGCAGTGCGTGTTCTGAAGTCCTACACAAGAGGAATGTATGAAGAAAAGGCCCTTACTTAACTTTTGGCAGCTTTGGAACATGAGTTTCGGGTATGTAGGAATCCAGTTTGGATTTGCGCTGCAGAACGCCAATATCAGCCGGATATTCGAGACGCTTGGCGCTAAGGTGGAAAATATCCCCATCTTATGGATTGCCGCGCCTGTCTCCGGATTACTTCTTCAGCCAATTATCGGGCACATGAGCGACAAAACCTGGACCGGGTTGGGCCGACGCAAGCCATACTTTCTGGTGGGCGCGATTCTGTCGTCCCTGGCTCTGTTGGTGATGCCCAATTCGCCCACACTGTGGGTTGCCGCTGGAATGTTGTGGATGATGGATGCATCAATCAATATAACCATGCAGCCATTTCGGGCGTTTATCGGCGATATGCTTCCCGATGAACAGCGGACTCAGGGGTTCGCGGTCCAGACGTTTTTTATCGGAACCAGTTCTGTCGTTGCTTCAATGGCGCCCTATCTGTTCACAAAATGGCTGCACATCGCCAATACGGCGCCTCCGGGTCAGGTTCCTCCTTCAGTGAAGTGGTCGTTCTATGTTGGCGGAATAGCCTTCCTACTTACAGTCCTGTGGACAGTGTTCAAGGTAAGGGAGTATTCCCCGGAAGAACAAGAACAGTTCAATGCGTCCGCCACAAGCATCGAGGGAAAAGCGGAGCTGAAGAACATGCTGAATGCGCGTCAATGTTATAGGCAAGGCACAGCTTTGTTTGTGTTCGGAGTGGTTTTCACCTTTATCGTAAAGTCTTTGGAATGGTATCAGGGTCTCTATATTTTGTCGTTAGGAATGGCATTTTACGGCGTCTTGCAACTCATTGCTGCCAAGCGATCATCGAAAGGCAAGTCCAGCGGACTTGTCGAAATTATTTATGATTTGCAAAATATGCCTAAAACCATGAGGCAGCTAGCGCTCGTAACGATGTTGACCTGGTTTGCCATGTTTTCCATGTTTATCTATTCCACTTCGGCTGTGACGAGCTTCCATTTTGGAAGTACCAGCGTAACGTCGGACGTGTACAACAACGGCGCTAACTGGGTTGGGGTACTTATGGCCGTGTACAACGGCGTTGCCGCGGTGGTGGCATTTCTGCTTCCCGTTCTAGCTCGAAAAGCAGGCCGAGTATCAACCCACGTCGTTTGTTTGATCATTGGCGGCCTGGGGCTGATGTCGATGTATGTATTCAGGGATCCCAATATGTTGCTGATTTCGATGACCGCAGTGGGCATTGCGTGGGCCAGTTTGTTGACAATGCCGTATGCGATTCTCAGCAGTGCTGTTCCTCATAAGAAAATGGGTGTATATATGGGCATATTTAACCTGTTTGTGGTCATTCCGCAAATACTTGCCGCGGCAATCCTGGGTCTGCTAGTGCACACCATTTTCCATGGTCAGGCCATCTATGCAATCGTGCTGGGTGGCGCTTCGATGGTTTTATCCGGATTGTTGATGATTTTTGTCAAGGACAGTGTTCAAGAGTCAAAGAATGAAAGCAAGGACAGTGTCATAGACACGGTGCGGATATGAAGGATACCTGGAAAGTAAGCAGCGGGAAGTTTGCAAATGACAAAGAGAGTATCATGCGCAATGGCAACATTTACCAGATTGCGAATGGATACATGGGTTACCGGGGAACACTAGACGAGTTTGGCCCGGAGGAGTTAGTCGGCATCACTCTAGCAGGGATATTCGACAAGGTCGGGGATGCCTGGCGAGAGCCAGTCAACGCACCCAATGGCGGATTCACCCAGATCGCTCTCGACGGCAAGCCGGTATCTGCCCTCGTAACAACTATAGAGAAGCATCGACAGTCTCTGAACTTGCAAAACGCAATATTCGAAAGAGAAACGGACTACAGGTCAAATGACAAGACCCTGAGTATACGATCCAGTCGATTCTTGAGCGCCGACAAGCCGAATCTAGGGGTAATTAAATACAGCGTCACGTGCGATAAAGCCGCTCGGATCAGGATCAGCACGGGAATCGATTGCAATATCTGGGATCTGAATGGACCACACTTGCTGCGTTTCAGCGCCGAGAAACGCGGGGATACGCTAGTGGTGGGTGCCGTGACAAACGAGGCCTCGAAAAAGGTGGCGGCGGCTGAAGCTGTGGATCTCAATTTCGGAAAGGAAACTTACAGGGCTCAGGGGAACAAAAATCTCAGGATCATCGAACTGTCGGCAGATGCAGGCAATACATATACATTTTACAAATACTTTGCAGTGCATACCGAGCATGCTTGGACGAAAAAGTCCGTCATAGATTCCGCGATTGACACCGTCACGAATGCCAGGGCGCTCGGCTATGAAGCTTGCCTAAAAAACCACAATGCACGATGGACCGAGAAGTGGGCCTCTTGCGATGTAGTTATTGATGGTGACGATAAAGCTCAACGGGCATTGCGTTACAGCATTTTCCAACTTTTAATCGCGGCCCCGATTACTGGGAGCTCGAATTCCATTCCGGCACGATCTCTGTCTGGGCAGGTGTACAAAGGCGCCATCTTCTGGGATACGGAAATGTTTATGTTTCCGTTTTTTCTTCACACGTATCCGGAAAAGGCAGTCGAGTTACTTCGGTATCGAATTAAAACACTGGACGGCGCGCGCCGTAAGGCGCGTACTGAAGGGCCGAGCTTCCGGGGCGCGTTTTATGCCTGGGAAAGCCAGGATACCGGCGACGATGCCTGCACCTACTTCAACATCGGCGACCCATTGACGAAGCGGCCATTGCGCACGCACTTCAGAGACAAGCAGGTTCATATAAGCGGCGATGTGGCCATTGCCATGTGGGAATATTTTAAGCTAACCGGCGACGATACTGTGTTGCTGGAAGGGGGAGCCGAGGTCATATTGGAGTGCGCGCGGTTTTATTACTCATATGCATACTTTAAGAAAGACAAGAATCGATATGAGATTCTTGATGTCATTGGACCGGATGAGTATCACGAACGGGTGAACAACAATGCGTTCACCAGTATGGTTGTCAAAGCAACATTCGAGATCGCGAACTCAGCTGTAGAATACCTGGCCCGAAAGCACCCGGATGCGTTGCAGCGTTTGGTCAAAAAAATCAAGATTGAGCATGAACTGCCTCTGTTTGCTGAGGCGGCAAAGTTGCTCTATGTGCCAGCACCGGATCGAAAATCCGGAATCATCGAGCAATTCGACGGATATTTCAGGTTGGAAGATACCACAATCGAGAAACTGAAAGCGAAGAAGCTTCACCCTGATGAATATCTTGGCGCAGGGCAGGGCCTGGCAGTACCAACCAAAGTGATAAAGCAAGCAGATGTGGTGCTAATGCTGAATCTGTTCAAGAAGCGGTATTCGGTCAAGGTTAAGAAAGCGAATTGGGAATACTACGAGCCTTGCACAGAGCATGGGTCCAGTCTGAGCGCCTGCGCGTATGCCATGGTTGCGGCGGAGTTCGGCGATTTGGACTTTGCCTACAAGTATTTTCTGAAGACGGCTAAAATCGACATTGAAGCCAAATACAATGTGCATGTGGGGACCATCTTTATGGGAGGCTCGCATCCGGCCGCGAATGGCGGTGCGTGGATGACTGCCGTGTTTGGGTTTGGCGGGTTGAAGGCCGATGAAAAGCACGTAACGATCAATCCGAGGCTTTATAGAACATGGAAAAAGTTGCAGTTCAACCTGGCGTACAAGGGCGACAGGTTTAACATCAAAATATCGAAGGACTCAGTCGAGGTGGTCGCTGCTCCGACCAACAGGAGAAAGCATACCTTTGTGGTTGCCGGACAATCCGCTGATTGTGCGCCTGGCGAACGCGTTTCAGTGAAATGCGCTAGAAATTACGCTTAGTTGCGTCTAATTGAAGTATTGCGCTTGTCACGATTATGTGGCCGCTGGATTGAGTCAGGTGCGAGAGAATTTCGTACGAATTCGTGAATTCGTCAATGTTGTGGTAAGTCATGGACGCCTACAAAGTGAGGCTGCATATGAATCGGAGAGATTTTCTTGTTGCAGGAGTCGCAGTGTCAAGCGCAACCCTGCTGGGTGGCCTATCAGAACCGGGCTTCGCTGCGGATGACAAAAGACAGTCGGACGTCAGTTTGGGCACAGGTCGCGCGGGGATTGGAGCGGATATTCCGTGGAAGACCTACCTGGCCGAAGATATGAA
>CAZASC010000217.1:0-5691 GCA_964487695.1 uncultured Victivallales bacterium
TTTGGAATTGCACCCTTTCAGGGTGCTTGAAGAGGATGTCAACGGCATGAGATGAGGAAAAGCGGTGAGGGGGCGAATCTTTGGCGCTACAGCCGAAGTAATATTGTCATATTTGAGAGATGGATTCAGCTGAAAAGCACCAGGCCTCGCGGAGGCCAGCTACAGATATAGCGGATGCCGACTACAGAAGATAGAGTATGGCGGCTACAGAAGATAAGGAGGGTAGCTACTGAAAACACAAAAATGCACGGCTTATCCTCTGTAGCCGCGGTCCGTGACCACGGATTTTGTTTTTTTAAATCAGACCGCTCTTCTGCGGCATTTACTGGCCAAACGTGACACATGGAACGGATCGTGCTACTATTCCCATCGTGATCGGGAATCGCCAATAAAGGACGAAAGGAGTTCAGCCATGAAAACGCTTCATAATAATCTATGCACAGGGTCGGCATATCTGACGGTGCTCATTGTGGTGTTTATGATAGGCATCTATCTGACGATGATAGAAAGCACTTCAACCGAGAGCGGCTATATGGCGCAGAAACTTGGCGACCGCATGCGCGCACAATGTATTGCGGAGTCCGGCGCGAACGCCGCATATGCGATGATCAAAACCAACTTTTACTGCTGGTCCAATACCGCGTGCTTCCCAATGACCAACAACTATGGCGGCGGCTCTTATTACGTTACAGTTAAAAATGGAACCACCAGCGGGGCGTATGCCGCAGAAGTCGTCATATATTCAACGGGCACAGTTTCTTATACGCATGGAAACACGACTAATCAGATAACCGTATCGGATGTTGCGTTGTCTGTTGCCAACTATCCAATCGGCGGCGGTGGCAGCACCAATAGCGGTGGCGGTGGGTCTACTTGGATGAGCGCCTTCAGCAATGCCGTCTTGACAGGTGGAAACATGAATTTCAGCGGCAGCGGTAATTTCGTTACTTCCGGAGGTGTGTTCTGGGCCAACGGTGCCATAGCCAAAAGCGGCAGCGGAAATGTAACTTGTAAGGAGCTTGACTGTGTAGGCAGCGTGAGTGTCAGTGGATCAGCTTCCGTTAATGCAACGAATATCAACATTGGCGGCAACCTGAGCATAAGCGGATCGGGGGCATGGAACACGAAACTGTTGCAGTGTGATGTTCTAACAATGAGCGGCTCGGCGGCCATACAAAATCCAGGCAATGTGATATGCCTGACTAACAGCAGCGGGGGGGGCGCGAAAGGAACTGTGATTACAGGGAGTAATTGCGTCGTTAATCCTATTACAATACCGAACATTGACCTGACACCTTACTACAACGTTGCGGTGGCCAATGGACAAGTGTACACCAACTACAGTGCATCAGGCTCCAGCGCGATCACGGCACCGGGAGGTGTGATATGGAGCGTGGGTACGATCACCATAAGCGGATCGGGGAACATAAATGCAAGCCTTATTGCGACAAGTGATATTAACATTTCTGGAAGCGGCAATGTTTCACAAACCAACGGTTATCCCCAACTCGCAAGTCAGAGTGGCAACATAAGCATCAGCGGTAGCCAGAGCTTTGGAAGCACTACTAATCCTGCCTTAATATATACGCATACCGGCACTTTTGGGAAGAGCGGAAGCGGTAACTTGATAGGGCAGATTATAAGCCAGGGCGATGTGACGGCGTCGGGCAGTTGGAGCGCATTTACATATGGGACGGCCACGCCTTCGACGCCTGGGAGCGGTGGCTCGTCAGGCACTAACGGTACGGGGTATGCGGTTGGGATCGCGGGCTGGCAGAAGTAAAAGAGAATGGGAGGATGGAATGTTGGAATCTTGGAGGAATGGTATTGAAGAGAAGCCCTCTCCATCATTCCAGTGTTTCAGTTCCGCATAAATCTCTTGCAACGCTTTGGATGCTGCGGTTACATTGAATTTGGAGGTCGTTATGAATCTGAAAGCAATCCCGCGAATGAGCGCTAAATCGGGAATGACGCTGGTGGAAGCTGTGCTGGCGGTAATGGTGTTGTGTATTGCCACGGCGGGCGCGGCGCTGGTGGTTGTGGCTTCAAACAAAGTCGCCGATCAAGCTCGTGATCACTATATCGCCGAAAATATCGCAAGAAATCGTCTTGAACAGGCGAAGACCATGAGCTTCAGCAATCTCATTGCCCTGAATGAAAGCAACACAATTGTGGATGCGAGCGGGAACGCGCCAAATCCAATCTCAAACGGCAGGTTCCAGAGGTCAACGACGGTTACCACAAATATGTTAAGTAACACCAATCTTTTGCAGCTTGTAGTGACAGTGGTCATTCAGAATAGAGTCTCGTTGGCTTTTGACACGAATAAGGACACGGAAGCGATGTCGGAAGTGTTTACGGGGTATTGAGATTATGTTGAAAAACATCCGGCCTCACGGAGGCCGGGTACAGAATACACGAAAATGTCTGGCTTGTACTCTTCTGTAGCCGCGCGTAGTTTCTTTCTGTAGCTGCGGTCCGTGACCGCGGGACAAAAGAGGATCTATGTTGTCAACCTTCTGACACCGGCCTCGCGGAGGCCAGCTACAGAAGAGGCTGGCTACGGCAGGCTTGGCATAGAGAAAAATCATCAATGTTTTGCGCGAAGCTCACTGTAGCCGCGGTCCGTGACCGCGGATTCCGTGGGGGCAGAATCGTATCAGGCGGTATGTGGCGTGACTGACGACGCCGGGTCAGGTGACCCGGCCTACAGAGAAATTGCGAGGTGTGACCATGTCGGATAACAAGCAAAAGTCGGGCTTTACGTTGGCGGAGGTCATCATCGCTTCATTTGTGGTTGTGATCGCTGTGGCGATGTGCATGGTGGGGTTTGTTTACGTCATCAAGTCAGCCAATCAGAACGCCGTCCAGCAGGAACTTGATACCCAGGTGCAGAATTCGATGGAACGGCTCAAGTACGATTTACGCCTGTCCACTCTGAACAACAAGTACATGTTCTTCTGGCCGATTGGCGGCACACAAGCGGCCACGGCTATCAGCTTCCCAATCGCAGGCACTAATGGCGCTGGCGGCGTATTGGTGGACACGAACGGCAACATCATATGGACTCAGCAGAAGGTTTATCATATCCTCACATCCACACCAAATGAGTTGCTCGTAACGACTTTCAATCCCCAACCCACCAATATGTCTGCGTCCCAGTTCCAGGGCCAGTTGGCCAGCGTAGTCTCGAACGGAAATGGGTACTCGTCAATGGGCAGCAGTTCCGCGACAACCCAAGTGCTTTTTGCCAATTTGCTCACATGGACCATAGATGCGCAGCCTGGAACATTCGACGGTTATGCGTCGGCGTTGGGTAAACAGACCATCACGCTTGGCAATACGGTGTTGTCAAACGGCAATCACAGCGTACAGTTTACCGTGGTTGGCAAAAACACGAACAGCACAGGCTATGCAGTCGGAATAGACCAGCTATACGTTTCTCCAAGTCATAGCATTCGCGAAGGCGAAACTCAGGTTGTCACAGCATCGTCAGGTGCGACTCCTGTTTGGCGGGATATGACGGGCAACGGTTCGTGGGCCAACAACGCCGATCTCAGTTTCCCTGCAACTGCCACAAATCAGAGTTTTACGCTGCAGATATATGACGACAAATGGGAAGAAACAACTTTCGGAGAAACCGGGCATCTATTTAACAACGGGTCGAATTCCCTGACCACCACACAAATATATTTTGACACAAATATGAGCCCAAAGGATTTTGTCGTAAAACTGGCAGGGAATAACACCGCGTGGATGGCATACCAACAGACTCAGGATCCAAATGGCGTAGCGGGTGAAAGCTCATCGAGCGATCAGAGCGGTAGGGCAATGCGCGTGCTGATAAGGGGTGGCGCCGGGGTGACGAATGGCGGATGGTTGATTTCAGAAGGCTCAAAATGCAAGATCCAGTTCGCAGCGGCAGCAAACGCACTACACATCCAGGCTGCGCGAATAGGGGTTGCTGGGTCCGCGGGATGCAGCCCTGACGCTGCGCCCGGAACCTCTACTAACCTCACATTCGGCGGCAGCGCCAGTGTCACTGTAAACGCCAATTCGAACGTATGGTCTGACTATGCAGCATGCACCATCAGAACGACCAACAGCTATCTCGTAACGTACTTGGTGACTACAAATAACGCACCGAATACCGCTTGGAAATGGAGTGAAAGCACGTGGGCGGATAATGTGCCTGGGTCTTACGAAATGACTAACGGTGCCTCTACCAGTTGGACAAACGATGTGTGGAGCACAAACGCCAATGTTGCGCTAAACCAATACATACGCGGCGTTCAGGCTATTTCTGTATCGTACATGTCAAACGGTTATTATCAGTCACAGATATTCGACACTCAAAACACGGCTCCCGTCTATCATCAGATGGCATGGACAGCAAGTACACCATCTGGGACAACCTTGGGGATGCAGATTCGGACGGGAAATCAACCAAACCTGTCGGATGCTCTTCAATGGTCAGCAACAGGCCAGACGGCTTCACCCTGGCCTATGGGAGCCGGCGGAAGATATGCTCAATTTCTGGCGAACCTCGTCTCTGACAACTCGTGCCTGACGTCGCCTGAACTTCAAAGCGTGACGGTTGACTGGCCTGGAGTTAATGACGCCGTGGATGTCGGTGGAACTTTCACGCAGGGAACCAACTACGGGATATTCCAGGTTCTTGTGGATGGGAACACGCTGAAGCGTGGACTCATATTAAACCTGTCAATCTACAAATGGGCCCGCGCCTATGGCGGCGGATCCAATTTGATGTCTTCATCGCTGTCCGAAGAAGTCCAGCCTTGGAACACGACCGGAACTGGAATATAGAGGAAAAATAGCCACGGATCTTCACGGATAAGCACGGATCAGGATGTGTTCGAATGCAATCCGTGTTTATCTGTGTAAATCTGTGGCAGGATTTCTATTTTCTCCGCTTCCTTTGCTGCCTCAGTGTTCATATATGTTTTAAACGCGGAGATAGCGGAGGTAGCGGAGAAAAGGGGAACCGCAGATGAACGCAGATGTACGCCGACAGGTAATGACTCCTTTGCTCCGGCCCGTTGGGCCGGGCTGAGGAATAACACCCTTTCCGCCTTCGCTCAGGGCTACGGCGGGACAAGTCAGGTGCGGCTGGCGTGGCAATGGCACCCCTGCAAGTGGTGGGCGGCAGGCTGAAAGCCTGCAATTCCGCAGCCCAGGGCAACGCCCTGGGAACGAAGGAAGAGAAGAAGAAACGTGAGGCCGGTATGAGTGAAGGATGAACGAATGTCAATCTTCGCTCCATTTGGCCTCTTGGGATCTGTGTTCGGTTGTGCTCGGTCCCGAGGTTTCACCTCGGGCTTTGGAATTGCACCCTTTCAGGGTGCGCATTAGATCTTCACGGATAAGCACGGATCAGAAGGTGTTCGGATGCAATCTGTATTTATCTGTGTAAATCTGTGGCAGGATTTCTATTTTCTCCGCTTCCTTTGCTGCCTCAGTGTTCATATATGTTTTAAACGCGGAGATAGCGGAGGTAGCGGAGAAAAGGGGAACCGCAGATGAACGCAGATGTACGCCGACAGGTAATGACTCCTTTGCTCCGGCCCGTTGGGCCGGGCTGAGGAATAGCACCCTTTCCGCCTTCGCCCCTTCGACTTCGCTCAGGGCTACGGCGGGACAAGTCAGGTGCGGCTGGCGTGGCAATGGCAC
>CAZASC010000218.1:0-5686 GCA_964487695.1 uncultured Victivallales bacterium
CCAAAGTTTATGCACGCCGTTTTGCATTGAGGACAAATCATATCCATCAACCTCCTATGAATATTATACACGAACCGTCCGGTTTTTACAGTTGGCAGGGAAATTTGCCGCCAACTGAACAACGCGACCGCCAAATTAGTCGTCCTCAATAAATCTCCACCCTAAATTGGCGGCGGCCGGGCTTTTCTTCGCCGAACAAATTGATACCATTTCCGCATGGCCACGGTTCGCCATCCGAAAGCGACCTTCTTCGTCCAGCAACATTTGTTCGCGGGCCTGACCTCCTTTGCGGAATTGGAGCGTCGCATCGCTGCGTTGCCGGACGAACAATCACGCGGCGCAGCATTTGAAGTTTTTGCAGAGGCATATCTGGCGACGCAGCGGATTCATCAAGCTCGCGAGGTTTGGCCGGGAGACACGATGCCGCCGTCACTCCAGCAGCGTCTTCGTCTTCCGCTTAAAGACATGGGCGTTGATGGTGTGTTCGTCACCACTTCGGATGAGACTGCGTGTTACCAAGTAAAATTTCGCACCGGGCGTCCGTCGCTAACATGGTCGGAACTCTCGACATTTTTTGGTTTGGCGGACGCCGGTGTGCAAAGACTCGTTCTGACAAACTGCGATGAGATCGCCGACACCGCCGCAGAACGACCAGGGGCAGTATTTGTGCGTGGGAGCGACCTTGACCAACTGACAGCAGAAGATTTTCAAGCAATTGAAGCTTGGCTCGTTGGCAGCATCGCGCCAAAAAAGAAAAAGACACCACTTGAACATCAGAACGCCGCACTCAGTGACATTCTCAATGGTTTGAATCGCCATCCGCGTGTAACGGCGCTCATGGCTTGTGGATCAGGCAAGACCCTTATTGCGCTTTGGACTGCCGAGCGGCGCAATGCCAAAACGGTGCTGGTGTTGCTGCCTTCTCTTGCGCTCGTCAGGCAGACGCTCCACGAATGGCTGCGTGAAACAAGTTGGCCGGATGTCGAATACCGTTGTGTCTGTTCGGACGCAACCGTGCAGCCAGAGGAAGACGCGCTTATTGTCCGCCCCTCTGAAGTTGATTTTCTGGTCACGACGCAAAGCGGCGATATTCGCAGGTTTCTTGAACGTCAGACAAATGCGGTCAAATTAGTTTTTTCCACATACCATTCTGCTGCCGTCGTCGCGGAAGCGGTTGTCGGTTTGACGCCATTTGATCTCGGCGTTTTTGACGAGGCGCATAAAACCGCCGGACGCGAAGGCATGAAGTTCGGCCTGGCGCTGACTGACAATAATTTGCCAATTGCACGCCGGTTATTCCTCACGGCCACCCCGCGCCATTATGATATTGCGCCGGAAAATAAATCGGGCGAAGACAGGACGGTTTTTTCCATGGACGTGCCGGAGATTTACGGCCCGGTAGTCCATCGTTTGCCATTCAGCACCGCAGCGAAACTCGGCATCATCACTGACTACAAGGTTTTGATTTCGATTGTTACATCCGACATGGTCACGGATGAGTTGCTGCGGCGCGGTATCGTGATTGTTGAAGGCGAGGAAATCAAAGCGCGACAGGTTGCGAATCAAATCGCACTTAAATCTGCAATTGATCAACACGGTGTTTCGAGAGTTTTCACATTCCACTCTAAAGTAGCTGCTGCGAATTCATTCACTTCTGCTGGCCCAGAAGGAATCGCCACACATCTGCCCGGTTTCCACTGCGCACACATCAATGGCGCGATGTCCACAGCATACCGCAAACGGCTCATGGATGAATTTGCAAATGCGCCGCGCGCCATCTTGTCGAATGCGCGTTGTTTGACCGAAGGCGTGGATGTGCCAGCGGTGGACATGGTCGCGTTTCTGAGTCCGCGTCGCAGCCTCGTGGACATCGTGCAAGCCACTGGTCGCGCGATGCGTCTGTCGCCGGGAAAGAAATTTGGTTATGTGCTCGTGCCGCTCTACGTTGAAAAGGCACGCGGGGAATCAATAACGGAGGCGGTGAAGAGGAGTGACTTCGATGAAGTATGGAATGTTCTTCGCAAATTACAGGAGCATGACGATTTGCTTGCTCAAATTATTTCTGAAATGCGGATTCAGCGAGGCGCTACCGGAGGCTATGACGATACGCGCCTCCGTGAACGCCTTCAGTTTATTGGCCCGGCCATTTCGCTGGAAAGTTTGCGCGAATCCATCACCGCAGCTTGTTTGGATGCCATCGGTGACGGTTGGTTTGAGTGTTATGGGCAGCTCCTGACATATCAAAAGAAGCACGGGAAAATTGACATGCCTGCCCGTTGGCCGGAGAACCAAAAACTTGCAACTTGGGTCGTGACCCAGCGGGTGCTCCAAAGAGACGGAGCGTTAGAGGAAGAAAAAATAGAACTGCTAAACCGGGTTGGATTCAAATGGTCGCCACACGCGAGCACATGGCGGACATATTATCTCGCGCTTTTGGATTATCGGAATCGTTTTGGTGATTGTTTCGTCCCTCTGAATTGGAAGGAGAACAAGAAACTTGCAAGATGGGTCAGTTCCCAACGTGTCAACTATGGGCGCAACAAACTTTCTCGTGAGCGGATCGCGATGCTTGAAAAAATTGGTTTCGAGTGGACTGGTGGCGTGGCCACATGGGAGGAACGATTCGCAGAGTTGTGTGCTTACAAGGAACGATTTGGCGATACGCTTGTGCCGGTCAAATGGAAGGAGAACCCGCTGCTTGGCGGATGGGTGTCTGCCCAAAGATACAAAGGCAACCAAGGCAAGCTGAATAAAGAATACGAAATCCAACTGAATTCAATCGGTTTTGAGTGGAAAGCACCCAATGCCTTGCCGCCTCAAAAAACGCTGCAAGACCGGATTGATGCCTTGCTCGCACACAAAGCCGAGTATGGGCATTTGAATGTTTCCCGGCATAACAAGAAATATGCAGGTTTGGCAAACTGGATGACCGTGCAAAGACGTCTCCTTAAAATTGGAACGATCTCTGCCGAGGATAAAAAACATTTGGATGAAATAAATTTCCCGTGGGATTCCGTGCCCGCAAATACGGACAAGCAGTGGTATGAAATGTTTGAACGATTCAAAATTTATAAATCTGCGAATGGCGCTTCATCCGTGAAAATCGTTGATGAGGAAACGGCAAAGCTAAATCGCTGGGTGCTATCACAACGGCGGGCTAAAAAAAACGGCTGGTTGAGTGACGAGAGGTTTCACCTTTTGAATGGTGTCGGCTTTATTTGGCAAATTAACAAGACCAAGCCAGCACCAAAACTGCCACCGGAAGTTCACAAACCAGTTGCCCGTCCGTGGGACGAAATGTTTTCTGAATTACGGGATTTTTTCAAGTTGCACGGTCACTGCAATGTTCCGGCAGATTGGCAGGCAAATCCAGAGCTTGCACGCTGGGTCTATCACCAACGCGAAGATAAACGACAGAATCGTCTGATAGCCGACCAAGTGCGGCAAATGGACGGAATTGGTTTTGCTTGGAGCATGAGTGATAGCGAATGGGATGTCATGTTTGCAAAGCTGGTCGAGCATCTTCGGCCAATGCACAACGGCAAGCCTCGGGGTCGAGTCATGGATGCCCAATTGCGGCGATGGATAGTCACCCAGCGGCAATTCCAAAAAAATGGTCAACTTGATGCGACTCGCGAGCAAAAACTCACCAGCATCGGTTTTGAATGGCAGCCATATTCCAAACAGTGGGAACAAATGTTTGAAATGCTTCGTCAATTTCACACTGACCACGGGCACTGCCGCGTTCCAGCGAAATGGTCCGAAAATCTCAAGTTGGCAAATTGGGTTGCAGTTCAACGGGCGCGCAGAACACTGGGAAAAGTTTCGGCGGAACGAATAGCTGCACTTGATGCACTTGGATTTTCATGGAGTGGCAGGGAGTCTTCTGGAAAAGCATGGGAAGAAATGTTTGCAAAGCTCAAAGAATTTCAGCAAAAAAACGGCCACGCAGATGTTCCGCAGAAGTTTGCCACAAATAGGAAACTTGGTTGGTGGGTATCCACACAACGCCGGGATCGGAAAACCGGAAAATTAAATTCAAACCAAATCTCCCAATTAGATTCAATCGGCTTTAGCTGGTCGCCGCAAAGCGGTGGGACGACAGCCGATGATGAGGGATGGAAGGCAACGCTCGCATCGCTTCAATCTTTCAAAGATGAGCATGGTCATTGTCGTGTGCCGGCCAAATGGTCGGAAAATCCAAAACTTGCCAATTGGGTGGCGACGCAGCGACGCTTCAAAAAGACGGGTGAGCTAAAAGCTGAACGTGTCGCTGCTTTGAATGAGATCGGTTTTGAATGGATTACGGAGAGAAGAGGCACGTTACCACCGCTCAGCCAACGTGGCAGCTTGCTGACAGCAGGCCAAGTCTGGGAAGCAATGTTCGTCGAACTGGAGAAATATAAACAAACGAATGGTAATTGCCTTGTGCCTCAAAGTTGGAAGGGAAACCGGCGGCTTGCCGATTGGGTTTCAGACCAAAGGGTAGCAAACAATAAAGGCAAACTTGATCGTGAGAAATGTCGTCGGCTCGATGAGTTGGGTTTTGATTGGGATCCAAATAATTCACATTGGGAAGACTGCTTCCGGCAGTTGGTGGAGTTCAAAAAAGAGTTTGGTCATACAAACGTGCCGCAACGTTCAGATAAATATGAGGCCCTCGGAACATGGGTCAGAAACCAACGGGCGGCAAAACGATATAAACGCCCAATCATGGCGGAACGAGCCAAGCGGTTGGATGAAATCGGATTTGTCTGGGTGCTCGTCGAGCCAATGGCTTGGGAAAAAATGTTCGCCGCACTTGTTGAATACAAGAAAGTTCACAACCATTGCAACGTCCCACAAAAAGCTGGCGAATATAAACGGCTTGGAAAATGGGTGAACACCCAACGCACTCGCAATTTTCGCGGCAAACTCCGTGCAGACCGAAAACAACTGCTTGATTCAATCGGTTTTGTTTGGAATCTGCGTCCGAACCTTCCGACTGCGGTATAAATTTTCCGCCACCCCTTCACGGCGGATTATTTTGAAAGATTTGTTGATTCACCATCACGCTTCGGTCAGCGGTTCGGCGGGCGGAATAGTGAAGTGTAGGCGCAGAGACGGCTGAAACGGAGCCGGAACGCAACGACCGCCGCCGTGCCGCTGACGGAAGCTGAACGCGACTGCATTTCCTATTTTACGTCGCGACGAGCGCACGTTAAGCGGCAGCGCAACGGGCGTTGGTCGCGAGCACTAAAACCAATTGCCTTGAGTCCTGTGCCATGAATTTACATTGGGCACGCGTTACCCCTTAACCAGATAAGGTATTTGAGTCTGCCGAAAATCCAGCGAACGTCCACTGAAAAATCCCGGCAATGTCCCGTTGAATGTCCCACACCAACTGCGGACAGCCAACAGTGAGGTGCCAACCATAGACAGTTTCTTGCTACGAACATTCCAAGACCGCGAACAGCCCACGACGATGCCACGCGAGATGCCAACCGCGGGATGCGAAGTCGGCTACGCCGGCAATTACCTACGATCACGCCAACCAAAAACCGGCGTTGATACGAACCATCAGGAAAAGTGGTTTGTGACGAGACACCATCCCCTTACGTCAGTGGAGGTCAGTTCAGACGCGCAAAGACGGAGCGGCAAAAAGCGACAAAAGGCGGCAATGAACTTGCCGCTTTTTGTCGCCTTT
>CAZASC010000219.1:0-5581 GCA_964487695.1 uncultured Victivallales bacterium
GGTGTTTGCTATATTGCCGGTAGAAACGTTATTGATCACTGCGTTGGCAGATGTGTTTGATACACGTACTTGTCATACCGTAGAACGACCAGTTCTCTCAGCGGTGATTCCACGTTCGGCAATGCCACAAACGGTTACTACGCTGCTGATCTTCAACCGTCTCGATTCATCGGAAGCAATGGAAATGTTTCCGCATCGTGGTGATTTCAAAGCATCACGCAAAGCTGGCGCATTTCAACCCATCACGCCATTGATTCCTGCTGACATAAGTCAACAAACTATAGAAGATATGGGATTCCATGATTTGCTTGCCAAGATTCAGAAAATGCGCGAGGAGTTGAAATCATCAATCGCTGAATTAGCGCGGCGTGCCTACGCTACGATGCCGCAAACAGGCTACTCATTATGACTATTTTATTTGCCATCCTTTTTGTGCTCGGCCTCGTCGCTGCTGTTGTCTTCTTCGTTCAGAATAGGAAATTGGCTAACGAAGTGCTTCGGACGAAGAAATCTGCCGCTGACAAGATTGAAGCGATGCGACAAGATTCAGAGACCTCAATTATCGAAGCACAGAAACTCATTGATCAACAAATAGCCGAGATGCGGCAGGAGTCTGAGCGTGTTCATCAACATTACGAAGCGGAGTCGCGCAAAATTCAAGAGGAAGCCCAAACCCTTGTCACAAAAGCTGTCGAAGATTGTGAACGGCTTCGCAAATACGACAAACTTCGTGACGCTGAGACCGAGGTGCAACTCCAGCTTGCCCATGCTATGAAAGAGGCAACCAGTTTGCGGGCAGAAGCGCAGAGTTTAGTAGAAGAAACAAAGGCTGCCACCGCAGAAGAACGATCACAGGCATTTGAAAGAGCTAACCTAATCCGCGAGCAAGCCGAAGCTCTTCTCAATCAATCTACCCGCGATGCTGGTCGCATTATGGCAGATGCGGAAAAACGCGCCGAACAAATCGGTGGCAACGCATACATTGCTTTGCGCTACAAAGAAACACTTGAACAAGCCGTGCAGGCGCTGTGGAATGTTACTGAAGGCTATGGGGATCGCTATGTCGTGCCTAGTCACAGTTTGCTTGATGATTTGGCTGCTAATTTCGGCTATACAGAGGCAGGTCAAGCACTTCGTGCCGCACGAGAACAATCGCGTCGGATGGTCGAGCAGAAACAAGCTTCCTCCTGCAATTATGAGGAACCTGACCGCCGCGACAGGGCGAATCGTTTTGTGGCCGATGCTTTCAATGGGCGTGTGGACGCAATTCTGACGCGAGCGAAGCACGACAACTATGGGACACTCGAACAAGAGATCCGCGACGCATACAGTCTTGTAAACCTGAACGGGTTATGCTTCAGAAATGCCCGTATTCTCCCGGTCTATCTGGATGCCCGACTAGCTGAACTCAAATGGGCTGTGGTTGTGCACGAATTGGCGCGTAGACAGCGGGAAGAACAACGCTACCTGAATGAACGCCTCCGCGATGAGGAAAAGGCGAGGAGAGAATATGAGGAAAAGATGCGTCAGGCGGCAAAGGAAGAAGAGTTGAAGAAAACAGCAGTAGAAGAAGCAGAGAAGAGGTTTGCAGGCGCGACAGCCGAACAGAAAGCCCGTTACGAACAGGAATTGCAAAAGTTGCGCCAAGATCTTTCCGATGCGACACAACGTGCTCTCACCATCGCACAGCAGACCAAGAAGGGTCACGTTTACGTTATTTCCAATATTGGCTCGTTTGGTGAAGGTGTTTACAAAATCGGACAGACGCGGCGACCAGACCCGCAAGATAGGTTCTATGAACTTAATGGTGCCAGTGTGCCGTTTGAATTTGATGTTCACGCACTCATTGAGAGCGATAACGCGCCAGCACTTGAACATAGAATCCACCAACGGTTCATGGCGATGCAAGTCAACAAGATCAACGCCCGCAAAGAATTCTTCCGCGTGAGCCTCACGGAACTTCATCAGGAAATCGATAAACTGAAACAAGGCGAAGATTTCACAATCAAAGAGTGGACAGATATGGCGACTGCGACAGAATACAAGGAGAGTCTGGACATCGACAACGATCCGCAAAAGAAAGAGAAATGGCTTGCGAGTCGCAAAGCTCTGACCGAGCGTCAACTTAGACTGGATGCGTTGCGGATATCCATCCCGGACGCCCCAGAAACAGTTGCGGACGATGACGGAGCTTCGGCATAGTTGAATGGTTGACAAAGATGAGCAAAGTTCCCGACAAACAGGAACGCGCTACCACAACCGTTTTACAGCAGGCGGAATTGCTTTGTGGCGATTGGGCGGAACAGGACAAGGCATGACTAAGGAGTGGTAACTGACATGAGAAGAGAAAAACAATATTTCAATGTGAAGTTCCCTCCTGAAGTCATTTTTGGTGCAGTGCAGATAATCAAGAGGATCGCCCAGAACAGGGATGGCCACATTTCTCAGCGAATCGTGCAGGTCGCAAAGAATGAGGGATGGGATTTCGATTCTGACGATGAATTCGGCATTGAGTACAGGAAGGATGTCCAATACGCATTATACTCTTACGATACATGGCAATCTCCTAGCCCCCTTCGCCTCGAAGTTCGATTCTGCGTCAATGAAACTGAACTCAAGATAAGCGGTTCAAATCGTGACACCATAAACAGCATAGCTCAGCTATTTGAAGAAGCCGTTGAACGTTCAGCGCTTCCGACATCGATAACCGAAAAGAAAGCATCCCCTGTCATTTTCATTGGTCATGGGCGGTCGCCGGAATGGCGAGATCTGAAAGATCACCTCCACGATGCGCACGGATTGACCGTTGAGGCTTATGAAATCGGCTCTCGTGCCGGCCATGCCATCCGTGATATTCTCGAAGACATGCTTGAGAAGTCGTCTTTCGCGCTGCTCGTCATGACTGGCGAAGATGTAGATGCAAAAGGCGACATACATCCCCGTGACAATGTTATCCATGAACTCGGTCTGTTTCAGGGCAAACTAGGCTTCAATCACACTATTGCGTTACTCGAAACTGGCACCAGCGAGTTCTCGAACATTCACGGCATACAGCAACTCCGATTTACCAAAGGCAATATCAAGGAAGTCTTTGGGGATGTTCTCGCCGTACTACGCAGAGAATTTGGAAGAATATGAGCGGATATTTTGACAATTTGCGGTTCGTTATATTCTGCGTAATGGCCTGTCTTGCGGTCGGATTGTGTTTAGCCGCAGATGATCTTGTCGTGACCAATAAGCAACTCGCCGTTACGCCAAATAGCGGTACGATTACAATTGGACATAAAACGATCACAGTAACAGATGTCGATCCTTTGGCCGGAACGCAGACACTTACCAGCGTGCTTGCACGAATCGAACCGATGGTAGAGGACTATGCACACGCCTCCACGACGGCACAGAAAGACGAGATAACCAACAGATTGAAGTCAGAGATGAAGAAACGCATTGATGACCAACCCTTGCGCTTCTCAACCACGATTCAAGATGTCAAAGTGATTGATGACCATACGGCGGCTGTGCGATTCTCAGATATTGAGTGCGACGGATGTTTCAAGCAGTCCAAACCACGATTTTCATACATGTGGGCTTTTTACGATATCCGCTTAGACATGCCCAAGAACGATGCCATGGCGCTCAAAGCCAACTCTAAAGTTGTAGTGCTGGGGCGATGCACATTCTCACCTGATGCGCAAGTCCCTGTATTTCTTCCACCTAACTCAAAGACACCAATAGTTTTTCATCTCAGCGCAGGATTGGTTGCTTTCTGTAATCTCGGGACAGTCTCTCTCAATGACCCGGAAATCCATATATCCAACGCCACATACCGACTCAAGTGAAAGCATTGCAAAAGGACGAACCGGGTGTAAAGATTGTGAATTATTTGATGCGTTGATGGGCTGTAAAATGACGGACAACACGAACGAACCTGACAAGACAGACATACCGAACAAACCCACAGATCCCGCCCCTTTCTCTCCCGCTTTTACACTGAATGATGGAGACCGCTTTCATTGCATCTTGGTTTCTCATGGCGTCACTTATAAAGAGGCCCCCGCAGTCGAAACAGTGCTCACATTTTTTGTAATTCGTCGTTCATCTGGCAAATACAGCATGGTCAATATTCTCAAGACCTACAACACGTTCGATGGGAGCAAATGTATCAGTAAGAAGGCCAACGCAAAACACGATATACCTGAAAAGCGCATTGACTTTGAGCTTAAGGGAATCAAGGGTCTGTTCACATATTCCATCGAAGAGAAATCAGGGGTTAAACTGGAATGGGAAAGCTTGGACTTGAAGGATATTGTTACAATGGCAGAGCAGGTTAAGAAGATTCAAGCGTGGGGACTGATTACTGCTTTTGTTGATACGGGTGAGATTTCTTTGAACTGATTTTTAGGCGGCCATTTTAACAGGGCATTTTCAGAGGGCGATTCTAAGACGGCGATTATGAACAAGACCACATTTCTCAAGCTCATGGACACAACTTATCGCAGGGTCAAATGGAAAGTCGCTGTAATGTCACGGGTTAAGGGAAAATTGTGTTGGACTCGTGGTTCTGGCTGGCTCATCAAAAAGACCACCAGAAAAGGCAAGGTTTATTGGAAAGTGTGTCCCGGTCATTATGGCTGTGGAACAAAACTGCGTAGGGAATGGATGCAAAACTTGAAGCTTGTTACATCCGAACAGCTTGGAATTGCGGATGATACTGTGGCGTAATTCAGAGGGCGATTTTACTTGGGCAACTTGGGCGGGCATTTTACAGGACTGAAGCGAATAAATCTTCTCAAGTGGCTTATATCGAAACAAACAGTAGCTCCAGACAACTGAACAATGTCAATCAGTCTGTTCCCGTGTTTCTCTTGCCATTCGTTTAGAAGCTCATCGCCGACAATATCATGAACATCCGACATAATCGTTATGAGATAGGGCTTTTCTCTGTTTCCTTCGCCGGTTTTGATGATCTGCTGTATGAGATAGGTTACTTGCCGTTCTTCCTGTGTCGCCATCTTCAAATCGCCAAGTTTTAAGTGCGCCAATTTTAACATAGAGTGTGCGCCGGGTGATAATTTGAGCGTGTGAATGTTCTGCTGGTATATTTTAACGACATTTCTCCACTGACCTGACTTAACAAGATTCTGTATTTCGGCGTAACAAGATGAGATGCCGTGGAAAAGCTTGCCGGTAATTAATCGTTCGCGTTGTTGTAGAAAAGTCATTGAGATGTATTCGGAAACTGGAGTGGAATGTCCTGTTAAAAAAGTCAGGAAGATAGATTCTACTCCACAATCAAATGGACTTACACGGAATCAGATCACCACCGCCACAACATCATCACCGCTTAAGATATGACAGATGTTTCCAGCGCCGATCTCAATCCATTTTCCGTCATCTAAAGGCAAAACACTAACGACCTCATGCGCCAACAAGATGCCCGTGGAATGTGTTTTAAGGATTGTTTCGCCGACTTGAATGCTCTTTGCCTGCTTCAATTCGATTTCGTGTGTCATTGCTTCCTCCTTTATTGCGACCGTGTGAACCTGCTGTGAGTATAAGAAGATTACAGTGGAGAAGTGGA
>CAZASC010000220.1:0-5566 GCA_964487695.1 uncultured Victivallales bacterium
ATGGCGGTGTGCCAATGACCATGAATGGCACCAGAAGGCATTTTTGCGAAACGAACCCAAATTCGTCGCGCTCAGCACATGCGAGACATAATGTCTCGCATTTATCTTTGAACCTTGTTTGTGAGTCAATAGGGCGCAATCGATTGGTTCGTCATAATATCCGCAGCGCTAAGCACAATATGTTTATGTGCAACGAATTACAGTTTATGATAATGTGTTGCTGCAGATCATGGCACGCCAATTGCTCATCATGATCTCGCTTAATCGAAAGATGTGTATTTTTAGAAAGGATTCAGACAATGTCTAAAGTCTTGGGAATAGATCTGGGCACGACTAACTCGTGCATGTCAGTTATGGAAGGCGGCGAACCGGTTGTCGTTCCAAATGCCGAAGGAATGCGGACCACGCCTTCAATAGTCGCATTCACAAAGAGCGGAGAGCGCCTTGTCGGACAGGCTGCGAAACGCCAGGCGATAACCAATGCTAAGAACACTGTGTTCTCGATCAAGCGTTTCATGGGACGCAAGTTTGAGGAAGTTCAGCACGAAATCAAGCTCGTGCCTTACGAAGTCGTCAAAGCGCCGAATGGCGACGCGCATGTGAAGATTGACGGCAAGCTGTATTCCCCGCCGGAAATCTCCTCAATGATTCTGCAGAAGCTCAGGACCGATGCCGAAGCATTTCTCGGCGAGAAAATCACGCAGGCGGTAATCACGGTTCCAGCGTACTTCAACGATAGTCAGCGTCAGGCGACAAAAGACGCGGGCAAGATCGCCGGCATAGACGTGCTTCGCATCATCAACGAGCCGACAGCCGCATCGCTGGCGTACGGGCTCGACAAAAAGAAGGACGAAACCATCGCTGTCTATGACTACGGTGGAGGCACATTCGACGTCTCGATTCTCGATATCGGCGAAGGCGTCTTTGAGGTGAAGGCCACAAACGGCGATACGCACCTTGGCGGCGATGACATGGATCAGGTGATCATTGACTGGCTCGCTTCCGATTTCAAGAAGCAGTATGGCATTGATCTGACGAAAGACACGATGGCGTTGCAGCGGCTCAAGGAAGCCGGCGAGAAGGCGAAATGCGAACTTTCCAGTTCGCAGCAGACGGACATCAATCTTCCGTTCATCACGGCAGATGCCTCGGGCCCAAAGCACTTGAACGTCACTCTCTCCCGAGCGAAGCTGGAGCAGTTGGCCGATGCGCTGATCGAAAGGACTGATGGTCCGTGCCGCAAATGTCTCGATGACTCCGGCCTGAAGAAGGTTGACGAGGTTGTGCTGGTGGGCGGGATGACCCGCATGCCGAAAATACAGGAAAAGGCAAAATCACTCTTTAACACAGAGCCGCACAAAGGTGTCAATCCCGACGAAGTTGTTGCGGTTGGCGCGGCAATTCAAGGTGGCATCATAAAGGGCGAAGTCACGGACGTGCTGTTGCTCGATGTTACGCCTCTTTCGCTTGGCATCGAAACGCTCGGCGGCGTCTTCACGACGCTGATTGAGCGCAATACCACCATTCCAACGAAGAAGAGCGAAATATTCAGCACAGCATCCGACAATCAGCCCAGCGTCGAAATCCACGTTTTGCAGGGCGAACGCAAGATGGCTGGCGACAACAAGTCAATCGGTCGTTTCCATCTGGATGGCATTCCACCGGCGCCGCGCGGCGTTCCACAGGTGGAGGTGACGTTCGACATTGATGCCAACGGGATTCTGCATGTGTCGGCCAAGGATCTTGGCACGAGCAAGGAACAGAAGATCACAATCACAGGGTCAAGCGGTATCAATAAGGACGAGATCAACCGGATGGTGAAGAATGCCGAGCAGTTCGCCACCGACGACCAGAAGAAGCGCGAGAGCGTTGAGGCCAAAAATCAGGCCGAGAACCTCGTTTACCAGACTGAAAAATTGCTCAAAGAGCATGCCGACAAGGTGTCCGAGGACAACAAGTCGAAAGTCAACCCGGCAATCGAAGCTCTCAAGAGCGCGATAAAAGACGGCAATGCCGACGAGATCAAAGCGAAGATGGAAACGCTGAATACGGTGATGCAGGCCGTGTCAACGGATCTGTACTCCAAGGCAACGAAGGATGGTCACGCTGGGCATGATCATGCCCAGGGAACAGGATCTGCCGGCGGCAATGCCGATGGGGAAGGCCAGGCCGGAAAGACGAACGAGCAATCATCGAAGAAGGACGACGGAGAAGTGATTGACGCCGACTTTGAAATGGTTGACGACGACAAGAATAAAAAGAAGTAAATGGTACTGGGCGAGGATAGTTATCCGCAAAAGAACACGGAGAAGGAGGAAGAAAGGACAGTATGAAGATTAGACCATTAGGAGATCGTGTACTCGTTGAGCCAGTTGAGCAGAACGAGGTGAAGAAGGGCGGGATCATAATCCCGGATTCAGCAAAGGAGAAGCCACAGGAGGGGAAAGTGATCGCGGTTGGCGAAGGCAAACTCGACGATAGTGGCAAGAAGATTCCGATGAATGTCAAGAAGGGCGACAAAGTTCTCATGCCCAAGTACGGCGGCTCAGAAGTCAAGATAGACGACAAGACGTATCAGCTGATACGCGAAGACGATATTCTTGGCGTCATCGAGGCCTAGTCCAAAGAGTTGAAATTGAAGTTTAAATCGAACAGGAGATTAAGATGGCAGACAAGGGTAAACAACTGAAGTATGACACTGAAGCCAGGCAGGCGATTCTTGCCGGCGTTCAGAAGCTGAGCAGGGCCGTATGCGTAACGCTCGGACCGGCAGGCCGCAACGTAATTCTCGACAAGAAATTCGGTTCGCCTCTGATCACAAAGGACGGCGTGACGGTCGCTAAGGAAATCGAACTTCCTGACGCCTTTGAAAACATGGGTGCCCAGATGGTTCGCGAAGTGGCCAGCAAGACCAGCGACATAGCTGGCGACGGCACCACGACCGCGACGCTTCTGGCGGAAGTGATATACCGCGAAGGACTGAAGAATGTCACCGCGGGCGCAAATCCGATGAGCCTGAAGCGCGGCATAGACAAAGCGGTCATAGCGGTCGTTGAAAATATTGCCAAGCAGGCGAAGAAGGTCAAGGAGCACACCGAAATCGCACAGGTCGCCACGATCTCGGCCAACGGCGACGCTACGATCGGCCAGATCATTGCTGATGCGATGGACAAAGTGGGCAAAGACGGCACGATCACGGTTGAGGAAGCCAAGACGATCGAGACAACATTCGATGTCGTCGAAGGCATGCAGTTCGACAAGGGTTATCTTTCTCCTTACTTCGTGACGAACGCGGAGACGATGGAGTGCGCTCTTGAGGATGCATACATCCTGATTAACGAGAAGAAGATCTCGAATCTTCAGGATCTTCTGCCGTTGCTCCAGAACGTTGCCAAGTCCGGCAAGCCACTGCTCATTATCGCGGAAGAAGTCGAAGGCGAAGCACTGGCCACACTCGTGGTCAACAAGCTCCGCGGCACTTTGCAGTGCTGCGCCGTGAAGGCGCCGGGCTTCGGCGATCGCAGGAAGTCGATGCTCGAGGATATCGCGATTCTCACCGGCGGCAAATGCCTGACCGAGGATCTCGGCGTCAAACTTGAGAACGTGAAGATTGAAGATCTTGGCCGCGCCAAGAGGATCACGGTGGACAAGGAAAACACCACGATCGTCGAAGGCTCAGGCAAGACGTCCGACATACAGGGCAGAGTCTCGCAGATCAAGCACCAGATCGATGAAACCACATCCGACTACGATCGCGAAAAGCTGCAGGAGCGGCTTGCTAAGCTCGCAGGCGGCGTTGCGGTGATCAGCGTTGGCGCAGCTACAGAGACGGAAATGAAGGAGAAGAAGGCTCGCGTAGAGGACGCTCTCCATGCGACACGCGCCGCAGTTGAAGAAGGCGTTGTGCCGGGCGGTGGAGTGGCTTTGCTCAGGGCGCAGTCAGCTCTCGATAAGATGGAAGTCGTCGGCGATGAAGCGATCGGCGTTCAGATCGTGAAGGCCTCGCTGGAAGGTCCGATACGTCAGCTCGTGTCAAACGCGGGCGTTGAAGGCGCAATCGTTGTCCAGGAAATCAGGAATGGCGGCAAGGGTAGTTACGGTTACAACGTTGCCACCGGCAAGTACACCGACCTCGTCAAAGAGGGCGTACTGGATCCGGCCAAGGTGACGCGTTGCGCGTTGCAGAATGCTGCCAGTATCGCGGGACTCCTGTTGACCACCGAGTGCATGGTCACGGAGATTCCAGAGGAATCCAAGCCGGCCGCAGGAGGACATATGGGCGGCGGTATGGGTGGCGGCATGGGCGGCGGGGACATGTATTAAGAGAATAAGATAAGTTGACTGTTAGTGGCGGGGCGCATACTATGCGCCCCGCTTATTCTTTAGAGGAGGAACCGTTGAACGCTGAGCTATTGAAACAGGCAAAACTTAGAGTGCCAAGTATTCCAATTCTCGTCAACATGGTGTCACGGCGGGTAGCCCAGTTGAACGCCGGCTTCAGGCCATACGTCAAACCCAGCGGTCCTGAGGAAGAAAGGCTTGATATTGCCTTGAGGGAAATTGCCGAAGGCAAGTTGATCGCGGAAATAGACTTTGCCGCCTCCGACAAGGAAGAAAACACGGAACTCTGATCCGTCGTAGGCCGGTCGGACTGTCGGGCGCTGCGTATTTCTGAGCTGTTGACGGACGATGGTCATGAAGGCGCCTTCAGACAAGTTGCACAAGTCATTCGCATCCAACCGGAGAGCGCTCAAGGATTATCTTGTGCTTGATCGTTACGAAGCTGGCATGGCACTGCGTGGTACCGAGGTGAAGTCCATTAGAGACAGCCTTGTCAATCTCACCGGTTCCTATGCCAGTGTTGACAAAGGTCAGGTCATACTCCACATCAATATACCGCCATACGAATTTGGCAATCGCTTCAATCACGATGCAATGCGTCCGCGTCGTTTGCTGCTGCACAGAAAAGAAATCGCCAGATTGCAATCGCATGTGGAACAAAAAGGCTGCACCCTGATCCCGCTTTCCTTATATCCCAAGAAGGGCCTTGTAAAAGTGGAACTTGGATTGTGCAAGGGCAAGCAGCAAAGCGATAAACGGGAAACGCTCCGCCGAAAGACGGCTGACCGCGAAGCAGAAAGAGCCATCGCTCATCGCGGTCGTCATTGTTAGACACGAACGACGCAATATCGGCCAATTCTGACAATGAGAGGCATTGGCATAATATTGATTCTAGCCGGTTTGGCGCTCGTGGCGGCAGGCCTGCTCTTCATGCTCGCCGGCAAACTTCCCTGGTTCGGTCATCTGCCGGGCGACATCAACTATCGCGGAAAGAACTGGTCGGTATCGTTCCCACTCGCAACCTGCGTTCTGGCAAGCATCATCCTCACGATCCTGCTGAATATCGTGTTCAGGCTGATGAGGAAGTAATGGCCTCTTGCAGTGCATGCCTGTATGTCGCTTCATCTCCTTTGCTGAAACAGCAGAACACGACTCTTTTGGGCATGGCATTGCCGTTTAGAAAGTTCAGTGTCTCCTTGATCGCTATCCGGCATGCTTTCTCGAC
>CAZASC010000221.1:0-5564 GCA_964487695.1 uncultured Victivallales bacterium
GCGCCCATTTTCATATCTATAGGTGGGCCGAAGGCCCATGTGTAACTCTATCCGAGCAGCCGGGTTCAATCGGCAAGAGAGCAATGCGCTTCGATTGCAATGCCAATCTCAAGTTCATCTTACGAATCGGAGCGGTGCGGCCTGAGTTACCCTAGTTCCTTAGGAAGGACGAACGAATCCAAGATGCCCCACCCGCAAATCAAGTTTGGCACCGACGGTTGGCGCGGCGTCATCGCCGACGACTTCACTTTTGCCAATGTCCGCATTGCAGCCGAGGCCATCGCCGCCTATGTGCACTCCCGCATAGATTCAGCCGAAGAGAATCCCGCGAAAGGCCTCTGCATCGGATATGACACGCGCTTCGGCTCGAAGGCCTTTGCTCAGGCCTGCGCCGAGGTCGTTGCCGCCACCGGCATCCCCGTCGCTCTCGCCAACGACATCACGCCCACCCCTGCACTGAGCTACGCTGTGCGCGAGCGCGGCGCTGCCGGCGGCATCATGATCACTTCCTCGCACAACCCCGCGCAGTGGAATGGCGTGAAATACAAAGCCTGGTATGGCGGGTCGGGCAAGCCCTCGATCATCGCTGCAATCGAAACCTATCTTGGCAAGCCCGTGCCCCGCCCCGCGCAGCCAGCTCCGATCACGGAGATCGATTTTCTGCCACCCTACTTGCAGGCCATCGAGAACTTCGCCGATCTCGATCTCATCTCCCACTCTGGCATGAAATTTGCCATCGACTCGATGTACGGCGCTGGGGGAACCATCATCTCCGACATCTTTACGCGAATTGGCGTAGATCATATCCAGATTCGCGGCACCGTAAATCCGCTCTTCCCCGGCATCAACCCCGAACCCATCGAGCCGCACATCCGCGCCCTCGGCGAAGCGGTCGTTGAGAATCGCTGTGACGCCGGCCTCTGCACCGACGGCGACGCGGACCGCATCGGCGCTACCGACGAGCACGGCAACTTTGTCGATCCGCACAAGATTTTCTCCGTCCTGCTGAGCTGGGTTCTAAAACGCAAGGGTTGGCCCGGCGCCGTCACCCGCGCCTTCAACACCACCAAAATGCTCGACCGCATCTGCAAAAAACACGGTCGTGAGTTGATCGAGCACGGCATCGGATTTAAATTCGTCTGCGATTACATGCTGGAGCGGGAAATTGTCATGGGTGGCGAAGAGTCCGGAGGCATCGGCTTCCAGCGCCACTTGCCCGAACGCGACGGCCTGCTCAACGCACTGCTTCTCGCCAACGTGATGGCCGAGGAAGGCAAGACGCTGGGCCGGCTTGTCGCCGATCTACAGGCCGAATACGGCGAACATCAGTACGGCCGCATCGATCTGCACATTTCCGATGACATCAAGAACGCAGCCATAGCCCGTGCCAAAGCCCTCAATTCGGGCGATCCCGTCATCGCGGGCATGCCGATACTCCGCCAGGAAAACCTCGACGGCGTGAAGTTCTACCTCGATAACCCCGAAGCCAAAACCAAACCCAACGCCGCCGAGACGTGGATTCTCTTCCGCGCCAGCGGCACCGAACCGCTGATGCGTATCTACACCGAGTCCACGTCAAAGGAAGCAGTCGCAAAATTACTGGAATCCGCTCGCGCATTTGCACTCGCAAAATAGTCTGCCGTTACTGCCCACTGTTACCAGCCCACCGTCACAGAGGAGCCCATGTTCATTCACATCTTTGGATTTCGCTGGAAGCCCGAGGCCACTGAGGCCGACAAAGCCCGCGCCGCTCATGACATCGCAGCATTCCGTGACCGTGTTATCGGACTGATCGACGTGCACGTGGGGCCGAATCTTTCTCCACGAGGGCAGGGCTACACATTTTGCGGCTTGATGACCTTCACCGACAAAGCTGCCGCCGATGCCTACACCACTCACCCCATGCACCAGGCGCTCCTCAAGTGGCTCTTACCGCTGATCGACCCCGTCGAGCTTGATTTCGAAGCGTAGATTCTCGCCGCAATTTTGCTAGTCGAGAAACAACAGAGCTGCCTGCCGGAAGGATATACAAAGAACTAACGGGACGATGTGCTAGTTGGATTCGTCAAACACATCGACTGGCATTCCCCCCTCGGCCGCGCGTTCTTCGGCTGGGGCAGAGAACACAGAGACATAAATCGCTTTCGACTCCCGCGCAAACTCCCATCCGATATTCTGTTTCTTGCAGACACAATCCCAGGAGCGTATCGCGCCGGGCCGTCGAGCTGCGGCTGCCGTGGCATTGTGCGGAGTCTGCGCTTTCCTCGAGCTCTATTGCACGCAGCCGATGCTGCCCATGCTGGCGCGGCTTTTTCACGCATCGAAAACCGGCGTGAGCATGACAGTTTCCGCGGCAACGCTGGGAGTGGCTATCTCGGCGCCCATCTTCGGCGCGCTCACGGAGCGGCTTCCGCGGAAGCGCGTTATCGTGGCTTCGCTGCTTGGCATCTCGCTGCCCACGATCCTTGCCGCCACATCCACGTCGCTCGCCCAACTCATCTTCTGGCGGTTTCTTCAAGGCATCACGGTCCCTGGTGTGATCGCGGTACTCGTGACCTACATTGGCGAGGAGTGGCCTGCGGACCAGGTCGCGCTCATTATGAGCTTCTATGTCAGCGGCACGGCTCTTGGCGGCTTCATTGGCCGCGTCTCCGCAGGTATCCTTGCGGACCGGTTTAACTGGCGTGTGAGTTTTCTCGTGCTCGGCGCCCTGGCACTGGCCGGTGCGGGAGCCGTGGCCCTGTGGCTCCCGCATGGTCGGCGGCGGCACAAGCCAGAGCAGAGGCCTGATACGCTGCCCTCGTTTCCCTACCAGGCACAGGAACTCTTTCGCAACCGCCGCCTCATCGCAACTTTTGCTGTCGGATTCAATGTGCTCTTCTCGCTTGTCGGCGTCTTCACTTGGATTACTTTCTATCTCGCCGCAGCGCCTTTTCATCTTTCGACTACGGCGTTGAGCTCGTTGTTTTTCGTGTATCTCGTGGGTCTTGTCGTTACACCAGCCGGAGGCTATATCATCACGCGCATCGGCCTGCGTGCAGGCATCGGCGGGGCGATCGCCTGCTCCATCGCCGGGGTGCTGCTCACGCTTGCGCATTCGCTTCCCATCGTCATCCTCGGGCTTGCGATGCTTTCAAGCGGCGTCTTTGTTGCCCAGACTGCTTCGCAGAGCCACCTGCGGGTCGCGGCTCCCGCTGGCGCGCGCGTCACCGCCGCAGGAATCTATGTTACCTTCTACTATCTTGGCGGAACAGCAGCAGGCGTTGTTCCCGGAGCCTTCTGGGCTCTTGGCAAATGGCCTGCTTGCGTCGCATTTATCATCGCGATGCAACTCATCGCGCTCACCATCGCCTTCGTTGGCTGGCGCGCCCCGCAAGCTGTCGAGAGCGCGAGCTAGCAAGCCGTGCTGCGAGCAGCACAATTCCTGCACCTTCGCGCCGCTTTTCGGAATCTAAGCTTTCGTACGCCTAATTTGTAGAATCATTGCAAGGGCGGCGCTTCGGCGTCTCCAGCCATCTTCCCCAACGAGCTACTACCCAAAGCAGAGATAAAGGAACAATCTTGGCGGATACTTCTCTGGCTCCAACATCCGCAGCCAGCGCGGAGACCACGATCACGAATCCGGACGGCGCGAGCGCCGCACGATGGAAGCCGCGCGTCAATCCGTGGTTCATCGCCATGACGGTGGCTCTCGCGGCCTTCATGGAAGTGCTCGACACCTCGATCGCCAATGTCGCACTGCCCCATATTGCCGGCTCCCTCGGCGCATCCACAGACGAGGGCACCTGGGTACTAACCAGCTATCTGGTCTCGAACGCCATTGTCCTGCCGCTGGGCGGCTGGGCCTCCAGTGTCCTTGGCCGCCGCAATTTTTTCGTCTTGTGCATTACCATCTTCACCGTATCGAGCTTCCTGTGCGGCGCGGCCCCATCGCTTCCCATGCTGCTTCTGTTTCGCATCATCCAGGGTGCCGGCGGAGGCGGCCTGCAGCCCATGGCCCAGGCCATCATGGCGGACTCCTTCGAACCCCACAAGCGCGGCCAGGCCTTTGCACTTTACGGTTTGGTCGCCGTTCTCGCGCCCTCCATCGGCCCCACCATGGGCGGATGGATTACCGACAATTTCTCCTGGCGCTGGATCTTCTATATCAACATCCCCGTCGGCATTCTCGCCTTCTTCCTCGTCACGCGCCTCGTTGAAGATCCCCCGTGGATCAAGGCTGATCGCTCCCGCTTCTTCAAGATGGACTATGTTGGCCTCGCCTTCCTCACCATCGCCATGGGCGGCATGCAGATCATGCTCGACAAGGGTGAGGAGAACGACTGGTTCGCTTCCAACTTCATTCGCTTTTTCGCGTTCCTCTTCATCTCCGGCATGATCGCGCTCATCTGGTGGGAGTGGCGACAAAAAGATCCGCTCATCAATCTCAAGGTCTTCCGCTTCAAAAATTTCGCCATCTGTTGTTTCTTGATGATGCTGGTAGGCGGCGTGCTCAACGCGAATACCGTCCTCCAGCCGCAGTTCATGCAACAACTCCTCGGCTGGACCGCCACCACCGCTGGCCTCGCCCTCACCGCCGGCGGTTTTACCCTGGTCCTTGTTATGCCTCTTGCCGGCTTTGCCACCAGCAAGGTATCCGCGCGCTATCTCACCGCCCTCGGCTTCATCCTTTTCATCATCACTTTTCGCATTGCGGCTGAAGTCACTACTCTCAACATGACCTTTGCCCAGGCTTCCTGGCTGCGCGTCGTGCAAATGATTCCGCTTCCGTTCTGCTTCATCTCCATCACTACCGCTGCGTATGTGGGCATGCCCAAGGAAGATTCGAATCAGGTCGCCGGCCTCATCAACTTTGCCCGCAACATCGGTGGCAGCATCCTCATCGCGGTCACCAACGCCCAGGTCACCAATCGCACTCTGTGGCACGAGCAGCATCTTCAAAGCGCCATGGGCCCAGCTTCGATCGGCTATCAGCAGCAGCTCAAGGGCCTCACCGGCTTCTTCGGCACCAATTTCGGCGACCCCAACGGCGCAGGCAGGGCCCTCGCCAGCATCTATAACCAGCTGAATCTCCAGGCCGGCGTGCAAGGCTATCAAGACGTCTACATGGAGCTGTCGTACATGTCCATCTTCCTGGTTTTCCTCGCGTTCCTGTTGAGCAAGAACCGGCCTGGCCAGGGACCTGGCGGCGCGGTGCACTAATAGGACGGTGCGGATCGTCGCTTGAAGGGAGTACCAATGGCCCTTCGGGCCCCCTCAGGCATGAAAGTCCGAGCTGGTCCGTTAAACAAATTGTCATCCTGAACGCAGCGAAGGATCTGCGTCTTCGCCTTTTATATGCGACTTTCAACGGAGCAGGGGGAATTTATCCCCCTGAAAACAGGCCGAGAATCTCCGGGCCTTTACAGGCTGCGGAAAAACTCGTTTCGCATGAGCCTTGTAACAGGGCATGGCTTTAGCCTGCATATCTCACGCGTTGCAGATGATGCAGGAATAGCGATGAGGCGGGTTAAAGTCGGCTTCGCGATAGGTTCGGCAAGTGCGCGGAGAAGCTGATCGGGGAT
>CAZASC010000222.1:0-5537 GCA_964487695.1 uncultured Victivallales bacterium
CTACAACCAAACGTCCTCAAGTCATCTTAACTTAGCGCCATTCAGGGCTGACCCCACTTTGTCCAGCAGCAATCGCATCGAAAAGCCCCCGGGCAAACCGATCCGCACCCCAATGTCCGACAATCTCACGGGAACGCGCGCCCATGGTTTCGCGTTCGATTTTGGGCAAACGCGTCATCCGCACCATTGCAGCCGCCATATCGCTGTCACTGAACGGGTCGAACAGGAGTCCGTTCACGCCATGCTCCACCAATTCACAACACGCGCCCACATTCTTAGACACGAGAACAGGAAGCCCGCTCGCGCATGCCTCGTTTACAACAAGTCCCCACGGCTCGGATTTCGCCGGATGTATGAAGGCGCCAGCCCGACCGTAATATCCCGGCAATTCACCGTACTGGATGAAGCCTGGAAATGAGATTGACGACTTAAGACTGACCGCAGACGGCTGATCGGCGAAAAAGCCAAGCTGTTTGGCTAAAGCTTTCAACCGCGCATCTTCCTCGCCGGAGCCAGATATCACGATGTCCCACGGATCAGGAATCTGTTGCCGATACATCGCATACGCGCGTAGTAAGCCGTCGATATTCTTGCGTTCGATGAAGCGGGAATTGGCAAAGAAACATGGCCTCCCCTTTTCAGGCATCTGCCGTCGCGCCTCTTCCGCGCCATTGGCGAAGTAGTCATTATCCACCGCATCGTAGCCAAGGAAAATTCGGTTCCTTGGCAAACCGAGTCTGGTGACATACTCGGCATGCAGTCGTCCTCCGACAAGCGCCGCGTCGAAGCGCCGCACAATACGCGCCTTCAGCCATTCCTTCCACCATGTCCGACGCGAATCGGACGCAAGTGTTTCCGACATCAACACCGCGATTTTGCCATTCCGCCTGCACCAACCCAGAGCCGCCAGCGCCTCAGGAACACTCCAGCCATTGATCGCCACGGCGTCGGGCTGAATCTCGTCAAGAACGTGTGCAACCGCTTTCCGGATGGCGCTGATAGGGATGTCAGAATAACTCCGACCGGGGAACAGGCATCGCCGCTTGAATTCGCTTTCGAGATTAGCGGGCGCCCACGCATAGTGATCTGACTCCGCCACCTCGATGCCGTGGACTGCGAAATCATCCGCACCGAGCCAAGTCGCGACCCCTCGAAGCCGGGCCAGATGATAAGGACCGAACCTGCGCCATAGCACGACAACCTTTTGAATCATGGCTTCACCCGATAAACAGTTCCATTCTGACGGTAAAAAGAAACGAATGTTCCTGCTGGATCATCAGCCCCCGCAACTGTAGTATTTCGCCAACCATGGATTCTTTTCCCGATCGGTTAAGGCTGCGATGGCAACTGACATTTTAATGATTCATGATATTGTCGCCAGTGAGGATCGAACACGGACTTCTCCGTGGAAGTCCGCCATCTCCCGATCGGAATTTGAAACATTTCTTAAGAATCGGCACGCCGATGACATGAGTTCACTTCTCACATTTGATGATGGGTACGCTTCGTTTATCTCCATCGCCCTGCCTCTTCTGAGGGAGCATAAAGCAAAGGCCTGCGTGTTCATTGCCACTTCGTTCATGGATGGATCACGCGAACCATACGAGGATGCGTTGTGGAAGCACATCAACGGCAGCGACAAAGTGGATGCATGCGGTCTCGGAGTTTTCCCGTGCAAGCGTACGACCGAAAAACTCGTTGCGTATGAACGAATCCGACTCCACCTCAAAACATTGAGTCTTTCGCAAAGAGATGCATGGATGATTTCCCTTGCGGGACATCCGCAGCCCCAAAATCCAGCCGACATGCTGTTTCTCACGGCTGAAGAAGTCCAACACCTGGCAAGCGAGCAATTGATAACCATCGGTTCGCACGCGGAATCTCATACGACGCTCACATCCCTAAGTTTGACTGACGCCATCCTGGAAATGCGCCACTCGAAAGCCAGACTGGAAGCCGTAACGGGACGCTCGATTACGGACATTTCGTACCCGTATGGGGCCAGCAATCTGGCCATTCGCATTGCCGGTTTTCTCATAGGTTATCGCAGAGGATTTCTTGCCAGCAGGAATAGGCCAAGAACTGCCTGGTTGACTCCAAACATGGCGATACCACGGGCGGATATCCGCAATGTTGTGCCAGGAATTCGTTAGATCTGTTCCCGCTATTCACGTGTCCTTTTTCACAGCCTTCACATATATGGAATACGGAATAAACGGGACAAATCGATCCAACCATACAAACGGTAGCGAAAGAGCAAACCAGAATGCCTCGGCGATCCTCCCATACCGTATGCCGTGCGCGATGATACGCTTGTTGAAGAACTGCCGAATCGTGCCGCCCAGCCGGTCCGATTCGGTCAACTCAAAGCCCAGCGGTTCGAGGAGGGTGCGATAGGATTCAAAAGTGTAGCCTGCCCGTACATGTCCTCCGCTTTCGTCCTCATCTATGGCGTGGTGAATGTTGTCCGGATGTTCCGCATTGGGACAACAGAGATGCAGGAACCCGCCGGGTTTAAGAATCGCTGCAAACTCACGACAGATCGCCGAATCATCCTCTATGTGCTCGAGAACTTCCGAACAGATGATTTCGTCGAACTGACTTTTCAGCCTGTCAACTTCGTGCAGGTTCAACACTTCGAACCTTAATCTATCCTCTGGAACGGCTAGATAAGCATTAAAGAGATCCCTGCACCGGCGGCACTCTCCTTCCTTTATCGTGACACCGACGACCCGGTTTCCACCAAGATAACTCTTGTATGACAGCATGCCGTTTCCGCACCCGGCATCGAGCACTTTGCTGTCGGCATTTGCTCCGTTTACGGAGAAATGTTCCGGAATGACTGCGTATCGCTGGCGGGCGTGCAGATTGAACCCGGGAAACAGAATCCACTTTATTATAATTCCAAGACTCATAGATATGATACCCAAAAGCAGGAGGTCTTTTGACTCGAATCAAGAGCCAAACACTAACAAAACGGACGGCTACACGCCATCACTTTCAATGCATTTACTGGCTGTAGGCCGGGTCACCCGACCCGGCGCACAACGCCTTATTCACGCCGCCTGCGGTCACGCGGCCTACAACAGTGCCCACCCTCGCGCATAACGGCACCTTCGAGGCACACTTCTGCAACCGTTGCCTGGAGGCGCGCCGTTATTAAAACAACCAGTCGTTTTTTTAGATCTGTCTCCATGAATGTACGGTGGCAACAGTCATGCTGGATCCGTTTTGAGCCCCTTCTTGGGAACAAGCCAGTGAAACGTGCGCAGCAGGAAAAGAACGGCCCGCCTTCGCGGAGATAATCTGGAAAGCGAAATGTGGGTATCGAATTCCTCCAGATTGCCATATCGTATCATGCCACGGCAGTAGCGATAGAGCGTATCCTGCGCATATTTTCGCTCCGGTACACTTGGAATGTCATCAACCTCGCAGTTGAAATGCCTACAAATTGACTCCACGTCAATCGGCTGCTCGCGGGGACCGCCGAGTTTGGTGATGCTCGAAGGATCGTCGTTGTGCACGGTTGCCAGAATCGAGTTAATCCGCAGGATCGGGTATTTCAGGCTGATCCGGATCCACATATCTACATCTTCTTTCAGACGTACAGTTGTATTGAAGAAACCGATCTCGTCGAAGATCCATCGAGGAATCGCAACGCTGGAACTGCATACCGGATAGCTCGCCCCGCACTCAATGAAAAACGATGGCAGTTCGGTAAAGCGTTCCGGCGGCATCGGCTCAACGGAGGCGGTTCCATGCTTTTCCCTGAATATAACCACGGCGAAAATTCCTATTTTCTTCGTCGGCCCGGTCGCGACAATTGCGTCCCGTACTCCGCTCAAGAAATCCGGATTCCATTCGTCGTCGGCATCCAGAAGCGCTATATGGGAACCCCTCGAATTCCTGATACCGTTGTTTCTAGCCGCCCCGGCACCCTGATTTTCCTGCCTGATTATGCGCACAATAGGCGACTCCATGTCCCTTATGATGCCTGGTCCTGAATCTGTCGATCCGTCATCGACGATGATGATTTCAAGCGGCAATAGCGTCTGATGCAGAACGGAGGTCAGTGCCCTGCGTATGAAGCGTTCCTTGTTGAACAATGGTATTACGACGCTAAAACTCGGAGCCGACATTTCATATTCTCCTGAAATCAAACGACATTCTCACATTCCAATATTCAAACCCGATCAAGACTTTTCCATGCTGTCAATGAAGTAGGCGTTTTGCCCGGCATATCCGCACAACTTGTATCCGGCCTTCGAAAGGTAGCGGCACAATCCATTCTCACTGACATGTTCCAAGTCAAGGTAATGAATTTCGACTATAATCAATCGAGGTCTGTATCGCTCCAGATCGAGAGAGGAAATGACCTCGCAGTCATGACCTTCGCAATCAACGCTTAGAAGCTCAAACCTGCAAGGAGCGTCGTGCCTTTCCAATATCGCTGTCAGCTTCTGAGTGTGAACCGTGCGCTTCACCCCTTTTGCAGGCGCCAGATGTCCAGGAATTCCGGATAGCGGCGCAAGTGACGACAATGCAGGATCCTCGCACTGAATAAACTCGGCTTCTGCAACCTTGTTTGAGACAACGGCTTCGACACAGATGTCCCTTGGTCTGACTTTTTTGAATTCTCTGATGAGATCTCCGTTAGCATCAATGCAAATCCCAACCCACCCGCGTTTGTAAAGCCTCATTGTGTTGGAGATCAACTGCGGATGATTGCATCCAACGTCAACATAGAATCCTCCGTTTGCACCCTGCAGGATGTACTCGACAATGCGATCTTCACCGGTCCGTGCATAGACAACAATTCCATTTGGATCAAACATACGCCTGGCAACCTCCACGATCATGAGCCTGATGGCGTTGAAGAAACTAAACTGCTTGAATAGCGTAGATACTTTGCAGATCAGTCCAGTTGAATTCATCTTCGACTCTCCTGCCTCTAGATCCCTGTCACAGCGTCTATCAGCCTCATGTTCGCTGAACCGGATTGCGCCATGTTGAACAAAGGCATCACACCGCTGAAATCAGGGTCAGCCATTTCCTCTTTCTCCTATTTCTCCAAACCCTTGCTGACAAGATCGAGCGACACTGGCGCGTCTTACGAAATAACGCGCCACTCTCGGCATCCATCTGGGCAATCGACTCCATATCGCCCATTTTCGCGCGATATGATCGGGAAGCGCCGGACGAAGTCTCCTGCATGCATCGTCTACTTCCACTGGCCCAAACTCGATCCAAAGGTATCGCAGCATCATTTCGGCACTTCGTATGAAGCGCTGTTTACCGACCTCATGGGCTTCACGCGAAACGTGTTGTTCATGTCGCTCCAACACATCTTTCAGCACTATCGGCGGATCCAGGTAAGCGTGATGAGAAGACATCAGATGGGCGCGTGAACCACGCCTGATCCACACGAACTTCATGGAGGAGCACGCCACTCGTCCCTCGCGGGCCAATTTACACCAGCAATCGTAATCCTCAAGGACTCTCACATCTTCCCTTTGTCCGCCGACACGGAGCCATGC
>CAZASC010000223.1:0-5514 GCA_964487695.1 uncultured Victivallales bacterium
TTGTCGCCATGCCGCGCCACGATCCATCCTCTTCCGGCGCGAATCGCGCAACCACACTCTCGCTTTTGTCATTCATGTCTCTTTTCTCCTCTTGATATGCCGAACACTATAGCATAACTTACGCCGTGTAGTGTTCTAAAGTAGCACATAAGCGAGATTTGTTTCAACATGAAAAACACACGTGCAAAGCGTCAAAAGAACATCTCCGGCCCGCAGATCGCCGCAATCCGCAAGAAGAAGGGCATTACACAACTCGACCTCGCAAAGACCGTCAAAGCTCAGGGGGTCAAACTCGACCGCGCATCCATCGCCAAGATCGAAAACGGCCTGCGTTGCGTCCTTGACTACGAACTTGCCGCAATCGCGAAAGGGTGTCGCGTGCCAGTCAGCCGCCTGCTGAAGTAGGGAAGGGGAAAACTCGACGTGTCCAAATCATGGACACGTAATCAGAACATGTCCATTTCAACTGTCAAAATGGACGCATCGTTGAAATCGTTGCAAATGCGCAAGGAGAAAAGTGCCGATGCTCAATTGAAGTGAGACGGACAGGGAAACTATTCCTTAACGTCTTTATTCGCCTTAAAGGATAACGCCCCATACTCGCATTCAAAATATTGTTCAATGATGGCGCAGGGCACCATGAAATGCTTCGCGATCTGAAGAGTCGTAAATCCCTTTTCGTGATGCATGTCGCTCAACTTCCCGCGTAATGTCCAAGGCAACAAGATTTCGATGGCAAGATAAAGACAGAACGTCTCAGTATCCATTTCCGCCTCTAAGGTCGCAGCATTGAATCTACTGTTTCTGGCCAATGTAAGTAACATGGCTGAATCGTTTGTCGTGGTAGAGCAGCCGATGAACAAATGAGCAAGTTCTTTTGCAGAACAGAATCTAGTCCAGCAGGGATTTAATGATGGAGAAAGCAAAATGACGGCTTCTTTCTTCCGACCCAGGACTAGACTGTGAAGGTAAGTGCAGTCAGGTGCGTTCACCCGAAAGATTCGTATCGGATACGAACCGTTCACAGCGCAGATGTCTTCACCAAAAGATTCGACTGCCTTCTTGGACGTTATATCAATCAACTTTCCAACTTGAACCTGATCATTAGCAGCTACCAGATCAGAATTCTTCAGGTGGATTTCTCGCGCTACGCTTACCAAGCTATGCATATCCATTTTCATAATAACAGAAGGGCGACCTGTTCGGTCGCCCTCGCCAATCAATCGCCAGTAAAATAAGTAAATTACACCGTTTGGGTAATGTCAGTGCAGTTGCCACTCAGGAATGCACCGTGCATTGCGACAGCTTCTCTGGCGATATCGTTGATGGAACTATCTTTATTGGCAGCCGGAAAAAGCTGAAAACAAACCAAACCGTGTTCCTTCTTCTCCTGATCAATAATAGTTTGAAGTTGTTTGACGTAAAACGTCTCTTCACAATCAGGAGTCTCTACAGAGGCCGTTATGACTTGACTGGACATTCGTTCTTCCTCCACTTTCGACCGTCTTTTAAGACATATCCACCGGCGTGTCAACAGCATTTGAACCAGCGTTTAATGACTGAAACACCTAGGCGAAGATGTTGGACCCGTCTCTCCGGGCACGCCGAAGGCATAAAGCAAAGCCATCAACAAAATTCAACCACCACCACGCGCTCGCCATGCCTGCAACTTCGCATCCCGCATGTCAATCATCACTAGTATAATACTCGATAAAGAAAAGAGGAGCAATCCTCTTTTTCGACCAATAAAATGGGGTTATCCAGAGGCCTACGCTTGCACATGCCTCAGCGCTCTGCTATGAATCAAGGGCATGGAACAAGACCGCGCAAAAGAAATCATCCGTTCACTCGCCGACGGCATTAACCCACAAACCGGCATAGAATTCCCTCCAGACAGCCCGTACCAACAGGCCGACACAGTCCGAGCACTCCACATGGCGCTGGAATCGTTGCAGGGCGGTCAAGCGCGCCCGGCACGTCCGACGGACCCGAACCGGCCACAGATCGGGAAGAATTGGACACGCGAGGAGGAAGACAAACTTGTCGAGGCATTCAAGGCCCGCAAACCAATACACGAAATCGCCACCGCTCACGGCCGCACCACCGGCGGCATAACCGCCCGCCTTGTAAAACTCGGCCTTATCGAAGACAAATCAATCAACCGCGCCGGCCAGGGCAACGGTTCGCCGCGTCCGATCAGTCAGAATCCACCGCCTTCTGACGAACCGCCGATGGTGGAACCGCCAGAAGAAGACAAAGCAGACTTCCCATTCTGAGCAAGGCGCACCTCACTCTCCGCCTGTCCTTCCGGGCGTTTTGGCGCCCTCCAGAACAGGCAACCACTCACATACTTTGCACAAGAGCCGCGATGCCATTCGCTCTTTCTTCTTGTCATCACCGCACCTTTTCCTCACAGTTTCAAAAACTGGAGAGAGATCACCATCGACTCGGGTCAATCTCCCTCTGAAGAATATTTGAAACGTCAAGTCGTCTAATATCCGTTGGCTTGAGGAGCCGATTATGAAACCACACAGCAGGTATGACCTTGCATCCGGAAGCATCTTTCTATTCGCGTACTGCCCAAATAACTAAGGGACTGCAACGAGGCCAAAATGTTGTAACTAACCGTTGGAACACGAAAGGGGATCCCCCATGAGCGCTACAAGACCAGAAACAGTATTCACGCCACGTGCAGCAGTTCTTAACGCAGCGATGTACGTTTCACGCAGACACTTGGAGGACATGCTTGTTTCCGCCCTCAAGGGTAAACTCCACATTGTCATTCAGGGCGAGAGTGGAACAGGGAAGTCTTGGCTCTATAAGAAGGTTCTTCAAGACATGAAAGCACACTTCGTTATCGTGAACATGGCAAATGCCTCGCGGTTTGGCACCATAACCGCGGCGTTGAAGAATGCCGTTGATCGGAATGGCGAAGCTGTCAAGACAGGGTATGAGGAGGAGAAGACAGCCGGTGTCAATGTCATCGTAGCGTCAGCTGAAGTGAAACATACGGGGCAATATGTGGTTGGTCAAGCAGACCCATTTGAGGAATGCCTTCTTCATCTCCGAAAGAAAGCTGGCAATAATCTGGCGGCGCTTGTCTTTGACAATCTTGAAGCAGCCTTTACTGACGAGTTGTTAAAGGAGTTGGCTAACCTGCTGATTCTCTGTGATGACGAGGTATACGCGCGTTATGACGTGCATATCTTGATCGTCGGGGCTACAAAAGACATTAAGGAGTATTTTTACAAAACCCCGCATCACATGACGGTCTCTAACCGACTGTATGAACTACCTGAGGTGGCGCGACTTTCGCAGTCAGAATCGGTAGAACTTCTCCAGCGAGGGTTGCTTGACCAGTTGAAGTACGAAATTGATGATTTCGATGAGCTTTGCAAACATGTGGCTTGGATCACGGACCGCGTGCCGCAGATGTTGCACGAGTATGGTTTAGAGTTGTCGAATCTCGCGGAAGAGAACTCGCGAGCAATTGATGCGGACTTGTTGAAAAGGACAGATCAATTCTGGATGTTCCGCAATCTTACGCACCCCTATGACGTCATCGAACACCATATGAATGAGCGCGAGACGAGGGCTGGGAGACGAAATCAGGCGCTGTACGCTCTAAGCCGTGTTGATAGAGAGTTCTTTAGACCGCAGGAAGTTGAGCAGTTGGTGCGCAACGCATTTCCACTGTCAACACGCAACACAAAACTTAACATACCGCAGATTCTTGCGGCTTTTGCAAAGAGTATCCACCCTTTGATCCGCCGGTCGCCCAAAGGCGATGCTTATACGTTTGTCGACCCTCGGTATAGAGTGGTACTTCGCTTGATGTTGTTATTGACGGCGCAAGAAGGAGTGGAAAAACGGGCTTTGTATCGATAGGGGCAACGCCCGCAGCCAGAACCAGGACGTCCACTTACACTTTCGCTGCCAACTTGCGAAAACGCACTTTGTCCGAATCGGTCGCCGTCCCGGCCGCGACCTTTCCAGAACAGGAAACAGTCACATCACTTGAACAAGAGCGGCAATACGGGCCATGTCATCTTTCCACGTCTTCTTCGTCGCAGCGGTGCAAATCTCAAGAACCTGAGCCTTTTCCGTCTTCACAACAGTCTTGTCGGCTTTGCCGCTGGTCAGCAACTTTGGCATGGCGCTATTCAGCGCCTTGCTGAAATCCTTGCGACCGGGACGGAAATAGTGTTTCAACACCACATCAGTCGTTGCGTGACCGGTTACACGCCGGACCAACTCCATGGGAACACCGGCGCTCAATGCCATCGTGATCCATGTAGTTCGGAGGGAATGGAAGTCCTTGACGCTCGCATGTCGCTTCCCCTGGGTTGCCTCTGTGGTCTCGGTAATTCCCGCATCGGCAATGGCCCTCTGTGTTCGCCATGTGATTCCGTACCGGTTCTTCTGGAACATCTCCGCCGCTTCCGGCCAGACGAACTCACCAGACCGGTCTGCCTTTTCCAATTCCTCTCTAAGCATGGGGAAGATCGGTATCTCGGCCGTCTCACCAGTCTTACTCGTCTTCACGGTGAGAAACCCTTGCTTGAGATCCACGTCGGACCATTTCAATAGGCAACAATCACCACGACGCATGGCCGTACAAATTCCCGTGACCAGCACAGGACGCAGGATCGGTGCCGCCTCATTCAGCATGCGTTTAACTTCAGAGATCGTGAAAGGTTTGCGATGGACCGTCGTGCGCTTCTTGGTGGGAATGCCCTCGAATGGATTCCAAGCCATCCCGGCGTCATTCTTAAGGACCTTGAAGACCGCGCGCAGTAGAACCAGTTTATCGTTGTACGTAGAAGGGCAGAGCCCTTTCTCGCCTTGCATCGAGGCCATCCAACCTTCGGCAACCTTGCGGGTGACACGGTCCAAGGTCTGGGCTAGGGGCATCTTCTCCCGCACGAACTTCACGAACTCGTTAATTGTCGCCAGGGACTGCTCGACGTAACGCGATGACCGTTCCCGTGCATGCGGAGCTTCCAGCCATTTTGCGCCCATCTTATCCAGCGCAATAGACCCGACCTTCTGGCCCGTCCTGATTTCGTAGATCTGCTCAAGCTGGGCCTCTGCGCTTTTTCGCGCCATCGCATTGGTGACCAGAGCCTCAAGAGCGGACTCAGCCTTGCCCCGGCAGACCTCGAAACTTGTATCGCCTTTCTGAGTGAGAGACTGCGGCACAGTGCCGACGATCCGAATGCCGAGACTCGCCACATGGCGTTTCCCGTTCACTGCATACGATCCATACCACCACTTCGACTTCAAACTTCCATCAGGCTTCCGGCGAATTTCGATAGGCATGACTCCTCCATTTCTGTTAGCGTGTGACACTATGAACAATGCCATAACAGGTTGGGCGGATGCAAGTAGAAAAACACAACTTTCGACACAACCACACGCAATAGAGGCAATAAATACAGGCATATCAAACAAGTAGCCACGTTCGCAACGTGGGGGTCGAGAGTTCGAATCTCTTCCGCTCCACCATGTCAT
>CAZASC010000224.1:0-5469 GCA_964487695.1 uncultured Victivallales bacterium
CATTTCTGTGCAAGCTAATCTGGACCAAAGTGCCGACCTGTCTGTGCGTAATCGTTTTTCAACAAGCTCTTAGATAGTGGATATGAGCACCCTTGTTACGCTATGGTCTCTATTAACGCGTTCACTGGGTGATTCGCATGCAAGTATGTGTAAGTCCTTAGTCGGAACTGTAGTATTCAGTATTATGGTTATAGCATACCTTATGCACGACCAGTGGTTCTCAGGTGCGAGCGAGTCAGTTCGAAGCGGCGGAAATCCTCTTCTGTATCGATGTCCAATGATCGCTCTTCCGGCATTTCAAAGCCCACTGTCCCGTCCGACACAAACGATCGGGAACTATGCAGCCATTTTGTCTGTGCTACATATACCGCGCCATTGAGAAAGAAGATGTCGGGATAGTCCTGTCTGCGACAGAAACTGCCGGCTTTAGGCACAAGGCTCTGTAGCACGAAGTTGCGGTCCGCTGAAAACATCAGGTAAGGGTGTTGCCGGCATTTTACGACAGAGACGCACGCTTTAGCACACTTGTCTTCACAACATTCAATGCAGCCATCGATATCCGCAACGCTGCGAAATGGTGACGTGGGTTGCAATAAGACCACATAGCAATATCCAGGTAGCTCGTTCAATGCATGGAGGACAGTATCGATGCCAGGCGTATCGTCGGATGCAAGCTCAACTGGTCGCTGAAATGGCACATCGCATCCGTAGCGTGAAGTCACTTCCATGATTTCTGGGTCTTCCGAAGAGAGCACTAGACGGTCGATATATTTCGATTTAAGAGCTTCCTCAATCGTCCAAGCTATCAGTGGCTTTCCATCTGCCATACGAATGTTCTTGCGAGGTACTCCCTTGGAGCCGCCGCGTGCTGGGATCACTCCCAATACGGTCTTATCGTGTATCATCGGAATTCTGTCTCGAACTCAACCTTCGCGCGATTGAGATCTGAATGACGGCCTACATCGACCCAATACTCATGAATTGGAAATACAGCGTGTGGCCATTTCGCATCCATAACTTTATCGAACAAATCTGTCATGTCAATCGGTTCTTCCCGTCGGATTAGGCTGAGAATATCTGGATCCAGAACGTAAATTCCGGCATTAACGAAACACTTCTGCGTCGGCTTTTCTTGAATCTCAAGAATCTGATACCCGTCAACTCTTACCACTCCGTAGGGTACTTGAAATTCATAATCGCGGACGCACATTGTAGCCTTTGAGTCATGAGCTGCATGAAACTCGAGAAGGTGGTTGAAGTTCACTTTCGTAAGAATGTCCCCGTTCATTAGAATAATCGGCAGTTTCGGCTTCTCTTCCAACAAGCACAAAGCGCCTGCCGTTCCCAGAGGCTTTGATTCGCGAAGATATTCAATGTTTACACCCCATCGCGAACCGTTGTCGAAATAATCGACGATCATTTCGGCTTTATAGTTCACAGCAATGGAGAAGTTGCGAAATCCATATTCGATGAAGTTCAGCAAGACAGTCTCGAGTATCGGGCATCCGCCGATGGAGAGCATGGGCTTTGGGCAATCGTCCGTCAAAGGAGACAAGCGCTTACCGTATCCCCCCGCCATGAGAACAACCCGGTTCATCATGGACGGCGGCGAGAGCATCTCGTCGACAACCTCCAAACCACTGAGCGCGCCGTCGGAATTGATGATTGGTATGTGCCTGACGCGCAGTTGGCGCATTCGAGCAACCAGCAATTCGCGACTGTCGCCCAGGAACGCCGTCTTCGGATTTGGGTTCATGGCACTAGACACTGGGTCGTTGAGTGTGTGGCCTTTGAGCATGGAGCGACGAACGTCTCCGTCCGTGAGCGTTCCGCAAAGCCGAGTGTCATCCACCACCAAAGCTATTTGAAGCGAACTAGCGTCGATTACACGAATGGCCTCTGCAATGGTGGAAGTTGGGCTGATACAGCAAGTCATCCACCTGTCAATCATTGTTTCCCCGGTCCACAACACGCATAGCTCTAGCCGGTACTCCGGCAACTCTCGTGTGTGCAGCGACATCGCGAATGACCACCGCCCCTGCAGCTACAACACATTGACTGCCGATCTCGATATCTTGAATCACCACGGCTCCTGCCCCGACAAATGTTCCTTCGCCAACATGAACACCTCCGGATAAGGTAGCACCAGGGGCAATATGCACATGGTTGGCAATTAGGCAATCGTGATCGATAGATGCATTGGTATTCAAAATCGAGTTGTCGCCCATCACCGCCCCTGGTTGTATGACAGCGCCCGCCATGACCTGTACTCCCTCACCGAAACAAATATCTGGAGATGTGACGGCTGTGGAGTGCAGTACCGTTGCGAAGTGATAACCCAGAGCAACAAACTTTTCAAATAGCACTCGACGGCTCTCAGTAGAAGAGGTAGAGCCGAGGCCATTGATGAGCTGAACATCCTGTGGCGAATATCTCAAAATGCTCTTGTCATCGCCGATTATTGGAATACTAAGGACATCCTCAGTGTTGTTGCATCCCACTCGTTCAGCAATTCCCAGAATCTTAGCAGATCCAGATAGGAGGGATGCAATCAGAACCTTGGCGTGGCCGCCGGCCCCCAGAATGATTAACGGCTTCGTCTCGCTCATTGGATGATGGCCTCATCAACCCCGTAGTCACGGGTTGCCGTCTTGCCTAGGAATTCCCAGTATCGGATCGGAGAAATCCCAGTTCCAGGCCGTTTGGCACCCAGATTATCCGAGGTAAAGGGTTCACCTTTGAGTATCGTTTGTAGTGCCACCAGACTTTTGCGCGCAATTTCCTGGTTCTTCGTCTCAGATGCTGCGACCAGCTTACGCGGTGAGCCAATAGCCTGTTCTACCTCGCGGATGGCTCTCGTCATCGCCAGGAGCTCGTCTGGTTCCAGCGATGCCTTGTGGTCGGGGCCGGGAAGGTTTCTGTCCAGCGTGAAATGTTTTTCGATGATACAGGCACCACGAGCAACGGCGGCAATCGGCACGCTACAGCCGATCGTATGGTCTGACAGCCCGACCGGCAGCCCAAACGCCCTGGTGAGGGTTTCCATTGCCAAAAGGTTCACATCATCGAAAGGCGACGGATACTCAGTCGTGCAGTGCAGCAACGTCACTTTTTCTGGAAGTTGACGCTGTCCCTCCCGGCTCAGGAATGCCTTCCTGAAACCGGCAATCGACGGAACTTCACTGGCCTGCAAATAACCATGCGCGAGCACACCCAACGCATCTTCGATGTCACCCAGCAAGCTCATCCCTGTCGATAAAATAACCGGTAAGCCTGAGTGCGCTATGCGCAACAGCAAAGGGGCGTTGGTGATTTCGCCGGATGCAACCTTGATCCGCGGCACCTTGAGATCATTGACCAGCATGTCAACACTGGACAGATCGAAGGGCGTTGACAAAAACTGTATGTTTCGCATCTCGCATCGCCGCATAAGCTGTTTATGCGTGTCAAGATCGAGCGCAAGCCCCTTCACCATTTCCAACTGCGATTCACTGTCCCCTGTATTTCCGAATTGATACGCAGCTTTTTCGGCATACCGGCTTATAACGGCTTCCGGTATAAACGTCTGGAACTTGACTGCATCGGCGCCCGCATTTGCAGCGGTATCAACCATCTCGAGCGCTCGATCCAAAGATCCGTTATGGTTTATCCCGGCCTCCGCAATGATAAAGGTGTTCGTCATAGAATCCTTTGGATTATGGATACTAAATATGGGTCACCGCTACGAATTTCAACTACAAATCCTTGGTGCCAACCTCAATGCTCGCCGCGATCGACAACTGTGGCAGAATAACCACTATCGTCGGGATCGTAGAATTCTTTGGGTCCCGGCATATCTGTTTGCTTAAGAAATACAACTATGCGTTTAGATGCATCGCTGTCGCCATAGAGAGATTCGGCATTCGCAGCTAAGTTTTGGAATTTTGAAGATAATGCCAGCTCAATTGCGCTTACGATTGCTTCAGTATTCTCCGGACAGTCAATCACCGAGCATGCTCGTAAACGCCCGTCTTGCCTGCTTCCAATGTTCACCGTGGCCTTCTTGAGCGCAGGAGCCTCGATAATTCCGCTCGACGAATTTCCAATCACAAGATCGCAATTCTTGATCGCGCTTAGGTAGCGAATCTGTCCCATTGAAGTGACGACCAGTACTCGGTCCGGTCGAGCTGCGCCAAATTCGTCGATCATATGAGCGAGTAAATGGCCACCGACATCGGCGTTGGGCTTGGTAAATATCACTCGGGAATGGGGGAACCGATCGAGAGCATGAAAGAGCTCGCACAGCGCAAGTTCCGGTTGCAGGCTGCCGAGTGTTGCAGGGTGATATGTAACCAAAAAGGTGGGATGTGTAAACGGGAAATTCAATTCCCTATCTAAATCCTTGCGCGATAAAAGCTGTAGACGATGGAGATTATCCAAGCCGGTACACCCGAAATTCATCACATTTGCGGGTTGCTCGCCCATGCGAATGATGCGCTGACGGTATACTTCAGCCGAGGGAAAATGGAAAGTGGCCATTTTGGTGATCGCATGACGAATGCTATCGTCTATGGCGCCTCGGGTTACCTCACCCCCAGAGATGTGTGCCAACGGGATGCGTGCTACCAGGGCAGCGCTTGCCGCAGCGAGAATTTCGAATCGGTCCCCTAAAACAACAACGATGTCCGGCCGCAGGTTGTTGAACGCATCGGCAAATCCGATCATTCCCAATCCCATGGATTTGGTCACGCCCACGGGCGTGTCGCTCGACAGCAGCATTACCACGCCAGCGTTAATCTGAAAACCATCATCCTCAATATTCCGGCAGGTTAGGCCGAACTCCGGTGACAAATGCATACAGGTTGCAATAACTTGTAACTCCAGATCCGGATCGCACTGGATTTCTTTCATAATCCAGTGTAACAATCCGTATTCTGCACGCGTGCCTGTAACGATGCATATTTTCCGTCTAGTTGTTCGACCGCATGTATTGGTAGCTAGCATAAGTATTTGTTGAGAGTCATTTCTGACGGTATTACTGAGGAAGACTTGCTAAACAATACGAGAAGTCTCAGCCGAAACGTGGTCCGCCGGTTTGCTTTGACGAGAGCCGGAGGTAGTGCATAATATTTACGCCGTCAACGGCGGCGCTTCCATAGACAGCATTTTGCCCTAATAAGATGACGACTAATCGCAACACATATCGATGTGGAATGGAGGAAGTCATCAGTTTTGATTATGTATCAACATCAGTAGATAAACTATCCAGCCCTCAACCTCGTCCTCACGGTCAAGAATGCAGACGCTAAAGCAACCACTCACAAACAGCTGTTGGTGATACTACTGCTTCGGCGTTGGATAAGTAGTCCCTGTAGTCACCTCTTCCAAGTCGACTCGGCTCCAGTCGAACGATTGCACCTCTCGTACTTTTCTGCCTAGAAGCCATCTCATAAATGCCTGAGTAGCATCATGAGGCATGCCAGTTGGGCG